>NZ_JCAUBA010000005.1:0-350637 GCF_059692235.1 Paenibacillus sp. J2R1T-4 | reverse complement strand
GGGCTGTGTGCCCACGGGTACGATCGTTCTGCCCCGGCTACCAATAAATACACCACTTAAAATGAAAAGTGGTCAACCAGCAAAAACTGGTTGACCTCATAATACGACGGGTAACGATAGCATAGCGGTGGAACCGATCCATCGCTTGTTTTGCGTTGCTGGATTTCCGTTCAGCTATCGGGCAGATTAACGTAATTAATGCTTCCAATTCGAATTGGCTAACTTTGAGTTTTTTAATTTTATGGAGTTAGCATCGAATTCCAATGTTTAAATATTTTTATAAAATGTAGTTGTTATTTAAATAAGAGGCTAAGAGGTGTATTTTATGTCAATTGGATTCATTGTCAAATATGATAAATGTGAAAAGATTATTGATATCATTTCAAATAATCAACTAATATTGTAATTGAGGCGGTTTTTAATTCAGAGTATATTGAGCACCGCATTGGAGGAGGGAAATTATAATGAGATTAACGAAAGATGTCATACAAAAACTCTTGGATATGAATGAAGGATTTGAGAAAACTACTGAATTAGTCGATAGAAATTTCAGGGAGACGAATTACTATTTAATTAAGGGTGGAGAATTACTCGTACGTTCCGTGGGCAAGACATCATGGGCTGATAGCCGCTTTGATAAAAACACTATTGCGGATATAGACCAAACCAGAAGATTTTTGAAAAAGGTCATTGATGCACTAAAAACTGACGGAATCAAGTAGATAAATTCCAAGTTATCTACTTGATTATAAGTCTTGTCAGAACTCCCCATTAGAGACAGAATCTATTTAGCACCAAAATCGTTTATTGCTACATTTTGGATTAAACCAGTTTCAGGCGAATCTCCATTAGTGGTCTAAGCTGACATCCATTAATCAAACGGAGTACTATAGCTCAACAAAAACGAGGTTGCCGGCATGCGGTAGCCTCGTTGACATTAATGAATCCTATTCTCTGATTATTGTGGTAGTATGGTCATTTTCGTTAAAAGCTGCCTCGGGATTCCGTCGGCAGAGGATAAGGTCAAATTATTGTGGCTTAACTAATGGGGCATTTAAGGATTTTTTTATCCTCTCCAATGTTAGTCCGGGGTTTTCTGTGTTAAATACACCAGATCCAACCACAGCAGCATGTATTCCGCATTTATTCACTTCAAGAATGTTATGTTCTTTTACCCCACCATCAATCATGACTTCTATATTATTCAGCTTGCGGTCGCGTAGATTTTGAATCAATCGCGCTGCCTTTTCTAAGCAAGAGTGAATCATAGGTTGAGATGCGAAACCTGGGCAAATTGTCATAATTAATATTTGATCGATGTCGCCAAGCAGCTCATCTAAAAGAGATAATGGTGTTCCAGGGTTTAAAGCCACTCCTGTCCGAACTCCGTTAGCCTTAATCTTTTTGATACATTTAAATATATCTGAAGTAGCCTCAATATGTATTGTCAGTGAGTTTATCCCGAGGTTCAAGAAATTGTCCATATGGTCAAAAGGGTTGTCACTCAGAAGATGAACATCTAAAGGTGTTTTAGTGTTTTTTGCTAATTGTTCAACAAATTCAGTCCCCAGTGTAAAGCCAGGAACAAAATGTCCGTCCATAATATCGATGTGGTAGTAATCTGCACCATATTTATCAAGTTCTTGGATTTGCTCTTTTAGGTTAAAGAAATCAGCGCACATTATAGACGGACCAATTTTTGTTGTCATGATATACCCTCCCCGGATTTATTGTAGTATAAGTTATTTTGAGTTATGTTTCCAGAGCCGTTGCTCAAGATAATTAGAGACCTTGAGAAGTATGACGACATTTGCAGGCCTAAATGCTGAGCTAATGGGACACGATAGCACAGTGGTGGAACCGATCCATCACTTGTTTTGCATTGCTCGAAATCCGCTCAGCTAACGGGCAGTTTAACGCAACAAAATGTCACGTTTACTAACGGGACTCAAAAGTTCAATTATCCAATACAAGTAGGCTGCCGGCATATTTCGGCAGCCTACTGCTTTAACGGGCTAAATTATTCTGGATGCATTAATTGTAAAAGTATGGTGAAAATTCAAGCATTTCCTTTCAGTGAAAAGAGGGTTGACCATGTTGCAACTAGAAATAGTCAAAGTGCATTAAGGTAAGGTATATCATAAGATCAAATTTTTTTCTAAATACATGTCAAAAAGATTCTCCATTTGGCATCTATGATGCGGATAGACGGATGACGAGCGATGAAGGAGTCGGACAGTGAAAGAAATCGTAATAAGACAGTCAAGTATTGGCGACCAGGAAGTAGATGAATCCACGCTAATTGAACGGGCACAGCAAGGGGATAACGATGCTTTTAGTGAGCTGGTGCGCAGACATCGATCTAAAGCGCATGCATGGGCTTCGGGTATTACTCAGGATCCGTTTATGGCGGAAGACGTTGTACAAGATGCGCTCTTAAAAGCTTTCATGCATCTTGGTACGTTAGTTGATGTTTCGCGTTTCCTCCCCTGGCTGCACAAAATCGTACGCAATCAGGCCATGATGAATCTCAGACGCGGTGGACCTTATGGGAATGAGCGACCATTTACTAGTTTCATGGCCAGTGTCTCTTTCGATCGAGTTGATTGGGAAGACGTGGAAAGCATCCTGACTTACATGGTGAAAACTAGGGGGAAGGAAAGTGAGACTTATCGTAGCCCTGAAGAGTATGTCGTTCGAAAAGAAACCCTAGAGACGATACTCGGCCTTTTCACCTGCTTAAACCGCCGAGAAAGGGGAATAATTGAAGCTTACTTCTTTAAACAGCTTTCACCCCAAGAAATTGCAAGTATGTTTGATACAACGACGACCAGCGTCTATAAAACGATTTCTCGCACCCGGCAAAAACTTCAACATGAACGCATTCGACTCTATATTAACGAGCATCTGATCCAGAGAAGGGAGAAAAAATGTATGACAAAAACAATCTTAGAACGGCCTATGATATATACGGAACGGGTTGGTGATAGTCACTTTCTGGGCTCAAGGCCATCGGTCACCTATTGCATGTGGGGAGTGATGCAGTATATCGAAAAGAAGGGTGTTTCACTTGCGGAGGTCAATGCGCTTACAGGGTATGCTTTTTGTCTTAATATTTTCAAAGAAACGGTTCATATTGGCGGTCCCTTTATTTTTGCAGGGGAAGAGAACTTCCCGAAAGCACTGGCCAATCTAGGCTATGATGTAAAAGTATTAAGCTTTCTTCCTGTGGAACCACTCATCATCACCGATGTACTTAACACGATTCACCAATCTATTGATAGAGGATTTCCGGTGATCATCTGGGATTTGTTCCATGCAGAGTTCGGCCTAGTATATGGCTACGATGACAAACAGCAACAGCTATATGCACTAGACAAGATAAAGGAGGCGCACTTGGCTTACGATCAATTAGGGAAGGGAAAGACCTCGGAAATCGGTCTCATTGCCATCACCGAGCCTAACGAAATTGACCGACTGACAGCTTTGTGTAATATGCTCGATATGATATGGGAGCATGGGAACACGACGGAATCCATTAAACATGGCGATGGTGAATTAACTAAGGGGCTTGCTGCTTATGATGCATGGATCGAAGCTTTTCGAGGGGACAAGATTGTCCCGTTCTTTAATGCCTATAATGTTGCAGTTTATTCGGAGTTACGTCAATTCGCTGTACAATTTCTCCATAGATTAAAGGAAGATTATGCGGAGTACAATTGGACATTCATAACTGATGCCCTTCATCATTATGAAGCGGCGGCTGCGGCACTACAAGATCTTGCCGTTCTGTTTCCTTTCCCTGATGGCGGAGATCCAAAAGATACACAAAATATCGAGAAAGCGGTTAATCTCCTACAAGGGGCCAAGAGGGCGGAACACGAAGGACTGCAGGCATTAAAATATTTGCGCGAAGCTTTAGGAACATTGCAAGCTGGAGGCAATCAATGAACCACATTCAAGTACGTGGGGCACGGATCCATCATCTCAAAGACGTTAACGTCACTATTCCGAAGGGCCAATTCGTTGTTTTTACCGGAGTAAGCGGGTCAGGGAAATCAAGCTTGGCTTTCGATATTCTATACGAAGAAGGGAGACGTCGCTATCTCCAATCCATCGGTTTGAACTTACGTGGAGTTGCGGAAGACATCGAATCTTTTGACGATATTTCCGGCCTTCCACCAGCGATCTCAGTGGAGCAGAATACAATTAGGCAGTCCAATCCCCGAAGTGTTGTCGGCACAAAGACCAAAATTCTAGATTACATCAAACTGCTGTTTTCGATTGAAGGAAAAATAACAGACGGCCGGCGAACCAACCTCAGAGCGGAAGCCTTCGCTTACAATTTACAGTCAGGTATGTGCGTGGTTTGCTATGGGCGCGGGTTTGGCACGGATATTGACATTAATAAAGTGATTCCAGACCGGAGCAAAGCAACCGAGAAAATATGTGCGCAAATAAGCTCTATTCTATCAAGGGAAATTCAAAAGTTATCTAAAGCGAATGTCAACGGTTGGTCGAGAGCCCCCTACGAGGAACTAACAAAAGAAGAGAAGGACGTTTTTTTATACGGCCATGAGGAGTTTACAGGGGTTATCACTTGGGTTCGGAACCGAATGAAAAATAAGCCCAACCAACGGCAACACATGGAGAAGATGTACTGCTCAAGCGTTGCATGCGAGCATTGTCAAGGTTATCGCGTAAATGAAATAGCACGTAAAACTTTTATCTGTGGAAAGCACGTGGGCGAACTTTGTAACATGACGATGGCCGACCTTTCGAAATTTGTAGATACTCTTTTGCTTGAAGACATTGATCTCACGCCGCAGGGTAGGAAAATTGCCGATCGACTTGCAAAACAGCTCCATTTGTTTCTTGATGTAGGACTGTCTCATTTAACGGTCTTAAGAAGTATCCCCTCCTTAAGCGGCGGGGAGCTTCAACGGCTTTATCTGATGTTCCATCTTCAATCCCAATTTGATTCTTTACTTTATATATTTGATGAGCCTACAGCAGGATTGCACGAATCGGAAAAAGAGATTTTGTTACACAAATTAAAATCATTAACCTCTTCCGGGAATACAGTGATTGCGGTGGAACATGACGCGAGTGTAATGTTAGGTGCAGACTATATCGTAGAGTTAGGTCCATTTGCGGGAAAACACGGGGGACAATTGATATTTCAAGGAACCCTGGAAGACTATCTGCTTTTCGAGGCATCGGGTATAAGCCCATATTTAACGGGAAGGAAATTGCTGCCGTACAAAAAAACGGAGCAACGCCGTTACATCACGGAGCAAATGCCAAAATTATTGATCCGTAATGCGAAATTACACAATTTGAAAGATATCACTGCCGCAATTCCACTTGGTGTCATGGTGGGGGTAGCTGGTGTTTCCGGAAGTGGCAAAAGCACACTTATTTCCGACACGCTCGTGCCTTTGCTCAGACATTATTTGAATACGGAACAAGAAGTGGACTTAGAAGAAGAGGATGAACTTCTTGACAAACCATCGTCTGCGCTGCATGAAATCGGTACACTTGAGGGATGGCAATCAATTGAAAAATGCGTGATTGTTACACAAGAACCAATTGGTCGATTCAAAATGTCTATGCCGATTACGTATGTAGGAATCTGGGATAAAATTCGGAGTATATTTGCCGATCAGCAAGAAGCGGTTAATAAAAATTATACTCCCAGTCACTTCTCCTTTAACACGGAGCACGGATCCTGCCCTGCATGTAAGGGGGACGGCGTGGAAGCGGTGGATATGGGGCCTCTCGGATTAATTAACCGGCCATGTTTATCTTGTGAGGGAACTAGATATAAAGATGAAATTTTACATATTATGTACAAAGGAAAGAATATCCACAATGTGTTAATGATGAGTGTGGAGGACGCACTTGAAATATTTTGTGAATATAAAGCCATCTCCCACATGCTTGAAACCTTAATCAAGGTAGGGTTGGGATATATCTCGCTCGGACAACCGGCTCCATCTTTAAGTGGTGGTGAAGCACAACGAATCAAGTTAGCCAAAGAACTAGGCAAAGTTCAGAAGAAAAATACTTTGTATGTCCTGGACGAACCGACTTCCGCGTTAAGCTTCTCGGATATTGAGAAACTCATCGCATTACTTGACGAGCTTACGGAGCAAGGAAACACCGTGGTAGTTACAGAGCATGATACTTCCATGTTATCCTACTGCGATTGGATTCTTGAGATGGGTCCTTACGGGGGAAGTGAGGGCGGAAAGCTAGTTGCAGAAGGTACCCCAGAAATGCTGGCTGCCGATGGAAGATCAAAAATAGGATCTTATTTAATGAGGAACTGTCCAGCTGTCGTATAAGGTTTAAATCTAGACTGAGAAAATAAATCGATAAGCCAGTAGGTAGATGGAAAGTCATATTATAGTGCTGGCCATTACGCTAACGGGCACGGTAGTTGAATAAAAAGGGGAGCGAGATGTTCGGCAGCTCACTTCATAATTGAGGTTCTATATCCATGGTAATGGGAGGAATGATACTTGGAAGTTAGCCTTGAAAAGGCGGTTGAATCTGATGTCGATTTAATCTTTGAGATCCAGGTGAAAGCTTTCTTACCCTTGTTGGAAAAATACCAAGACTTTGATACAAATCCTGCTAACAAAACATTGAACGAGTTATTAAAAGGATAGTTAATCCCCAAGGCGGCTTTTATAAAATACTGCAAGGCAAAACCGTTGTCGGGGCTATCTGTGTGTTTTGGAAAGAGCATAAGGGACATTTTTGGGTAAGTCCCATGTTCATACTCCCTGAACACCAAGGGAAAGGGATAGCGCAAAAATCGATTTCCTTAGTTATGGATCTATTCCCAGAAGCGAAAACGTGGGAACTGGCGACAATTCTAGAGGAATCACGTAATTGCTACTTGTATGAAAAAATGGGGTTCACAAAAACAGGTGTTCAGAAGAATCTAAATGACCACACTACACTTGTTTTATACAAACGGGTATAAAAGTACGATTTCCGTTACGCGCATTAAACAAAAAAACTACACCGCTAGGCTGCCACGTTTCGAAAAGCGGCCTCACTCAGCTAACGCGCAGAAGGCTTAATCACAGGCTCTGAATTGTTTTAAGGGCCATCCCGCAAAGGATGGCCTTTAGAGATGTTATTTATTAATATAAAGGAGAACATCACCAATGTAATCGTCTACGGGTTGTGAGGTGTCTACTTTCATACATTCCAAATGAGCTGGCTTTTGGGCACGGTTGATTACCTCTTGCCATCTTTCTTCAGGTATATTGACTGGACCAATTTGGGTAATCATTCGCTCACGATTTTTCAACCTATTTTTAAGTTCATGAATGTCGTTCAATACACACTCTACATACTTGTATTTCGCACCATGTTTTTCCGCCAATGTAGTTCCTTCTCAACCAACACTTCGTACAAGCAAGGACTATCTAGTATAACGCTATGTCCTTGTGAGAGATGGAAATCGACTAATGACCATTCAATATGATAAGCAACCCCACCAGCACGCTTGGGATCTATATCATTATCTAGTCCCTCTAGTTCTATGCCCTCTAATAACCCTGTTTTCACGATATCATGGTGTATAATAACTGCTTTAGTGAACTTCGCAATTTCCTTGACAAGAGTTGACTTTCCCGACCCAGGAAATCCAGACATTTGTAAAAAAACATAGCCACGCCTCCATCTTTCATTAAGTTTTCGTATTGTTCAAACAATGAGTCTTCAATATCATCCTCTATAAACATCCTCCAGAATTATCTGCGAACAAAATTCTTTTTATTATTAGAGAAAGAACATACATTCCCTGACAAACAGGTACCAAACACCATCTGTATAATGAAATTTATAAAAAATAATTTAGATCAATTGGGTTAGGAGGAAATTATAGGTATATGTCGAAATGGTTCGTAATACCTATGAAGTGGGCTGATAATTAGACCTATATGACAAGTGGAAGTGATCATCTTATATGAGTGATAAGGAAAAGAAAAAAGGACATAGCGGTCTAACGGATTCTACCGTCGGAGCAACAACAACCGAGAATGTAGAAAGATTCGGTAGGGCAGCTTCGGAGTATCTAAAGGGGTATAAAGGCACTTTCGATGACAATGGCGAAATCGTAAGGAAGGGACTCAAGCAAGTAGCCGAGTCTAAGGTTCACCCTGATTTTGAATACCAGAATATAAAGCAACAGGCAGGATTTTCAGCCGAAATCCACTATGTCGACAAAACCAATGCCGAAAATATTATCAACAGTAACGGTAGTCGTATATATCGATCGAATGATATTGGCAGGGGTAATGATCAACAATTCGACATTTTGTCTGTAGATAATTCCGGTAACCCCACTTCGGGAGCCCAAATGAAGTTCTACGGTAAGTTCGAGACTCCAGAAGAGATAAAGAAGAGTTCTGAAGAATTAGTAAGGAAGATGACAAAGGATGATTGGGAGAGATATCGAGGAAATGACGTCTTAGTCCCAAAAGAACAGTATGAAATTGCTAAGAAGTATGCCGAGGACAAAGCGAAGGAATTATCCGAGCAAGCTGAGAAACTTAGAGGTCAAGGACAATTTGATAAAGCTGACCTATTAGATCGGAATGCAGAGAAGTATCGTCAAGTATCGAAAGATTTGAAGGACAGTGGGATAACAACAAAAGAAGCAATCTTCCTTCGGGAACATCCACAACTGGCAACTGCAAAATATGTTTTAGAAACTGCCCATCGATCGGGTCTTGAAAATGCCCAAAGTGCAGCCGTGGTATCAGCTGTAATCTCTACTGCCCAAAACATCACCAGCCTTATCCGAGGTGAAAAACGTGTCGGTGAAGCCTTAAAAGATGTAGCTAAAGATACCGCTTCTGGAGCAGTAACCGCCTACATCATCGGAGCTGGTGATACCGCTATTAGGGGCTTCATGGCAGCAAGTTCGAATAGCGTCTTTGTAAACTTATCACAGTCCAACATGCCAGCGATGATCGCAACTGCCACGGTTCAAGTAGGCAAATCCTTAATTCGGTATGGCAGAGGCGAGATCGATAGCCTTGAACTGGTTGAGGAGCTTGGTGAAAAGGGAACCGGTATGATGGCAGCAAGTTTCGGGGCAGCAGTTGGAACAGTAGTTTTTCCAGGTGTAGGAACCGTCATAGGGGGTATGGTGGGCTACTTAGCAAGCTCATCAGTGTATAAAGCATGTATGCAGACCATCCGTGAGGAACGTCTTTCAGGTGAGCGTAGAGCTAGAATACATGCTATCGCTACCGCGGCAATTGAGGCTATGGATAAACAAGGCAAAGAGTTACTTATCTTGATTGAGAAATTCTACGCCGGAAGACAACAAGTCTTCACCGAAGCAATCACTATGTTAGATTCAGCAAGTAATAGCCAAAATATTGAGTTATTCACCCAGGGGTTGAACAAGATTGCTATCGAAATGGGTGGAGCCTTACAATTTAAGAACTTTTCGGAGTTTGATAGCTTCATGCTTGATAAGAATGCAGCACTAGAGTTTTAATTTTAGGAGGGGTAACAATGCCATTACCGTTAATACCTGCAGTCATTGCAGGAATTGCAGCAATCACGGCAGCAGCTGGAGCAAAAAAGGGACTTGATGCTAAGAGGGATTTGGATAAAGCCAAGGTTTTGAATCAAAATTCACAAGATATAGCTAAAGAAGCTGAAGAGTTCATTCAAATGGCTAAAGATAAGACAAATGACGCCATTACTGAATTAGGCGAAGAAAAGATAAGAGTACTTACCACCTCGATAAATGATTTTGTAGTTAACTTTGAAAAAATCAAAAATATTAACTTTAAGAGCAGTCAAGGAATTGATGAACTGAAAGACTTCAACCCGACCAGCAAAAGCTTTTTACAGTTGAAAGAAGCTTCCTTTGAAGCGAAAAAAATTGCAATCAATGGGCTTGCAGCAATAGGTTCGGGTGCTTTACTGGCATATGGAACATACAGTGTTGTGATGGGTGGCTTGGGCGGATTATTAGTAACAGCCACTACAGGTACAGCGCTTTCTACACTTTCAGGGGTTGCCGCTACGAATGCGACCTTAGCTTGGCTCGGAGGTGGAGCTTTAACAGCTGGAGGTCTTGGAATGGCAGGCGGTATGGTTGTATTAGGGGGATTGGTGGCTGGTCCAGCTCTTGCAATCGGTGGAGCAATATTTGCAAGTCAAGCAAAATCTGCTCTGAATGATGCTTACGGCAACTACGATAAAGCGAAAAACTTTAAGATACAAGCTAGGCATGTAGGCATTTCATTGAAAGGGATCTATACCCGAGCCTTGCAACTTACCGAACTCTTGCAGAAGCTCGATCTCTACTTGGTCCATCAAGTAGAGACCATGAAGGCAATAATTTACGCCAAAGGAGAAGATTGGCAGAAGTACTCCCTTTCTGAGCAGGAAAATATTTATATGTGCGTTCAACTGGCGAAAACGATCAAGATTGTATTGGATACATCCCTTCTGACACAAGAAGGACGGCTTGATCAAGCTTCCAAAAAAGTTCTTGAGGATGGCAACAGATTTTTAGAAATGATGACACAAGCCTGAAATGTTTAACTGCGACCAGTGTGGAATATGTTGCAAGAAAGTAGGTATCACTGAGCAGTATAAGCACTTAGACAGAGGCGATGGGGTATGCCGTCATTTCGATGACACTACCAACTTATGCAGTATCTACGATGTTCGCCCCCTGATTTGCCGAGTTAAGGATTCGTATGAGCATTTCTATAAGGATCAAATGACCTTAGAACAATTTTATGAGGCAAACTACAGAGCCTGTGACATGCTAAAGGGCTTGGAGGCGCAGAAAGTGAGCGATCTTAATTCAGCATTAATAGAAAAGTTTGAAGAAATCTTTGGCTATAAACCAGGCGATGATTATGAGCCGCGGGCAAGGAATGCTCTTTCTGTTATATGTCAGGGAAAGTATAGAAAAGATGATATTATTGAAATAGAAGATACAAGTATAATGAGTAATGGGAAATCTGGGTTAGTCTTAACTGTTGATGCTGTATGCGTAAAGGATGCAGGCAATTCCACATCGAGTTTTATTGCTAAGTATGAAGATATTGATTACACCTATATTAATGAAGATAGATTTCTAGGGGCAGATATAACAGCACTCGAACTTAACATGAAGTATGGTACTAAATACAAAATTAGCATTTTTGCACGTAAGAGAGATGAACTGATGGAGTTTATCGACTATGCCAAGTCGTTATATCAAGAAGACGATAAGCTTGAGTGGTAATCTCAAGTGGTCAAAAAGCCAGATGCCTGAATGCATCTGGCTTTTTGACTGGGAATAAAGACGTTGGTGAAATCCAAACGAGATAAGGGGAAATAAGTAAAAGATGCGGGTATCCTACAAAGGGGTATCCGCATCTTTTATTACTTCTTTTCCAAATGTTAATTTTGTCGATTAATGCTTTAGGCGCAGGAAGAAAGACACTACTTGGCGAATATTTACAAATATTATTTTGCGTGATTTCTTTGTTTGGAATGATTAATATGACATCAAAAATTCAATGTCCGCTATGTGGCAATGAGGCTGTGCAAATAAGGGACAGGTCTGAGGTATACCAAATAACTTGCAGAGTCGCGTGAATTCCAGATCACTCGTGAGTGCTTAGAGGATTTACCCGCTGAGCGTAAACTTAAGTCGCAGTTAATAAAGGTTTCGGCATTAACCAAATCCCGAACGATTAATAAGGAGCCGGTAGTCACATTATTCATTGGTGATCCCAAAGGCTATTCAGAGGGATATTCAATTCAACAAATCATTGGCCAATTCCCAGCGGTTCCAGACCGTAAAATGAAGGTTCTGTGCAATCTTCAAGGACTTTCAGAATATTGGGGCTATGCAGTGTTGATTGAACGTAAGGATTATCCTCTTTTTTTATCCAGAGGTAAATGAAGAGCAGCCGAGTTTGATGATGATGAAAACGCTAGTTGATGAAGGGCTCGTTTCGGGTGATGTAAAGTTCCCGACACTGCTCACCGTAATGGAGAAAGGAATATCGCAGTTAGAGAGTCATGCATCACCTATATCACAGACAACAGTTATTTCACCACAAACAACAGTTCAATCGAGCATACTGAATGGACTTCATTCAAAAGTCTTAGCAGTTGCCCAAAAGCTGTTCCAGGATGGGCATTATCGTTCGGCTGTTCTAGACACCTATGTAGCGCTCAAGCCGCAGCTAGGAGCAATGTGGTTGTTTTCAGGAGCTATGATGGGGGTACGGAATGTCTTAGCTCATAATCATATGGCACATCTGACCGAGCAGGAAGCATTAGAATGGCTCCATTTTGCTTCGGCACTTCATCAGATATTGGATCAGACCACTACGTAAGGTTGATATAATTTGTAAATTACGACAAGGTGAGACAAGTTGGTTCCTCCGATATAAAGAGCCATGAGGGGGTCATTATGACCAAAAAGAATGAGGAGAAATCTGTTTTGATATCTGACGTATTAAAGAGCCTGTTTGGTGAAGGCGATTCGTTGCTTGATCTGAAGCGGAGTTATAAATTCGCCCCACTTAAGAAAAGGGGCGATATTGATTATGAGGTTCAATGGCAAATATCTGAATATGAGAAAGAAGGGCATAAAGTTCTCCTGACATCTCAAAATCAGCATAGAGAAACCATCTTGGTAACCCGATTGTTTTATGGTGATGGATTGGACGAGAGGGACATCACCCTAAGGGTCAGAGTTATCAGCCTAAAAGGAGTAATTATTCCTGACTCAAAGGTCTTTCTGATTGTTCATCCAGAAAATCGGCATATGCAGATCGCCGATATTCGTATTGAAGATGATCGAGTAAATCGTGGCTATGGCTCGGTGGTAATGGAAGCGATAATGAAACTTGTTGATGAAATTGGTATCAGATACATTACCGGATGGATCTCAGGGGTAGATTGGGATCATATTGAACGTTCGGAACATTTCTACCGTAAGTTTGGATTTGACGTAGACCTAAATCACGATACCAAGCGTGGAACAATCACATGGGTAAATAAATCTGCAGCAAGAAGAGAGATGAATTAATAATAATTAGCGGTGAAAATATGCATTTTTATGTTAAAGAGTATAGGAAAGCATTGGGATTTGCTCGGAACAAAATGCGCTAAACGAGACAACCTATCAACTTAAACGTCAAGAATATAACGATCTGGCTGTAACGCGAGGAATTAACTATGCACTCGATCAACACGGCTTAGATGCATTAATGTTACCCGGTGACATTGATGGCATGTATATTGCTGCCCGGTTAGGGTATCCCCTTATTACGGTGCCTGCCGGTTATTCAGCAATAGGAACAATTGATGCGGATGGCGATTCGACGAAGGGTCCATTTGGTGTTGTCTTTTCCGGGAAGGCTTTCAGTGAGCCCACGCTAATCAGCATCGCCTTTAGTTTTGGGCAGGCAACACTTATCCGTCGCCCGCCAGAACTGGGCGTGATGTAATTACTGTTATAGTTTAATCAGAAACCAGGGCAAGGCTGCCGGCAACGGCAGCCTGTTGAACTATCGGGCAGGTTAGTGCGAATGATGTCAACTCGTTAACGGGGCAGTTGAGGTCAACACTTCTCGGGAGTATATCTATTTGATAGACTCTCACTTCAAAAAAATGAGATATATAAAGATAAACAAAGATCTCATTTTCTGAAAATCCCATAATCAGGCATCGTAGAGCGAATGTATGTTTCTATCCTGTAAGCGAACATGTGTTTTTAAGGTTTGCCAATTAATTAATAGTATAATAACAAAGCTTCACAAGAACCATTTATTGGGAAACGAGGAGGATTATTTATTATGAATTTACCAGTTATAAATAACAGCAACCAATTTGACCATCTAGTAGCACGTATTGAAGAAACTAGGAAGATTATTAATGCATCCGCGGCAGCTGTTGTTATCATTAAAGAAGGTCACATAGTTACTGAATGGTACTCTGGTTATCATCATGACAAGTTAGGATCAAAACCAGTAACATCTGATTCACAGTTTAATGTCTATTCAATAAGAAAAACACATATCGGATTAGCCTTGGCATTTGCTGTTATGGATGCAAATCTCAGTCTCGATACACCAGTTAATTCATTCATAGAAGACATTCCTCAGGACGAGTTAAAAACGATTACAATTGGTGATGTTCTTACTAAAACGAAACCTAAATTTTTTGGACCAGATAAAATTGAGGGGGAAGGTTTGGCCGCCAGAATTGTAAAAAAGGTTACTGGAAAAACAATTGCTGAACTATTGAGAGAAAAGATATTTAATCCATTGCGGTTAACAAACACTGAATGGATTTCGGTCCCAAAAGAAAATTTGGTTTGTGATTTTACGGCCGGTGATGGTTATGCCTCCATTAGATTGGAATCTGATGAGGGTGATGGAAGAAATCTATATATGACAGCAAAAGATTTAGCATACTGGGGTTATCTACACCTAAATCATGGCGTGATTAATGGAAAACAAATAATTCCCCAATCTGTATTGGATATATCGAATAGATTAAAATCCACTCCCCCATATGCTAATAAGCGTATAATGGGATGGTATTATGGAGACGACATGGTAGAAGCAGAAGGTGCGACAGGTTGCCATCTCGCAATTATTCCGAAAGATAATACCGTTGCAGTGCGTATGTACAATCGATATGCGTCAACACATATTAAAGAACTTCTAGAATGCTTAAGTCATGATGTATCAATTCAATCGGTATAAAAATTACTTCGCTCGGGATACGAGAGTTTAACAAACACATCGAGGGCAGCCGGCCACAATGATCGGCTGCCTTTGGAATTGCAAAAGTATTTTTAAAGAGTCTAAATGATGGTTCATTTATTTCATGGATTGCAGAAGAAAATGACGTAATTATTGCAACTAGCGGAATATGTTTTTACCAACTTCCACCTACATACTCAAATCCTACTGGGAACGAAAAATATACTGATTAACTATGAGCTGTATCATAAACAATTTGTTACGAAGACACTGAGCGTCAAGGGAGCAAATCGCATGCGAAAGAATATCAAATTGATACTGGTTGAAGGGTTATGTGGCACTGGCAAATCTACATTAGCAGAACGATTGCATCGCTACTTGCAACAGCTAGAGTTCTCATCCCGTTTCTTTGATGAGGGTGCCAGGGGTCATCCAGCGAGTTTAAATTGGCACGCTTTCTTCCGAGAAGAGGAATATCAGGAGTTTTTGAAGCGGTATCCGGACACAGCTAACTTAATAAGTTCGTGCGTCATAAAGGATGGTAGTAATCATCTGGTTCCTTATCGTGGGGTTAATGAGTTCAACGAGCTGACTACGCTAAATGCCGAGCTTAAGAAGCGCGAACTATGTTGGACTGACTCACCGGCAGCCACAATTTCAGAGTTTACATACTCGATTCAGGGGCAATGGGGACGTTTCGTTGAGAAGGCCATTTCTTCAGAAGATATATACATACTAGAAGCAGTGTTCTTTCAGCATCAGATTCATGATTTGCTTGGTCATTATCAAGCCGATGACCACCAAATCGAGAAACATATTAAGGGAATTACCGATCGAATTGCTGCCATGAATCCTGTCTTGATTTATTTAACTCAAAAGAATGTGCGTGAGCAGCAAGTTTGGATTTCTTCCATTCGTTCAAAATCCCATTTCGCTACGGAACAAAATATTAGATTTATGGAGAACCGCAAACGGATTGAAATGATGCTACTTGATAAGCTTCCTTTTCCAACATATCCAATTGAAAATGAAAATCTTGACTGGGAAGATGTCTTTGGTAAGATGGTTGAAGCTATTAGTTGAAAGATATTGATGAGCAAGAGCATTTCGGTAAACATGAGTAATCATCTATTTTTCTTGCACGCCATTTCACTAACGAGGAACGGTAGTTCAATGACACAGGTTGTCGGCATGCTTGACAGCATGTTTAACTTGTAGGCAGTAACGCAGGCGGCAATAGGTACGTGTTCTTAAATCTGAGTTAGTACATAGTAACAAGGGAGTTGAATGAATTGTATACATGCTTAGGATATCCGAATATCCAACTTGTAAGAGAAATGAAAGTTGGCGAAGTACACAATGGTATAATGACAGAAAGACAAAATGAGATAAGTCTTAGACTGCTTACAATCGAAAATAAGCTAGATAGTGCTAATTATCAT
Organism: Paenibacillus sp. J2R1T-4; assembly: GCF_059692235.1. Taxonomy (NCBI): domain Bacteria; kingdom Bacillati; phylum Bacillota; class Bacilli; order Caryophanales; family Paenibacillaceae; genus Paenibacillus; species Paenibacillus sp. J2R1T-4. The sequence goes on along the minus strand of NZ_JCAUBA010000005.1, from coordinate 334,418 downwards.
AAAAACAGATTTTTAAGTTGTTACAAATTCGACTTTTACAGAACAAAGGAAGGCCAAGGATTGCTTCGGGCAGAATTTGATGCCTTTGTTTTATCATGTGTTGCCGCAATTGATTTACTTTTACACGAAGTTAATGTCATATGTGGATTAAGCATTCCAGAAAGAAAAGTAACAAAGATGAAAATTAGGGAAACCTTACAAAGTCAGAACATGATACAAATATTAAATGAATTGAACCTTATCTTTGATAGTCAATGGTATGACTATCTTAGCGAACTACGAAATAAAGCAGCTCATAATCCTGCTGTTATTCTAAGGTTTGTTATTGGAGGAGAAAACAACAGTAAAATTTTCATACCTAATACACCATATCGTTATAATGAACAAACTTTATTTGAAAGGGAAATTTCATTTTTTTTGGAAGACTCGTTTAGGGATGTCAACGATGAAGTCGAAAAATTCCAACTTGTTTTCGTAGAGTAATAATAAATTTAAGCAAGAGAGTGGCGCTAATTGCAGCTATTTTTATTCCTATTGTTAGTAACGTTGAATCAAATGCGGTAGCGATTAAAGTCCTTAGATATCAAGGGACGTATCATATTTGGGCGATAATAGATTGCTTTCGCAAGTTGGGTATGGATCCTATTTTTATTAAGCCTGGGACGCCAATCACGGGAATTGGATCAAGTTCTTGTCATTTATGACATCAAGTTCTTGTCAACCGACTGATGCTTGTGTCGAGTGACAAGAACATATATCCATTGCCGAGTGAGCTGCAAAGACCATTAAACTACTATGAAAATTCATAGCACCAAAGTATAGCACTAAAAAAGACGCAGCTCGTTCGTTTTTTAAAATGGGGAGAGCGCCTGAATTACTTTTTGTTGCAGCTTTATTTAGATCAAGAGACTTCTGATTCAGTGATGGTAACGGAGTAGCCTAGTCCTTCAGGTCTGCGTATAGCATGCCGCACAATGGACTGTTGCCTTTGCTTATCAAAGTAGTCTTCCCCTAGATCAACATACATTTCTTTACGAGTTAGAAGGTAATAGGAGATTCTCAACATGGCATGAGCGACTACAATTCCTGCTCGTTTCCTATCTTTTCGCGCTGCTGTACGCCCATACAGTGCGCCAAGGTAATTCTTAGATCCTTTTACGGAATGAGCGGCTTCCGTTAAGCCTGATCTCAAATATTATTGCCCTTTTTAGTTTTAGCTGATCTCCTATTGCCCGCACTTTCGTTATGGCCAGGAACAAGTCCTGCCCAGGAACACATATGAGCCGAGCTTGGAAACTGGTTTTTAATATCTGTACCGATTTAGCTAAGATTTGTTCGCGCGATGCGTGTCGATATGCCGGGAGTTGAATCCAGTCGCTCGATGTCCTCTTGGTATGTAATTACACACCGCGCAACTTCTTAATCCAGCATATTAATTTGTTCCGTTAGAAAATCGATGTGGGCATGTGTAACCTTGAAGGGCTAGTTCGAGTTCAGGTTTCTTCCGTTTTAGCGTACGTTGGGCCATGCCGGCAAGTTTTTCAGGATCGACAATGCCATCGGTAATCGCACAAAACATGTTTTTTGGATGAAACGCCCATAATATCTGAAACAACAGAGCCCAGCTTGATATTGGCTCCTATGTTCCCCCTAATTATTTTTTAGCCAAGTCGTAAAATGGTAGTCATGATATCGAATTTATGACACGATTAAATCAATTTTGACTGTGTTATGACAATTAACGGTCAATTCTATGTCAGAAATAAAGTAAAAAAAGACCTGAAAATGGGCGCTTTTTGTGTCAATCTGAAATACATTCCACACTTTTGTGAAATTCCAGAAATAATTAGATTTGCTCCAAAATTCGTTAGACGTAATGTTCCAAAATCCGTTAGAAAAAGGTACTTATGCAACGGTGTGAATAAAAATGCAAACGGGTCAGGCGAATGCCTGACCCGTTCATTTTTAACCGGGAGTGGATATGGTGAAGCCGTTGTTGAAGCGTCCGTTCATTTATCATGATGAATCCGAAGTGGGATATTTACATAGATTAGCGGCAGCAAATCAACGCAACAGGTGATCGGGCGGCTGAATGGCGGAAATGGCAGACGGCGCCTGTTCGGCCTCATGGCCTCGACTCCCGTTCCTGAAGTGCAGTTGTCCGCAACCTCCGATATTCTCCCGGTGTGACATGGGTCGCGCTGCGAAACATGCGGATGAACGAATTGGCGTTCGGGTATCCGACATTGGCGGCGACTTCGTGAATCTTTATATCGGTGCCCTCAAGCAGCTTCTTCGCCTCCATCACCCGCACTTCGTTGACGCAATCGCTAATATTTCGCCCGGTTTTCTCCTTGAAGTAGTTCCTTAAATACCCGGCCGACATGTTTAGCTTGTCGGCGATCAAGTCTAGGTATAACTCATCGCCATAATGGGCGTTGATATACGCGAGCACAAAATCGACGATGGGGTCCCGTTCCGATTTTTTCGCTGCGACCTGCTCCGCCGCTTGTTTGGTCAATTCCTCGAAGAACGCTATATACTCCTCTTTGGACATGAACCGGTCGATCGCCTCCAAGGGCGGGCGCTCCAGCTGCAGTTTCCCGATATCGATCTTGTTGGCCATGAGCGTTAGCAGCAGCTTCGACACACTCATATGCGCGAACTGATGATATTGCAGCGCCGTCGCGCCCTGCTGGTTCAGCCGATTCAGCGAACGGCGAATGTCCTGAATCATATTGCGGTCATTCCCGGCGAGCAGGCTCTCGAGGAAATGCTGTTCTTCCGCCGGCGTAAGGGGATGGACGTCCGGCAGCTTCTCCGGCTCGGTTATAATCTGCACTTCGTCGTTCAGCTTCCGCTTCCGCACCATTTCGACCGCTTCTACGTACGCATCCGTAAAATCGACCGCATAACGCAAGCGCAGATTGGCGGCGATTGTCACGTTATAATACGACTTGTCCTGGTCGAACACATTTTTTAAATAGCGCAATCGCTCCGTGAGAAGGTCGGTCTGTTCATGCTCCGTAAAGATGATCGCCACGATCGAATCCGCTTCGACCTGCAAGGACAACGCTTTGGGAAACGAACTGGTGATCGCGAGATTGATAAAGTCGAGCAAGAAGGTCGACTTTTTTCGCTCCGTGATCGGCGTTTGACGGAAGCGATCCGTAACGCGAATTTGAAACATGACGAGATAAAACGGTCGATCCGTATCGAGTAGTTGCCGGACCTCGTCGCTGTTGATATAAATCCCTTTCGCCCTGTCGACATACGCGTATTTTTGCAGCAGCGAATCTTTGCGGCGCATCATGTCGATCATTCCGTTGACGCTGTCGCTGATCTGCTTGAATTCACGAATGCTGCTGCTATGCTGGATGTCCACGCTCATCTGGCGCAGCGATTCGGCGATTTTTTGGATGGGGTGCTTGAATCTGGCGCTGAGCATGATCGACAAGACCAGGCTTAAAAAGACGGACAGCGCCATCAAGCCGATCAGTATCGCATTCATGCGCGAGATTTGGGCGGCGATCTGCTGATTTGGGATCATGCTGACATAGGTCAGACCGGTTAGCGGGCCCTTTTGTATAAAGTAATAGTTCTGATCCAACTGCACGTAGCGATCCGTGCCGGATAACGAATCGACGAGACGGGGGTCCGGTGCGGATCCGGAGCGGAAATACGGTTCTCCCGAATCATCCACAATCAAAAAATGATCGTCGTCCGAAAGATGCAGATGATTGAAAATCGCCTTCGCGTCGAGAAATGCGGCCATGTAATGCCCCGCGAACAACTTGCTTTTGATGACTATGGGAAAAAGGGTTCCGGCCTCGGATACGCTTTTGTCCGGGTTCGTCTTCCGAAAAGCGGCGGCGGGGAACAACTTCAGTTGGAAATCGCGATCGAACTGCTCTTTCCAGAAATTTGCCGGATACCGATCACTGACGTAATAGCGTCCGAACATTTCTTGCTCCGTGTGCGAGCTGCTTTTATCGACGATGACGCCTTGATCGTTAAAATAAACGAACACGTTCTCGGCATACAGATTGTAATTTTGGACGATCGTCTGGAATTCGCCGGACAATCCGTTGATCAGTGTGTAATTGTGGCTGCCCGCATCTTTTCGGAGGAGGCCTACATCGTTTTGAAAGTAGATGCTTCCGAGCACATTGTCCAGCAGCCGAAGCTGATTTTCGAAGCCTCCTACGGTGTTGCTCAGGCTTGACGTGTTGTAGGTGATGATTTGATCGCGGATGCTGCTTGTAAAGAAGCGAAACGACAAGGCGTTGAATACGAACGAGACGATTATGATTGCGCCGAAGCCGAATAACAGCTTAACGAACAAGGAGTTTTTGTTCAGCATGAAGCGGAAGATCATGGTTTAAAGGCTCCCCGCATTGTGGTTTGGTGGTAAGATTCCTATAAGTATACATCATCGGCGCGGCGTGAAGGAATATTCTATTTTGCATACGATGCGCAAATGTGCATGAAATCGGGGCGTCGCCCGGCGAAGGAGGGCTCTATCGCAACGACGCTGCAACAATGATGCGATCGTGCATATTTTGTGCGAACATGGGGATGTTGCGGCGCACGAATGCCGTTGTATAGTAATCATGCAAACGTTTGCGATTGGCAATCAGGAAAGGTATGAAGGTATGAAATTATGAAGCAAGGGAGGTAGTAAACAATGACAGAGACGAATGCCGGACATCCGGACTTGCCCCGTGACGGCAACGCGAACGGGAGAAACGAAGCGGACAACCATCCTATTAGCAGGCGCAAGGTGCTGGCGGCCATTGGCGCCGCGGGCGTCGGCATCGCTTCCGCCGGGCTGCTCGGAAGCGGAACCGCCTTCGCCAAAAGCAAGGCGCTGGGGCTCAATCTGCAAGAGATGAATTGCTGGGCGGTTACCGTGGCGGACTTAAGGGCTATGACTGATCCCGACGAGAATTCCCTCTATTATGTGATCGACCGCGGGAAGGAAGGGCAGTTCTACTACGATCCGGCAGACACGACATCAACCGATAATGTGGGGACAGTGCTTGTTTCAACGGTCGGAAAGCGGTTTAAGCGGGTTGTCGGCGAAGCGGTCGATGTGAAGTGGTTCGGCGCTATCGGCGACGGCGCGTCGCATCCGCTGTCGGAACAGTTCGCGACGCTGGAGTCGGCGCAAGCGGCGTATCCGCATGCCAAGGCGCTAACAAACGAGATCGACTGGTGCGCGATACAAGCTGCGATCGAATATGTGAAGACGGGTGAGGCGCCGACGACGCAAGTATTCATTCCCAAGGGCACGTACCTCGTCAATCAGGCGATCCGCCCGGAAGTTGACAACATCGTCGTCTATGGGACGACGGGTTCGGTCATCTCGCTGCAGTTCGATTATATCGCGCTATTGGTCAATAAAACGACACCGCCCGCGACAACGCCGGAAGCGGTATACAACGTAACGGTCAAGGATCTGACGTTCAGCGCTCCGAACGGCTTCGGGCCGAACAATGGAGGCATCGTCGCCTTCAATCATTGCATCGATCTGCTGGTCGACAATATCCGGGTCGTCGGCAATTCGGCCTTGCTCACGAGCAGGCAACGGATGACGAACGGCATCGCCACTTCGCAAGGGACGAACGGCGTGATTCGCAATTGCGTTGTGGACGGCGTCAGCAAGCCCGGCTATTATATTGCCAACGGTTCGCACGATGTTCGTGTCGAAGGCTGCGAAGCCCGCAACGTGTCCGGACATCTCGGCTACCAGCCAGGCATGGGCGTATCGGGCTGCGACCGAATTACGTTTGCCAACTGCATCTCGCACAATAATCAGGGCGCAGGGCTGCAAATTTCAACGGACGGCTACCCTTCGCCGGGAGGAACGCCGGCAACGAACGTTCAGGTGATCGGCGGGCAATTTTACAATAACAACGGGCATGGCATCTGGATGGGCACTAACGTAGCCGGCCAGTATCCACGCGACGTACAAATGATTGGCGTCGATACGAGCGGCAATAAGTTGCATGGCGTGAACATTTCAGCCGGACACCGGATCAGCATCATCGATCATACTTCCAAAGGAAACGGCAGCAGCGGCATTCTTGTCGACAACGGGGCCAGGTTGGTGAAGACGGTCGATGTGATCAATCCGAACGTGTACAACAATGCGACCGTTCTGACGATCGGAGGCGTCGTGATTCGCGGATCGGATCGGGTCACCATTCAAGGGGGGCGCGTGTTCGACGATCAGGCAACGAAGACGCAAGATTATGGCATCGAGTTTTTCCCCGACAGTCAGAGCTTGAAACCGGCCAACATTCGCATCCTCGACGTCCAGGTGTTCGGAAACGTGCAGAATTACGCGCTGACGACGGTGCAAGGGATAAATGTGGAGGCGACAAGCGGCTATTACCGCATCTGGCATGACGGCAATCCGGAGGGCAATTTGTCGGCGCCGCCGGGATCGGAGTATACGGACGCTTTGACTGGCAACAAATATATCAAGGTTACCGGGACAGGCAATACCGGTTGGAAACAGCTTATCGTCGCCGTTTAGCGCGAGGGCATGATGATACGTAAGGGGGAGACAACAATGAAACGACCAATTGCAATCGCTGCCAGCATGACACTACTGACATCGCTGATCCTGGCGGGCTGCAGCAAGAGCGGTACGGACGCGCCGGGAGCGCAAGCGACGGCTTCCGCGAAGCCCACAGTGTCGGGAATGCCGGCCAAGTTCGATCCGCCGGTAGAGCTGAAAACCGTCGGTTTCAGCTTGCCGTCGGTCAAGTACTTTAACGGCGACGACGTCAACAATAATCCATGGACGCGACACATCGAGCAGACATTCGGCATCAAGGTGAAGACGCTGTGGGCCGTGCCGGAAACGGAATACGATAAGAAAACGAATCTGATGATCTCGTCTGGAGATCTTCCTGACTTCTTCGCGGCAACGCCGCTGCAGTTCAAGCAGCTCTACGAGGCGGGCATGCTCGAAGACATGACGCAACTGTATGCGAATACAGCGCCGGACGTTGTGAAGAAGGTCATCACCGAGGCCGGTCCCGAGGTGATCAAGTCAGCGACGATAGACGGCAAATTGATGGCAATTCCATTCACGGGAACGGCCAAGGAAGCGGCGCCGGTGCTATGGATTCGCAAAGATTGGATGGAAAAGCTGAAGCTGCCCGCCCCGAGCAAGATGGACGATCTGCTGCGCATCTCGGACGCCTTCACGAATCAGGACCCGGACGGCAACGGCAAAAACGACACGTTCGGCTTGGCGATGGATAAGGAGCTTAGCGGAGCCGCCGGCTTCTATAACGGGTATCATGCTTACTGGGACATCTGGATGAAGGATAGTAGCGGCAAGCTCGTGTACAGCAGCGTGCAGCCGGAGATGAAAAATGCGCTTGTCGCATTGCAGAACATGTTCAAGGCGGGGCAGATCGATCCGGAGTTTCCGGTTAAACCCGCAAACAAAGTAAACGAGAGCATAGGCGCAGGCAAAATCGGCATGATGATCGGCGGCCGCGGCTCGGCCAATTTTCCTCTTGTGACGTTGACGCCGGATCAGGAGTGGCAGGCGTATCCGATTCCTTCCGTGGACGGTAAGCCCATATCGCACACGCTGCCCCTTAATATTTACAAATACTACTGGGTTGTGAAGAAAGGATCGCCGCATCCTGAAGCGCTGTTCAAGATGATTGAATTTTGGCTGAATACGTTTTATTACAATTCGTCGGAGGACGTTTTCTACAAGTTCATCAATCCGAGCAAGGAAGACAAGTCGGCGACCTGGTCGATGGCGCCGATCCGCATCTACTTGTCCGATAACAACATCGAGAACTACCGGCAGGCTACCGCCGTGCTGAGGGGCGAAAAAACCGCCGATCAGCTCGCGCCGGACCGGCGCAATGTGTATGACCGCATTATGCAGTACAAAGGCGGCGACAAAAAGCTGTGGGGCGAATACGCGCAGAACGGGCCGGACAGCTCGGCGGCGATTATCGACAAGGTGATCAAGAACAACCGCTTTGTTGTCAATCAGTTCTATGGAACGCCTACCCAGACGATGTCCGATAAAGGAGCGAATCTGGACAAAATCAGAAGTGAGACGTTCATGAAAATCATTACCGGCAACGCGCCGATATCGGAGTTTGACAAGTTCGTCGAAGACTGGAAGAAGCTCGGCGGCGATCAAATTACGAAAGAGGTCAACGACTGGTACGCACAGCAAAAATAAACGCGGAGCGCCGGGGAACGAGGCAATGCGATTGCCTCGCCCCTCCTTCCGTGGGCTGCAAGGAGGACAGCATGGGTGAAAACGAAACGTTTTGGCAGGGAGCTGCCGCTCCATTTGATGATACTGCCCGGGGCCTTGCTTATATTTATTTACCACTACATTCCGATGGTCGGCCTGGCGATCGCTTTTCAGAAATATGTGCCGATACGGGGAATTACCGGTTCTCCGTGGGTAGGCTTCGATAATTTTATTTTTGTGCTGCAGCTGCCCGATACGATGAAGGTGGTAATGAACACTTTGATAATCGCAGTGATGAAGATCGTTGCCGGCCTTGTCGTCCCGATCGGCATCGCGCTGTTATTGAACGAGATCGGCAGAACGGCATTCAAGCGAACGGTGCAGACGCTGATTTATTTGCCGCATTTTTTGTCATGGACGATTTTGGCGGGTATTTTGATCGAGGTGCTGTCTCCCTCATCCGGACTGGTGAATCAGGCACTGGGGCTTTTTGGACTGGATCCGATCTTTTTCCTTGGGGAAAACCGATGGTTTCCGTTTACTTTGGTCATTTCCAACGAGTGGAAGGAATTCGGCTTCAGCACGATCATCTATTTGGCGGCCATCGCTGGCATCGATCCTTCGCTTTACGAATCAGCGGTTATTGATGGAGCAGGTCGCTGGCGCCAGACATGGCATGTGACGCTGCCGGGCATCCGCCCGATCGTCGTGCTGCTGATGACGCTTAGCTTGGGTCACATTTTAAACGCGGGATTCGAGCAAGTATTCAATTTATACAGTCCGATCGTGTACGAGAGCGGTGACATTATCGATACGATGGTATACCGAATGGGGCTGATCGACGCGCAATACAGCTTTGCAACGGCGATTGGTCTGATGAAGTCGGTCGTATCGCTGATTTTGATTGCGGTCTCTTATTTTCTGGCTCATCGATTCGCCAACTATCGCATTTTCTAAACTATCAGAACGAATCAGTCTCACACTGCAAATAGCTGATACTTCTCGGTAAACGCTGGCGTCAAAAGTCGTCGTTAGCCGCTTATCCTTGGCGTATGGTTACGTAGAAATGTTTGCAGAAATCTAGGGGAGGTGTTCGCGTGGTTGATACGCCAACCTTTGGCAGACGTTTGTTTGTCATGATCAACTACTTTTATATGGCGCTGCTCGCTTTTTTATGTCTGGCACCGCTGATTCACGTGTTGGCCGCTTCCTTCAGCTCCAGCTCGGCTGTGGCTGCGGGTAGGGTGACGCTATGGCCCGTCGAGTTTTCGACAGAGGCGTATCATTTCGTGATGCAGAAGCGCGCGTTTCTCGACTCGTTTCTCGTTTCCGTGAAACGTCTATTCCTGGGCACGTCAATCAACATGTCGCTTGCCGTATTGATTGCGTTCCCACTGGCGAAGGAAGCGTCCGCATTCCGGTTTCGCACGATGTATGTGTGGTACTTCTTCGTCACTATTTTGATCGGCGGAGGATTGATACCGACTTACTTGACGGTCAAGGAGACCGGACTGATGGATACGATTTGGGCGCTCGTATTGCCGAATGCGGTTCCCGTGTTCAGCGTGATCTTGCTGCTCAACTTCTTTCGCAGCTTGCCGAAGGAACTGGAGGATGCCGCCTATATCGACGGCGCCGGGCATATTCGGACGTTATTGAGCGTGTATATCCCGCTTTCTAAGCCGGTGTTGGCCACCATTCTGCTGTTCACGATGGTCGGTCACTGGAACACGTGGTTCGACGGGTTAATCTATATGAACGATCCGAAGAATTACCCGCTGCAAAGCTATTTGCAGACCATTATCATTCAGCACGATCTTAGCGCGCTATCGGACGCCGAGATCGAAATGATGCGGAAGCTGTCCGATACGACGGTCAAGTCGGCGCAAATTTTTCTTGCGTCTTTGCCGATCATTCTCGTTTATCCGTTTTTGCAACGCTTTTTTATTAAAGGCATCGTGCTTGGCAGCGTAAAAGGCTGACCGCTCGATTGCTGCAAATGTCTACCAACTGGGGGTTCATGTCATGCTGTACGATTTGCAAGCCAATACGCGATCTGAACAACTGTCTTCGCCCATTACCGCCGTCATTGTCGGCGCCGGGCATCGAAGCATGCTTTACGCATCCTATGCGAACATCGACCCCGATGCGCTGCGCATTGTCGGCGTCGTCGACCCCGATGAAGTGCGGCTAAAGGAAGCCGCGGCACGCTTCGGCATACCACCGGAGCGGTGCTACCCCACGGTGGAGGCGCTGGTCTCGAGCGGAGAACGAATTGCCGATGCGGCGTTTAATGGGACGATGGACCACCTGCACGTCGCGACGACCATTCCGCTGCTGCAGGCGGGATATCATGTGCTGCTTGAGAAGCCGATCGGCACGACGGAGGAGGAAGTGCTGCAACTGCTTGAGGCTTCGACGGCGCATCGCGCCAGCGTAATGATCTGCCACGTTTTGCGGTATGCCCCTTTCTATGCGGAAATTCGCCGCAGGGTAGCCAGTGGCGAGATCGGCGACATTCTCAATTTGCAGCTTTCCGAGCATGTCAGCTACCATCAAATCGCCGCCGTATTTGTCCGCGGCAAGTGGAATCGCAAGGACAATGGCGGGTCGACCATGCTGATGCAAAAATGCTCCCACGATATGGATCTGCTCGCTTGGATGAAAAACGGCATTGCGCCCGTGCGGGTCGCCAGCTTCGGGAGCCGCGCGTTTTTCCGCGAGGAGAATGCGCCGGAAGGCGCGGGCAGTCGCTGCCTTGTCGATTGCCCGATTGAAGCGTCATGCCTGTACTCCGCGCGAAAGCATTACATCGAGCATGGGCTCTGGGGTACTTACGTGTGGCACGGCATCGAGTCGCTGAGCCTGACCCCGACAATCGAGCAGAAGACGGAGTCGCTCCGTACGGACAATCCGTTCGGGCGCTGCGTCTGGCGCTGCGACAATACGGTCGTCGATCATCAGTCCGTGCTCGTCGAATTCGCGGACGGATCGACGGCAACGTTCAATTTGGCGGGCAACGTATCGAAGCCATGCCGTTCAATCCGGCTCATCGGGACAAAAGGCGAAATCGAAGGGGTGCTTGAAGACGGCTTCTTCGTCGTTCGGCATCCGGATCTTCGTTCGCGGGGCGGCTATTCGGAGGAGCGGGTCGAATTGAATGTATCCGGCGACATGCACGGCGGGGGAGATTACCGGCTGGTGGAAGATTTCCTGCAAGTGCTTCGGGGGCAAACGCCGTCCCTGTCGACGACGACTTTGGCCGACTCGATCTACGGGCACAGGATCGGCTTCGCGGCCGATCGCGCACTAGAGGAAGGCAAATGGGTCGAATTGTAACGGAAATACACAACGAAGAGGGAGAGAACCATGACCAAAATTCGCATAGGCATCATCGGCTGCGGCGGTATGCGACATCGAGCTGGAACGCGCGCAATCGGCGGCGAGCTTGCTCGGCATCTCGACAGCCGTTACCGATTATCATGAATTGCTGGAGCATGTCGATGCGGTGTTGATCGTACTTCCGCACCATTTGCATTACGAGGTGGGCATGACGTGCTTGAAAGCAGGGAAACACGTGCTCATGGAGAAGCCGATGTGCAATACCGAGGAGCAAGGCCTCGATTTGATTCGTACGGCGGATCAACGCGGGCTGATCCTCATGACAGCTTACCCCGTTCGATTCTGGCCGATTATCGTCAAGTTGAAGGAGCTCATCGATTCGAAACAATACGGCGATGTGTTCCATATGTCGGTATGGACGGAACAGTTTACGAAATACCACGATGGTCATTGGGCCCATTCCGCCTCAACTCTCGGGGGAGGGCAGTTTTTCAGCCATGGCTGCCATTACGTCGATCTGATGCTCTGGTTCCTGGGACGCCCGGTGTGGGGAACGCACATGGGAACGAGGTTGGGCACGCCATGGATGGAAAAAGAAGGAACAAGCGATGTTGCCATTGAATTCGAAAGCGGCGCGGTCGGCTATCATTTCGGTACATGGGGCGCGCGAGGCACCCGGCTCGGCTACAGCATTCACGTTCATTGCACGGAAGGCATGCTGGAAGCGGATTTAAAGGAATGGAAGCTATACGCGCATACGAATATCCGGGAGGAGAAGGCGAATTTGGATACCGCTTCGCGGACCAAGCTGTTGTTGGAAGCACCGCAAGGCGGGAAAAGCACGCATTATGAAATTCTGCATTTCCTCGATTGCATCCGCACAGGGAAAAGGCCGCTGGTGGACGGTCCAGTAAGCCTGCAAAGCTTGCGCGTCATATGGCGGTTATACGAAGCGGAACGTAACAATACGGTTGCCGACCTGCGCGTGGGTTTGGACGAAGTCGCGACGATAAGCTGAAATGGAAGGGACATGGGGGACTTATGGTCATTGTCGGTTTTGGCGACAGTATCACAGCGGGTGTTCGGGTTGGGGAGGACGAATCGTATTTGCAGAGACTCGGGCAGCGGTTCGAATGTGCGATTCATAATGAAGGCGTAGCCGGGAACACCTCCGCGCAAGGCTTGGCGCGACTGCAAACGGTACTGGAACGAAAGGCGGATATTTGCATCGTTGCGTTCGGGATGAACGATCACGTTATGGAAGCGGTCATTATCCGAGGGTGGACGTGCCTGCTTTCCGCCAAAACTTGATTGAGATATGCCGTGCGCTGACCGCAGGCGGAGCAACTCCGATTCTATGTACGATCCATCCTATTATCGAGGGAGGACCTGAATCGGATTACTTTGCCAGAAGCCCGCGGGAATGGTATGAAGCAAGCGGGGGAGCGCAAGCGCGGATCGACATGTACAGCCGTACGATCCGCGACGTTGCCGGCGTGCGGCGTTGCGCTTGCCGACATTGCGCTGGCTTGGGCGGCTCATCTGGCAAATGGCGGAAGCTTGCATGATCTGTTGCTTACCGTGGAGAACAGCGGCAAAGACGACGGTGTCCATCCTTCGCCGGAAGGTCATCGCGTGTATGAGGTGTGTATTGCGGAGACGATCGAACGGGCGCTTCGACATTGTCCGTAAAGGGCTGGGCTAATGATTTTTGCCGACCAGTACAGCGGGATTTATGCCGAACATGTAGCCCAAGTTTTTATTACACTGATTCGCTGTATATTTATGCAGTAAATGAATATTCATTAAATATCGCCCTTAAATTTATTCTAACGAATTCTGCAACAAACCACCTATTGTGTTGTTATGCAGAGATATTTCTAACGAATTTTGAAACAACAAAAACGGAGCCGCGCGGGGTTTGCGTGATCCGTTTTCTAATTAATTCTGGAATATCACACTCTGTGGTGTCAAAATTGGAGAGAATATTGTCATAATTAAAGAGATAGATTTTCAAAAATCAAGAGATAATGTATGTATGAATATTCACTGAATTGCAGAAAAAAAGTGTGCTAGCCGTGAATAGGTCTAGCTCACTTTTTTTTGTTCGGATTTATTCAACAAATAGGAGGTACGGGAGCATGAAGCATTTTAAACTCCTTTTGTTCTTTGTCATTGTTACAACGGGATATTCATCAAATCCCAAAAGGAGTATTATACAATAGCTATTCAAGTACTGTTGCTTGGAATAACCTCCTATACAGGCAAAGGCTGTCGGAGAATTGGTCCGACAGCCTTCGCTCAAATTATGCTAAATCTTGGAATGAAGTGTTTGGAGTTACAGACAAATCCTGCAGATTGGCGGTTGCTGCTCCGCACCTTAAATCGTTCTGCAAGCGGGTCAGCATGGTGATCGCAGCGACAGCGTTCAGACCGTAGCGAACTTTTTTCTTGCCTGCTTCGGTTCGCACCACATTGCCGATGATCCGGCTTTCCGATCCTGTGCCGGTGAACGAAATCCCGTCATTGGTGTTGTCTCCGTTCTGACTGGCGTTTGTTATAGAATTGTTGTTGACGAACACCCGTTTCGAGTTGTTGACTTGAATTCCATGTAAATTAACATTGCGTATCAAGTTGTCCGAGACGATTACGTTGCTGCTTTCCGTTATAAAGATGCCATTTTTCTTGGCGCCTTCCAGGATGTTGCCGGTGACGACGCAGTTACTGCAACGCAAGCTGACGGATTGGCCATCGACGTTCTTAAAAATGTTGTTGGCGATGATCAGCTTCTCACCGCAGCCTTCCGGAAACCCTTCGACATAAACGCCGTTGTTGGTGGCTGTGTCGATAATGTTGTTTTCAATGATTAGAGTGCTTGCTGGCTGCACCGGGTGGAATACGCCGGCATCGTCCTTGGAGGAGGCAGAAGTGGCAGAAGGTGTAGAGACGAAGAAGCCGCCATTTACTTTAATCAAGTGATTGCCGGTAATAACGGAATTTAACCATTTAAAAGGACGAATGGCCCAGTAGGTGGAATTTTCCATCACATTCTCGCTTACGATAATATGTTCGAAATAAGCATCTGGGTATGAGCCGTGCGCACCAACGCCGCAAGGCCATGGCACCGTGCCGGGTGTACCGCTTGGACCGAAATAGCAATGCTGCACCGTTACATAATGGGTAGGCGTGTGGTCCGCGGCTTGCCCGATAAACCCGGCTTTAATGGCTGGCTCCAGTTGAATCGCTTCGGAGTAATTTTGCGTTGTGAACATGAAGCCTACAAAACGGCATCGATCAATCAAGACGTGGCGGACACCTGTCAATTCCGCACCGTGGCCGCTTTGTGTGTCCTTGATCGTCAGCTTCCGCAGCGTAATGTTCTCCGCATGCGCCAGTGCGATTCCATTGCAAACCCGGGTGAACTTGACACCGTTGCAATCGAGCACCCCGCCCTCGATCGTGATATTCCCATTGCCTTCATAGTTATAGAACACGTCCGTTGCTCTGTAGTTGCGGATTACATTGCCGTCATGGCTGCGGAGTAGGACGGTGGATTCGTCCATTTTCAAATAAGTATTCTTAAATATGTATAATTCCTTCGTCATACGATAGGTTCCCGAAGGAACGTTAACTATTACGTTTGGCCAACGGAGAGCTTCGTTCAAAGCGGCTTGGATTGAAGGTGTATCGTCTGCTGTTCCGTCTCCTTTTGCCCCGTACCACTTGGCGTTTACCGTATTATTGTTCACGATCCGCTTGAATCGGGCACCGTAAGCGCTTACCAGAATAGTGCCAATATTGTCTTCGGAGACGGTATCGCTCGGGTCGTAAACAAAGTATCCTTCCTGATCAGGGTCGGTTATGAAGTATGCATCACCAAACGAAGGCTTCTTCGTGCGCCGTAGCTCAGCAATCGTTGTAGAGGACACTGGCTTTGATTCCTTGGGCTTCCCGGGGTGCTTGTCATCGTCGTCCTGGCCGTACGTAGCTTCAGTTACGCTTTCTCCTCGGACGCTGTCGCCGCCATATGCTGACAAAATAACCGCAGCACCTGCCATACCCATCGTAGCTAACAACTTTCTTCTGCTTATTGGACGTTTGCTTGCGGATTCTTCTTGAGGGGATTCGAATTCTATGCTCATTTTGTAAACCTCCTCTATATTGGGTTGTGCTCGAAATGATGCATATATTATTCATTTATGCTCATTTGTGCAATATTAATGTAATTTTTGTGGAATCATTTGTCAATATATATTTTAATATATTCTGCTTTGTCGGTTGTTAACATGTTAATGTGTATTTTACATTTGGAAACCATGAAAATTAATAGTTATGGTAAAGATTAGTTGACAATTTGCTTTCTTCTCAACTAATCTTAAAATAACAAACAAACATAAATGAGTGCAAATAAACATTTTGTAAAGAAGGGGTACCGCATGCTAGCTGTAGAACGGAAAATGCGCTTGTTAGAATTTGTGAAGAAAAAGCGGGTTGCCACAATTGCAGCTCTGGCCAATGAATTTCAGGTTCATGAAGCGACAATCCGGCGGGACCTGGCAGAGATCGAGCTTGAAGGACTTCTGAGGAGGACGCACGGAGGCGTCGTTGTGGATCAGGGAGCCAATAATGAGGCCTCCTTCTCAGAGCGGGCACATGAGCAAGTGGAGCAAAAGATGCGGATCGGGAAGGCCGCCGCTGATCTAATTGAAGACGGAGATCATATCATCCTTGACTCGGGTACCACAACAATGTATATAGCCCAGAATCTTCAGAAACGCTCCGGCATTACGGTGGTTACGAACGACATCAATATTGCCGCAGAGCTTCGGGACGCTCCGGGCGTCAATGTTTTTGTCACAGGCGGTCAGCTGTATCGCTCCAGCTTCATGCTAAACGGGATGTTTACCGATCAGATACTCGGCACAATGCACGTACAGAAGGCGTTTATAGGAACGCCGGCTATACATCCCAAATTCGGACTAACCCATCCAGAAGCCCAACTGGTTCCGACTAAGCAAGGCATGATCAGGTCGGCTCAGGAAATTATCGTCGTTGCTGATGACACAAAAATCGGCAAAATTTCTCTGCATACGATTGCGCCGGTCGGAGCCCTGCATAAGTTCATTACGGGAAAAGAAGCATCGGAAGCTCACATCAAAGCGTTCCGTGACGCAGGTGTCGAAATCGTGACAGTCTGACCTTATCGAGGCACTCAGTATAGAACTGTTTATTATACACGATAGACACGAATTTCGGAATTCAGCACGAACATGTGATAGATGTATCACATGTTTTTACGATTATAAATAGCAAGCGCTTTCTTCTTGTAAAGATTATGCAAACCACAAAATGGATGATATCGAACAGCATTTTCCAAAAGGAGAGAAGGTCGTGAAAAGATTTCGCCAGCCCTTGTCCATCAAGAAAAATCTGCTTCTGTTCTTTGTCGTTTTATTCTGCGTTCCTTTTTTATTCTCGTGTCTGATTTGGTACGCGAAGTCGGCTGAGACTATTGAGGAGAGCGGAATTTATTACAATGAGCAGCTGATCAGCCGGGTAAACGCTCAATTGGATGAATACTTCGCCGGCATAAAGGCGGATTCGTTGGCCATTCCTGGCCATCCCCTCGTTCAGGAGTTCATCAAGGCGGATCCGTTTAACACATACGAAATGTTCCGCTTGAAGGGGCGTATTTCGAATGAACTTGTACCCAATATGCGTAAGGATGTTTACGGCTTCTCCATTATTTCGGCCAAAGGTGGATATTACGGCGATTTTATGCCGGGTCCTTGGATAACGGGTCGTCTCAATATGCCTCTGTTGGAACAAAGCTTCAAAATTCTCGGAATAACGGAAAAAAACGATGAGCCAGTCGTTGCAATCTACCGGAAGGTAATCGACAATGTGACTTATGAACCCGCCGGAGCTCTCATTTTGGCATTGCCTCTTAGTCAGATGCTGAAAATAGTGGATATGAAGCCTTACGGCAAAAACGGGTCAATCGCAATAGTGAACGATGAAAACCGAATTATTTATCACTCCGATCGGGATAAATGGGGAACCGCACTGCCCGAGGCTTGGTCAGGTATGATGGACTCAACCAGCGGGCGATTTGAAAAAGACGGGCCGAAAGGCAAAATATTGATAGTTTACCAGATTTCAAAATTGACAAGTTTTAAAGTTATTTCGGAAACGTCCAAGTACGAATTGCTTGGAGGACTTTTGCGTCTTCAACTGCTGACTCTCATCATTGGGGCTCTCATATTGGTTTTGGCATTCATTCTGTTTTATCGGATGTTCCATGAAGTCAGAAAATTAATTGTGGAAATCCATGCGACCAGGGTACGGGAAAAGGAGCTTGAGCTGAAACATAGGGATTCGCTCATGGCGGCTCTGCAATCCCGAATCAACCCGCATTTTTTATACAATACATTGGAAGTTATCAATTCTTATGCGGTGATGGCAAATGTGAAGCCGATCAGTCAGATGACTGTGCATCTCTCTAACATATTCCGGTACAGCATCAGCAATCCGGATCAAGTTGTCAATCTCCGGGAGGAGCTAGACCATATAATCAACTATATCAAAGTTCAAGAGCAGCGGTTCGAGGATTTAAAGGTAGAAATTAACGTGGACGAGACCATGCTGGATTGTGTTTATTTGCTTCGTCTTACCGTGCAGCCTCTTGTGGAGAACGTGTTCCAGCACGCGTATGAGAAGCACGGTTTAACACCTGGGATCCTATTCATCAACGGCGTTGCGGAGAAAGGGATGTACTCCCTATATATTAGGGACGAAGGCATGGGGATGCCGCCGGAGCTGATGGAAAAATACAACGAGGCCTTCGAATCGGTGACGGAAGCGAAAATGTTGCGAGCGGGATTCAATCCATTCCAAAGAATCGGCTTATGGAATGTGCATTCACGGCTTCGTTTGGGTTTTGGCCATCCATATGGAATTCGAATTG
This sequence comes from Paenibacillus sp. J2R1T-4, assembly GCF_059692235.1. NCBI lineage: Bacteria > Bacillati > Bacillota > Bacilli > Caryophanales > Paenibacillaceae > Paenibacillus > Paenibacillus sp. J2R1T-4. Next base: position 315,858 of record NZ_JCAUBA010000005.1, on the reverse strand, counting down.
TTGAATCCGGAGAACAAGGTTCTGAGATCCAAATGATGTTACCATATATGGAAGGAGTCTTGAACAACCATGTACAAAGTACTGATTGCGGATGACGAACGGATGGTTCGGCTTAACTTAAGAACTTTGATCGAGAGGGATTCCGAAGGTTTTGCGGTAGTCGGAGAGGCTAAAGACGGCAACCATGCTTTTCAAATGAGTCTTGAGCTGAAGCCGGATCTTCTGATCACGGATATTCGAATGCCTGGAATGGACGGTTTGGAGCTGATTCGCAACCTGTCGTCACGAAGTTTCGAGCCGGAGTTTCTCGTCGTTTCCGGATACGGGGATTTCGAGTATGCCCAGAGTGCGTTGCGCTGCGGAGTTGCCGACTACTTATTGAAACCGATTGATCCGGACTATTTTCTATCGGTTATGCGAAAAATTCAAACCCGGTTGTATCAGAAGGATGAAAAGAGTTCAATGTCAAGCGAGTGGATGTGGGCATGGAAGACTCATGCTGAACGCACGGCTAAATCAATATGGCATTTGAATGAGACAGAGCTCGTCACTGAGCTGGAGAGAATCCGCAACTTACTATCCCCTGAGACTGGAAGCACTACGTTGGAGCTCGTAAAGCGATTCGACTATTATTTGGTGGTGCTGAATGGGGAGCTCCAGGAGTTGAATCAGAGTGGTCTGCCGCTTCAAGCCCTAAGTTTACCGGAGGGGCCGTTCGATAAATCGGAATTGTACGTTTCCATAAGTAGAAGCCTATCCGTCTTAGCAGAGCAAATTCGGGTTTCAAGGAACTGGTGGAGCTACAATCGAATGATCAAGAGCGTAACGGCATTCATAGAAGAAAATTACTTGAATGCTGATCTTTCCTTGAAGGATGCAGCGACGCATTTGTATATATCCCCTAATTACTTAGGCATTACATTCAAGAAAGAAATGGGGGTTACGTTCAACAATTATTTAACACAACTTCGTATGAAAAAGGCCAAGTTGTTTCTGCAAAATCCGTTCGCGAAAGTATACGCGGTGGGAGAAGCAGTCGGTTTTGATGATTATGCCTATTTCTCCAAGACATTCAAGAAATATACGGGGATGTCTCCTTCTGATTATCGCAAATCCGTATGTCTCGAGGTTCCTACCGAATACGGTGAGAATTTACAAGATTTCATTAATTATTCCATATTAACGGAAAAAACCATCCTCTATAATCAATAACAGCAAGGCAAATACGAATGGATTATTGGGGGGATTAAAGTGGCGGTTAAATTGAAAAAGTCCGTAACGGCATCGATTGCTTGTATTTTGATATCCAGCGCCGTACTTGCCGCGTGCGGAAGCAATTCCGACACCGGGACGCCTGGAACGGGCGGCAGCACACCGGCGGGGACGGCAGCGGTTAAGCCGGTCAACAAGAACATCAAGATTCTGCTGTCGCATTCCAACGCCGGATTTGCTTCCAAAGGCCCGGAAGACAAGAAGGACAAATACATCAAAGAACTGAGCAAGTTGTCAGGCTACAATTTGAGCTATGAATTTCTCGGACACGACATCGATTTCCGGCAGCAGTTGTCGCTTCGATTCGCATCGGGAGAACTAACCGACCTTGTAAGAACCGGCAGTGTGGATTGGGATGTTCATCAGGGTGCTGTGGACCGGGGGGTATTCACGGATCTTGGGCCGCTTCTGGATAAATATGGACCGAACATTAAGAAGAAAATCCCACAGATCGCTTGGAACAGTCCGAAAGTCATGAAGAACGGCAAAATTTACGGCATTCCAGTTCTGAACGGCGCTCCGGCGGATCGAATCATGTTCTACCGGCAGGATTGGCTGGATCAGTTGAATATGGGAGTTCCGAAAACGCTGGATGAATTTCTGAAGTACGCCGAAGGCGTCAAAGTCAATGATATGAACGAAGATGGCGATAAAAATAACGAGTGGGCGCTTTCATTAACGGACAACATGTCCTGGAACGATGTGTTCACCGGTTCGTTCGGAGTAAGGCCGGGAACGTGGCACGTACGAAATGGCCAGATGCAGCCCGATATAATCCAGCCGCAAATGAAGGACGCTATTGCCTATTACAAGAAGCTTTATGATAATGGTTACATCGAAAAGGACTTTATTACCAAGAAGCAGGGCGACCGAGGTACAGATATCAACAAGGGTCTCGTCGGCGCATGGGGGGCTGCAACTTACCAGTACGCCGGCATTACTCCAACTCAGTTCGTGAATCAGCCAAAAGCCTCCATTACGATGGCGGTTCCTCCTAAGGGCGCGAAAGGTGAAAATTTCCTGCAAATCGGGACGGATCAAATTTATTTTGTCTGGGTCATTCCTTCCAACGTGAAAAATCCGGAAGAGATAGTTAAATTCCTGGATTGGGCATGGGGCGATCCGGCAGCAGATAAGTTCTTCGCCTACGGCATCAAAGACAATAACTACACTGAAGAGGGCGGACAGGTTAAATTCGATCCGAAAGGTCCGAACAATACGGAGCTGAATGAGAAGGAGTTTTTCGAGCTTTCCATGAACGTTCGCGAGAACGGCCTGAACAATCAACTGGTAATCAAAGCGCAGGCTAACAACGACAAGATTCTGAAAGGGTATGAAGACTCGAAATCGACGATTATGAACAACGATGCCGTATATATGCCTACTCTCAAAGCGATGGACGGACGTCCGGAGCTGAACGTCGGTTTTGTAACAGGCAGCTTGTTCTATGACTGGTTCGTGAAGCTCGTGGTAGGCAAAGAAGACTTGGACAAAGGTTTCGATGCGTTCGTCGCGGACTGGAAGAAGCGCGGGGGCGACGCGGCCATTAAGGAAGCGACCGACTGGTACAACAGCTTTAATAAGAAATAAAGTGAACCGTATTGGCAAAACCATTCAAGAGGCCCTCTCCATATAAACGGCAAGAGGGCCCTTTTCTATCACAGAATAGAAACTTCAGAAGGGAGGCTTCACCTTGTTTCGAAAAGGCCAAACGTTGGATTCCTGGGTGTTGCTCCTGATCGCTCTCCCTGGACTCGCTTTCTTTGTTATTTTCAAATACATTCCTCTGGTGGGCAACCTGATCGCTTTTCAGGATTACAACCTGTTCAGCGGGTTATTACACAGTAAGTGGGTAGGTCTTAAGTATTTTAAGTTCATGTTCGATTATCCGGAATTCTTGATGGTATTGAAAAACTCGCTCAAATTCGGTCTGTATTCCATTTTATTCGGGTTTCCCGCTCCTCTGCTGCTTGCCCTCCTGCTGAATGAGATCCGGCTTAGCTGGTTCAAGCGGACGACCCAGACCTTGCTGTATTTGCCTCACTTTTTGTCCTGGGTTATCGTGGGCGGGATCTTTACCGACCTGCTCTCGAGGCAAGGGTTGATAAACGCTTTGCTAGGCAAATTTTTCGGCATCGAATCGATCTCTTTCCTGACCGAACCTAGATACTTTTTGGGCATTGTAATCGGCCTTGGAATTTGGAAGGAAGTGGGTTGGTCGATGATCATATATTTGGCGGCGATCTCCGGGATTAATCCAAACCTATATGAAGCCGCTATGGTTGACGGAGCCAGCCGATTCCGCCGGATCTGGCACATTACGCTTCCTTCGCTTTTACCGGCCATCATCGTGTTGCTCATGCTTCGTATCGGCCATTTGCTTGATGCAAACGTCGAACAAGTGCTGTTCTTCCTGAACCCCTTAGTCAAAGAAGTCGGAGAAGTGTTCGATACGTATGTGTACCGCGTCGGACTGATGGGAGGCCAATACAGCTATACGACGGCCATCGGCATATTCAAGTCTGTCGTAGGCATCATTCTTGTCGTCGGTTTGAACAAACTGAGCCGCAAAACGACCGGGGAAAGCATTTACTAGGAGGATCCGAACATGAAAATTAAGCAGCGCTTGGAAATGTTTCAATGGACTAACGGGATTTTTTTTGTCGTCTTGTGCTTCACGATGATCGCTCCCATGATCCATTTGCTTGCCGTCTCTTTGAGCGATCCGCTGTACGCAAACAGCAAGATGGTTGTCTTGTGGCCTAAAGGCTTTCAAATGAAAGTTTATCAGTCTCTATTAAGCATGAAAGACATGTGGACGTCCATGGGGGTAAGCGTCTACATAACAGTGATGGGGACGATCCTGTGCCTAGTTCTGACCTCCTCGCTCTCCTTCACCCTCACCCGGCCCATGATGCCGGGAAGGAGACTTATCACCCGACTGATTTTGTTAACTTTTATATTCCCGGTTCCGCTTATTCCGAGTTATCTTGTCGTCAAACAACTGGGCATGATCAACTCGTTATGGGCACTCATAATTCCGGGGGCGCTCGGGGCTTATAACGTGTTTATTATGAAAACTTTTTTTCAGAACATTTCCTCCGAATTGGTGGATGCAATGAAGATTGACGGGAGCGGCGAGTTCGGCGTGTACGCACGTCTTGTGCTGCCCCTATCCATGCCGGTCCTTGCGACTATCGCCTTATTCCACTCAGTTGGTACTTGGAATGCTTATTTCGGGGCACTGATCTATATCCGTTCCAAGAACCTGTATCCGCTCCAGTTGAAGCTGAAGAACATGGTGGCCAGCAGTGCCGCGGATTCAGGACTAGATTCGGTTGCGGTCCATTCAGGCGTGCTGTCCAGCCCGGAAACGATCAAGGCGGCGGCCATTCTGTTTACGACGCTGCCGATTCTGATCATTTATCCCTTTTTGCAAAAGTACTTCGTAAAGGGCGCTATGCTCGGATCGTTGAAGGAATAGGGAGGGAAACGTATGGACCATACACATTCGAAGATTGGGGTACAGGCGCCGGAGTCTGCGTTATCGTTCGAGATTCGCCAGCCTGCTGATTGGATGCTTCTTAAGTTCGATTACGGGAAACCACGGACGTGGCACCAGATTGTTATCCGGGATCCCGAAGGCCGCAAAAGGTATTCACATTTGGACGTCAACGAGCCGCGCAGGGTGCTGCTGCACAAGGACCCTCACTTGACGAGTGCAACCGCCGTTTCCGGGGACATTAACCCTGGTACATGGACAGTCGAATTTCTGCGCAAGTTTCCGGCGGAATTCGAGATCGAATGGGAGACAGGCAGCGGAAATGTTTCACCGGAGGTCTTTAGCAAGAATGAGGACCTCGATATTTGGTGCGAGGGCGAAGGAGCCGGACGCAATATGTTACTGAACCGCTACCCTTGGAAAGAGTGTAAGCTATCGGTCCGCCGCTGGTACAAAGGCGATTTGCATGGCCATACAACACTGTCCGACGGTCTGATGTCGCCTAGGGAAATTACTCTGCAGGCAGAAGTGAAACGGCTGGATTACTTCTTCGTCACCGAGCACAATGTGATTCCCTCATGCTGGCCCAAAGGCGGCCCACTGGTTATCCCAGGTATGGAGTTCACATCGTTCGGTAAGGGCGACTGGAATGCTCTGGGTTTGACGGGATGGATCGACTGCTGGGGAGTAGGCAAGGAAGATGGCGGCATGCATTCACAGGAAGGGCAGAATCGTTTGATGGAGAAAGCCGGTTCGTTGGGGGCGTTACGTACGTTCAATCACCCGCTAGCCGGGCGCTTCGCTTGGAGGTTTCCTGGTTCGCCGCTGCGTTATGTCGATCTGCTGGAAATATGGAACAGCCCAACCAAAATGTCTTCGCAAGCTCTGGCCGAGCAGACGATGGTACTGTGGAACACGCTGTGGAACGATGGGTACCGCGTGCCTGGAGTCGGTGGTTCGGATACCCATCTTCGGCCAGATCAAAGCTATGAGGAAGGCTGTCCGCCGGATTCGATCGGGGATCCGAGCTCCTACGTGCTGTGCGATCGACTGACGCCGGAAGACATATTAAGCGGTCTGCGTGCCGGCAATGTCTATGTATCGCGCGGTCCGGAACTGGAGGTTGAGTTTAAGGCCGGGGGTCGGACATTCATATTCGGAAATGATTTAACGCAAGCGCTTGACGGATACGGTGACGGCATGGTTCGAGGGGTATGGACGATAATTGGCGGTGAAGGTTCCCGTCTGTTGACAATCGAGAACGGCACCGTGATCGAGACGGTAGATGTGGAATCGGATCATTTCAGCTTTGAATCAGAATTTTCGTGGAAAGACCAGGATTATGTTTGGAGAAGATTCGAGCTTCGCGATGCGGACGGAAGGCTGCTTTGTTTTACGAATCCGGTGTCTCGAGGCACCAAGCGCCACACCCTTTTTACATGGGGCCAATTGTTAGAAAAAGCAGGAATTGAGCTTAACTGAATTACTGCTAGTTGATCGACGAAGGCTCGCAGTTGCTTTACTATGGGGCAAAGATGCATACATTTCGGATTACAATAGATGTTATAACTGCAAGCCGTATTTGAATGATTGTACAATTGAAAGCCACGATTTCTTTGTCTGCATTCCTACTTTAGTAAGCATTCTCATAAACAAAGAATTCATCCGGACCGCAAACTAACCCCAAGGAGGTTTGTATGAAGAAAAAACTGGAAGATATTAAGATATCTCGAAGGAAATTTTTGTCAGTATGTGGTGCTATTGGAGGAACAGCCATGCTTAGTTCATTTCTGGGTTTTGATTTACTACAACCGAAAAGAGCTTGGGCTGCTACTTATACCCCCAACCTGCAGTTATTACTACCGGAATCAAGTATCGGTCTCGTAACACCGATGTATGATAACCTTTCTAAAATTGATGCAGCATACTCCGGTATCCCGAAGCAAGATGTATATACTGGAGGTCCTTTTGGGGCTTCCAATTGCATGCTGAGTGTTGCGGCCTACAAGTCATCTGGAATTTATCCGATCGATCCCAACGCTTCTCTTGACGCGAATGGATTTCCTACGAATGGTGAACTAAGCGATGTCGTGAATGCAATAATAAGTGCTCATCCGCAGGGCGTATCCGTTTATATCCCAAAAGGGAATTATTGGATAGGGTCGGACAAAGAAATTCAACTTAGAAGCTACGTTCGACTTGTGGCGGATCCCGAGGCCCGGATTATGAAGAAGGGGAGCCCAATTACGAGCACAAAAGGGATGATCTCCAATCGGGGCGCGGCTGGAACAACTGGTTATTTTATGAGAGAAGTTGAGGTTCGAGGGGGGATCTGGGATAGCAGGCAAGACTACAGCAGTAACCTGGATGCTACTGGAACAAATGCATTCGGCCGGCCCGTCGTGAATTTATCCCATGCTCAAAATGTAATTGTGTCCAACTGTCGTTTTGTAAATAACCACTCCGATTCGACGATTCAGCTGCTCGGATGTCAGTATGTGACCATTCGAAATAACCGGTTTGAAGGGTTCAAGCCCATTCCCTCGGGAAGCCCAAACATCTCGCTTAACTCGACCTCCGCTTGCGTTCGCATAGAGGCTTGTAAATCAGGTTTAATCATTCCGGTTGGGAATACCGATGGGACGATTTGCAAAGATATTTCCGTTACAGACAACAGGGCTGACGCGTATGGTTCTTTATTGCCCCATTTGTGTTTCTTTCGAAAATCCCTATATGAAAGCGCTTCACCCAGCTGGTCGATTCGCGTTCTGAATAATCTTTTGGCAGGGGTAGAAGGACATGCGATTGATATTACAAATGCCCACCATGTCATTGTCTCCAAGAATCAGATCCGTTCTAAGGGGAATGGAGTCGTGTTAAGGGAACATGCTTCATCTTTTGAAGCAAGCAAATCGTTCATTGTCACCACAAATCTAATTTCCGTTATGTCTCAAAATATTGAAGGGGTAAACGTCGTAGGGCTTTCGGGGAAAAAACCTTCCCTTGTATCCATCACGGACAATACGATTTCGGATGGGATTACAGGGGCGAAAGGTGTTTACCTGCAGTATGTTGATGATCTCTTGATTTCTGGGAACACGATCAGAAAAATCGTTTCGAATGCCATCCAACTCTCTTCGTGTACAAAAAGCATCGTAGTCGGTAATGGTATCTCTCAAGGTACGAACGGGATTTTGATTACCAATTCCAGTTTCGCCAACGTACAGAAAAACACGCTTACTCAATCAACAGGGACGCCCATTAAAGTGGATTCAACTAATCAAGTCATTGTTTCGGAAAATACAATTGGCAATCACACTCCATCTGGAACGCAATATGGGATTCAAGTGTCGGGAACTAGTTCACAAGTTGTAATTGCTTCCAATCAGCTGGTGCAGACCATATCCTTTACGAATAGCATCCGTACAGAGTCCACGGCAAGCCATATCAATACTTGGGGCAACTTATGCTACGGGGCTGGTGCACTGTCATTGAATGCCGCGAACTCGATTGCTACTGATGTGAACAAATCGGTATAGAGGAGAGAAGATCATGTCAACTTACTCGACCAATATGAAATTGCTGCTTCCTGCATCCGGAGAAGATTCCATCATTCATTCCATTCTGGCAACCGACTTCAATACTATAGATAGACTTTTAGATGGATTCGATGCCCGGGGTTTCATTTATGTCAATGTCCAGGGACTAAAGAACAGCTCCGGGCAATACTTCGCAAATGGAAAACCAAGCTTTAATACCAACGGTTTGCCTACGACAACGATTGAAACCGATTTGAATGCCATCATCTCGACGATGACATCTGGCGGAAAAGGATTGATCTTGTATTTTCCGAACGGGAAATACGGTGTCGGTGGGCCCGGAATTAATATTAGATCGAACGTTCATATCATTGCAGAATCCTATGCAGAGTTGATTCGAGTGGGTGACGGAAGGATTTTGACAAATGAACTGGATACGGCGACCAATGGTTACACAAGGAGCTCGAACATAACCGTTACAGGCGGGATCTGGAATATGAAGGCGGATGCGAATGTCACAGCTTCCGGTGGTGTAATTACCGCCAAGACGAAAGAGGCTATTTTATTTGCTAACGCTAATCAAATTCGGATCACTGAATGTTCATTCAAGGGCATGTTCGGCTTCAGCGCGGTTATGTTTGTAGCTTGCAAGAATGCTAAAGTAAAGGCTTGCCGGTTCGAAGAATCCAAAAAGACAACTTACGATATGGCCAGTAAACAGTACGAAATGATTTCTTTAGTTCCCAATGTAACAGGATCATGGAATGGCTCGCCAACCTATGCAAGTAATATCGCTAGTGTAACGCCATGTGTCGATATTGGAATCGACTCGTGTGTCTTCGAAACCGGAGAATATGTCCGAAGTTTAGTCGGTTGTTCCCTAAACGCAATTAATCCGAACGACACCGTGTCAATAACGAACTGTGTATTCAGAGAATGTGACGGAACAGCGATTTACTTAACGAACACCAAAAACGTAACTTTAATTGGCAGCTCCTTTGATGTCACTGGAGGATTTCTTACCGTAAAAGAGGAAGGCTCAATAGCTGCTAACACCTTGAACAATTATATGATTAGTGGAAATAGACTTCTGAATTACACAACAGTGGCAGGATCGGCAAATATACAATTCGTTGGCCTCACCTCCATCACTGGATTGATGGTAGCGGACAATGTATTTAGTAATCCAACGCAGAATTCACATTTTCTTGATTTGGAAAATGTTGAGAATATTACGATCGGCGGGAATGTATTTGATGCTTTCTATAGAGCGATTGTTGTTGAAGATTGCATTGGAGTTACCGTTACTGGAAATACATTCCGTCTTGGTACATTAAATGCGCTCTTAGGCACAAACTGCTCGTCCTTGCTCTTTTCAGGAAATGAAATATTCAATAATGCTTCGCACACCTTTAGATTGAATGGAGGATGCAGCGGGTTTCTAGTTAGCTCCAATCTGTTCTCCAACCAGACTGGCAACGCCTATACCGTGTTCATCATCGGGACCAGCGCAAATACCGGCGGTTGTGTCTCGAACAATATTTTTCATTCCACGCAAGCAACTAAAGCGGTGTCTTGCATTAATTTAGACACGTCTTCAAATTCATGTATGGCTTATGGAAATATCATGACCGGTGCCTATTCTTCTGCTAATGCCATTGTTAATAACGGAACTGGCAATCAAACTACTTCAACTAATAAGGTGGTGTAAATATGGCCCAATATACGCCAAACCTCAATTTGTACATTCCCAATCCGTCTGACCCAAACGATCTCGCTGACGAACTATCCACGAATTTCGAGATCATCGACAGCATCTATTCTATGTTCTCGAATAATCAGACATTGTGGATCGATGTATCCCAGCTTCAAGATAGCGCAGGCAACTACTGGGCTAATGGCAATCCAACGCTAAATGCTCAGGGCATTCCCACCCAGTTTATTGATACCGAGCTTCGAGCGCTTATCACCAAACTTTATACAGATGGTCAGAAGGCCGTCCTTTATTTTCCGTCCGGAATATATGGCATTCGGGATACATTTAATCTAGCCAGTGGTATTGGCATATACGCTGACAAAGGAGCACATTTCATCAAGAACAGTCAAATCTCGGATACGGTGTTTGCCCAAGATTTGATACCGGGTTACGAAACGATGGCTGGATATTCCCGCAATAACGGAATGTTCATTATCGGGGGAATCTGGGATTGCCGGGCCGACTATAATGTCCGTTATGGTGAGAAGGTGCCAGGTGATGGTGTGTTTTATGACGATGGCATCTCGGTACAATCCGGGTTTAGATTTTATCACTCGCAAAATATTTTGTTCCAGGATATGGTTATTCAAAATATGTACTGCTTTCATTCCATTGAGATCGGAGGGTGTAAGAATGTCGTGATGGACAACATCACCTTCTCGGGTATGAGAAGACAGGTTAGCAATTCTCGATACCCGCTGAGGGAGTCTAATACAGAAGCGATCCAACTTGACTTTGTGAACTCGGGTAACGGTAATGCTGCGCAACCTTTCGAAGGACTAGGGGACGCGAATATTACGATTAACAAAAATATTTATATCACCAATTGCAGAGTTGTTCCCAGTGACTTGTATACTTCCCATGCCATAGGGTTTGGCAATCACTCCTCTTATAAAAACGGCAGCCATCGGGATGTGTTTATCCACAACAATCATATCGAAGGATGCTTGTACGACGGGTTGGGACTTTACGGGATTCAGAACAGTACCATTGAAAACAATGTCTTAAGCCAGATTCAGGACAAGGGAATTGTGGTCGAAGTTCGTGCCGCTGTTGATCAGGCATGTAATTTGTACAACGTCAAGGTTACGGGGAATTCTATCGCAATGGCAGTCGGTTCAACCGATGGGATCCTATTTGGCGGCTATACGGCCGATAGTCGAAATGTTTACGGGATGGTTGCTGGCGGCAATGTTCTGCAGGGGAATTCCGGCGGTTTCGGAGTGAGGGTATTTCGCGGAGTTAATTGCTTAGTCGATAAAAACCTCATCACCGGTTCCAACTATTCCATTTACATTGATACTTGTAACCAATTGGTTCTTTCCTACAATCTGATTACCGGCTCCGGAGTCTGTGCCATTCAAGCTACAAATGACTCCAACGATGCTATTGTTACCGGTAATCTCTTTTCGGAGATACAGAACAAAGGCATTTTTGTTACCAGTAGTTCTGAGAGGTGGGTTATGAATTTCAACATATTTCGTAACACAGCTAAAGGCTCCGGACAAAAGGGACTCGAATTCTCGGCAAGTTCAACAAAAGGAACCTTCAATGGCAATTTGTTCTGGAGCAATCAATCGACCAAACCGGGAACTTTAATTTATACAACATCGGATACAACACTGTTCATGTATGCAGGCAACAACTTTATCGGTTCCTATAGTGGATCAACACCTGTCAGCGTGGCTTCCACTGTGAGTTCGGCAACCGCAACGAACTTGTCATAATTTTGTTCCACAAAACTCCAATTAGTATTTACCAACTAATGTTAAAGAAAGCAGGGATACTGTGACCGTATTGATTAACCTTCTGCCGTATATGAGACGAATTGAGGAATGCAAGGAATTATTGGATCAGTGGTCCGGTGGTCTAGAAATCCCAATGGATGGACCCAATTGGGAAGAGCCGGCTAACTGGAACGAGGAATTCCTGCGGTTCAAGGACTATCCAGGCCCGATTAGCGTCCATTCCCCCATATGGGAGTTGAATTTGGCGTCTGCTCGCTTCGAAGTTATTAGCCAATACTCCTACGAGGTGTATAAAGGGTGCTTAGAGTGGTCCGCTCGAATTGGAGCCGAGCAGATGGTCTTGCATCCGAGTTTGTATTCCACGATGTTGTTCAATCGAAAGCAATCACAGGCCAGATCAATCGAAAACCTGAAACGATTGGGTGAAGTCGCCAAGAAGCTTGGCATTGATCTTGCGGTAGAAAATGTAGGGTTTCATGAATTCGCCTTGTTCGACGAGGATGAGTTTGTGAGTCTTTTCGAGGAGATCCCGACCATTTCCGCTTTAGTTGACGTAGGCCATGCTCATATTAACGGCTGGAATACACCGGAGTTGCTTCACCGATTAGGGACACGGCTTAGTGCCGTCCATCTGCATGACAACGATGCAATCGATGACCTGCATCAGCCCATTGGGGAGGGAACCATACAATGGGAGCCTATTTTTGATGCGATGTGCGATATGAAGCATTCATTTCGATCGATTCTGGAATACCAATTTGATACTCCGTTGGAAATCTTGCTTGATCATGCCAAAATGATGAAGAACAAACTAAGAACCAATAAGGAGGGATAGTTTGCCAAATATCGGGACGACGGGATTTATCTTAATTATTTTGGTCGCTCTGTTGTTGTTCGGCCCCAGTAAACTGCCTGAACTAGGACGTGCATTCGGTCGAACCCTTCGTGAATTCAAGAGTGGGGCCAAAGACTTAATGAACGATTTAGAAAAGGACAATCGAATCGAAATGAATGGCTCGTCAAGCTCCAAACGATTGGAAGAAGGCGTGGATAAGGAAACCTTCCTTCCCGTCCAGATGATGGCACAACTAAATTACGATACCAATTTTGACAGAGAACACACTGAGAGGTTCCGCAGTTTTAACGTAGAATACTTCAATCACGGTGGTGACTTGAAGCTGGAGCTTGCACCGGAGGCGTTAGCAATTCTAAAGTAGTTGGTGATGCTAGAAGGATTAGTATGTAATCTTTACGACGAACGAAAGCCGCCTGCCACGATCATTTGCAGGCGGCTTTTATTGTGGTTTTTTGAATCGTTACTGCTGTGATCCGTTAATGTGGATCCGTGCGTCGGCACGATCAGCGGCGAATAGAGCATCCATAGCCTGCGCCTGCGCCAATATCTCTTCAGCTCCATAAGTACGGGTGTCGCCCTTGAACACGCGCTCGGCGAATCGCTCCGCTTGCAGACGGAACGGATCGATGCGAGATGAAGTAAAGTCTCGGACCACCCCGTTAAGTTCAACCCTAACAGTAATCGTCGAAGGATTGGCAAACTGCTGTAGCTTCAGCTCGCCATTCGTCCCTCGAAGCTCAAATCCGCATCCATGGGGCAGATCCAGCCCGCCGGTGATGTGAGCTAGACCACCGTTCGGAAACGAAAATGTTCCAGCGAATCGGCGATCGACGCCTGTATCTCCATGTTGGCGAGTGAGCCGGCATTCCGCCCATTCCGGCTCCTGCGCGAACTGATATCGGCTCCATGCCGTCAAATAACAGCCGATATCGTACAACGCGCCGCCGCCCCAAGCTTCAACCAGCCGTGTGCTCGATTCGACTGTTTGAAACGAGAAGTGCCCCCGGAAAAACACAGGTTCGCCGACTTGACCCGTTGCAACCGCCTCGCGCGCATACGTGTGCCCTTGCATATGTCTCCATATAAACGCTTCCTCTACGATCGCACCGTGCCGATCCGCCAGTTTGACGACCGTTTCCGCTTCCGCGGCGTTAAGCGCAAACGGTTTTTCCAACAGCACATGCTTTCCCGCGCGAATCGCTTCGAGGGCCATTTCCATATGTAAATGGTTGAGCAGGGCAATATATACCGCATCGATATCGGGATCCGCCAGCAGCTCGCGATATCCGTCATAAGAGCGGTGCACGCCGTATTTTTTCGCAGCCGTTCGGCCGTTCTCCGGCGTTCTTCCCGCGATGCCGAGCCATTCCCCGTTCTCTGCGGATTGAAGAGCCGGTCCTCCTTTGCCGACGATATTCCCCGTGCCGAGCACTCCCCATCTAAGTTTACTCGTCATACGGTCTCCTCTCCATTCCTATAAATTTGTCTTCAGCATACCATAATATATGGACTGAGGGTACGTACAGGCACTAGGAATAGGAGGTTATTCCTGGAAACGAAAGGGCTGAAAAGTTTGCTTTCACGTTCGATTTATCCATTTCTTTTTTTCAGCCAAAAATATATCCCTGAGATTATCGTTAAAAACAGTAAATAACCGAAAAAGCTGTATAAGTGCATCCACTTATCGGAATGGACAAACACCCCTAGTCGCTCTGATAATTTTTCTAAGATCGGCATCAACAGGCTGACAAACAGGATAATGCCTGCCCTTCTCCATCTGTTCACTTGGGAAAGGCAGTACAAAAAAACCATTGTCAATAGAGGCAACACAATTAAAGTGAAGATGATATTAATGGAAAAGATCTCCGGTAGCAGCCTGTGAGGAAACTGATACAGCCCTTTACCGACAAAATAGAGATCAAAATACGTACCAAGCAGTGATGCCAGCACTGCACAAGCTAAACTATCTTTATTCCAAAAAGTTAATCGTTTTTTTGGCAAGCGTGGCAACCTCGAGCCGCTCCAATGTTTTACAGTATTCACTCTTAATCTCTCCGTCCATTATTTCTATGTCATCCTCTAAATAATTCACCACGCTTATATCTTGAAACCAATCCCCCGGTTCTGCTTCCGTCTGGCTTACATTTTTCCAGGCATACTCAAGTTTTGGGCTGTAAATTCTCCTCGCTCCTTTGAGAAGCCGGCACGATTTTAACCTTAAAGGATACGGAATTCCCGGTGTACCTTCATTTACATAGTTGAATAAATGCGGCCAGTAATCCTTCCTTGATCCAGTATGCGGATGACGTTGCGCCCAATCCAGGGCCTGCCTACTAAAATCCATATTTTTATACAAAACGGCATATAGCCTTTTTCCAAGTAATATTCGCTCATGGAGAGACTGGAATTGGTGAAGTGTATGCCCCTTTAAATTCTCACCTTCCGAAGGAAAAAGAATTTGATTAAATGACAGCCAATCCTGCAAGTGAAATTCGATTTTGTTTAATACTTCTTTTTGATAGTGGGGATTTTGAATGACCCTTTGTTCCAAGTAGTTTTGTTCATTGATTACTAACGCTATACAGTGAATATACGTATCTCTGACTCTCCAAAAATAGTTCCAAATCGTTTCCATAAAAATTGAAACATTCAGTTGAGGCAGAAGATAAAACAAGGGTCTATTTTGCTTTAAACTCTCATCGTAAAGCAGGAATTGCGGGTATACATCTTGGAAAATCAGCCAGTTGCCGCGTTCTAAAAAATGAAAAAATGTTTCCTGTTCTTTTTTTGAGATCAGTTTGGCTAGAAACTCTCCCTTGAGATCGGTCATATTCCATCCGCCATTCCTTGATACCATATGGCCTAAAAATGCCCAGTGGATTTCAGGATGTCGTAGATAAAATTCGAGATAGGCTTTTGTTCTAGTCACATTATTTAGGTTCTGGTCTTGGGTAATCGATCTAATTTTGTTTAAAAGCTTCTTCTCTGAAAGAGTTAACTCATTCGAGATGACAGGAGAGTGTTTCTTTCTTTTCATTAATTCCTCGCGAATCGTTTCAATCGGTGTTTTTTGGCGGTTTCTTATAAAAAAGATAGCAACTTCCCTCCTTATGAATTCTCTATTGTAGAGCCGAATATGTATCTAAAGATGCTTTTGCGGAAGGAAGGCGTGCGGAATGATTGATACTGTGAAAGGGATAGAGTGGATTATTGAAACACTTCGAAAAGACCAATCTCCCGATGGGTCGTGGGCTTATCCGTTTGACACGGATATTTCTACCGATGCTTATATGATTATTTTATTACGGACTTTAGAGATTGATGATAAGGAATTAATCGAAGGGCTTTGCCAAAGGAGTATAAGTAAACAGCAGAAAAATGGAGCATGGAGGCTTTTTTATGATGAAGCAGAAGGAAAAGTATCCGCCACTTTAGAAGCCAATTATGCACTGCTTTTTTCCGGATACTACCGAAAAGAAGACGAGCGTCTTCGCGCCGCCAAATCAGTGAAATAATGGGGCGTGGTACGGGCGCTGGGGGATTTGTTATATTTATGGTACATGGGGTGTGATTTTTTCCCATACAAATAAAGGAAATTCTATCCCGTTGACGTATATTTACAAAGTAATCATGGGTGAAGGATGACACTAAATAACATTATGTAGTTGCCGTAGATGAAATGTCGGCTTATACATTCAAAAAAGGAGATGTCGGTTCTGAGCAAAAAGGTAGATTATAAAAAAGATTATAAGCAACTCTATATGCCAAAAACGGTGCCGGAAATTGTGGTGGTGCCTAGGATGCCTTTTTTTATGGTCAGTGGATCTGGGGACCCTAATAACGAGGAATTCGCCAAGGCAACAGAAGCTTTGTACAGCATGAGTTATGCGGTGCGAATGTCCTACAAAAGTCAAGATGTACCCGTTGGATATTATGAATATACGGTTTTTCCACTTGAGGGAGAATGGGACTTGCTTGATCGATCAAAACCTGCGACAGACAAAAACAATTTTAAGTATACGATAATGATACGCCAACCCGATTTTTTGACTGAAGAAAGGTTTAAGCGATTTTTGGAACAGACGAAAAGGAAAAAACAAAACCCGTTCCTTGAGAAAGTTCGATTCGAGCATGTGGAAGATGAATGGAGCTGTCAAATTATGCACATTGGAAGCTTTGACGATGAGCCGGAAAGTTTTGCGCGAATGGAAGCATTTTGTGCTGAAAATGGATTCATCCGTTCAAGCAAAATTCATCGGGAAATATATTTATCGGATCCCCGTAAGACTGAACCGTCAAAGATGAAAACGGTGTTAAGATTCCCTGTAAACAAAAGCTGATATCGGATATTAGAATTTCGACTATGAACTAGAGCTTAATAAACTTTAAGAACAAAGATAAGGCTACCGGCGAACGGCAACCTTGATGATCCGCAAGATCATCTCTTTCCAACTAATCAGTTATATTACGGGTATAGTATTCGATAATATCTTTGCGACGAATAATACCGAGGAAGACTCGATCGGGGTTCACGACGGGAACGAAGTTCTGATCGGCCGCCAGCGCCAGCATATCGTCCAAATCGGCGCCGATCTCGACGCATTCGACTTTCATCCGTTTTTTGATGGAGACGACCGAAATTTCGTGCATCGTATCGAAACCGAGGCCGGGTGTGGCTTTCAATTTCCATAACAAATCTCCCTCGGATAGCGTTCCGAAATATAAGCCATTGTCGTCCAAGATTGGAATGGCCGTATAGTGGCTCGCCTCCAATTTATCCAAGGCTTCTTTCATATTAGAGGATGTCGTGAGGTAAGAGACCTTGTCCTTGGGATATAAAAACGATTTGATGTCCATTGAATCACACTCCTTGGGTATATTAAAGCATATTTCGTCGCTGGGCGCATGTGTATTGGGGCATGGCTAGTAACATTATCTAATAAAGATGCTAAAAGTTAATTCAACTAACGTCATCTTCGGACATACCAAGTCCGAAGTTTTTTAATAATTTTAAATCAAAATTAGAAATTAATATAGCCTTTTAATTACAAGGAAGTGGTAAAATGCGATTCCTCTATTTTCTTTTAATTTTGCTCAGTCTCATATGGAGCGGTTCATTTTTCTTTATTAAAGTATTAATTATTGATTTTGAACCTTGGACGATCGCCTTTTTTAGATCTTGTTTTGGTTTGGTAGCCATAGTGTTGATCATGTTAGTTTTTAGGAAACCTTTTGAATTCACAAAAATTCCTTGGTTTCCAATAGCGATATTGTCCTTGATTAATACAGCTATCCCCTGGGCATTCATTGGATACAGTGAAACTAGAATAACAAGTAGCATGGCGTCTGTTTTAAATGCTACTGCACCACTGTGGTCTATGATAGTGGGAATAGTATTATTTCAGGCAACTACACATCGCTTTAAATGGTTAGGCACGGGAATTGCTTTCATGGGTTTGGTGATATTGCTTGGAATAAATCCTATTTCAATAATATCAGTAGATTTGTTGGGCTTCATTGGAATGATTGCGGCGACATTATGCTATGGGATAGGGTCTCAGTTATCAAAGCGTCTTTCTGGAGACTTAACAATATATCAAATCGCTTTTGGTACATTGTTTTGTGCAATGGTCGGCAGTGGGGCGATTGCCCTTTTGTTTGAATCATTTTCATTCTCCAATCTAGTTTCACCAACAAATATATCTGCTCTGTTAGGTTTGGGTGTTTTCGGATCAGGTATAGCATACATTCTTTTTTATTATATGGTTCAAAAAGGAAGTCCTGAATTTGCAACAATGGTTAGTTATCTGGTACCAGCAGGCGCAGTAATATGGGGTTACATGCTATTGAATGAGGAGGTCAATTGGAATTTGTTGTTAGGACTTTCATTAATTCTTGGGGGAGTATACCTATCAAATAAAAAGCCGCGTCTTGGCCCCAAACGGACATTACACCCTTGGTTACAAAAGTATAATACAGTTAGCAGAAAGGATTAGCTCAATATCCAGATTTTTGACTGATCTAAAGTACATAATATTTGGGGGTGAGCTTTAATGAAAAAAGCAAGAGGATTGATTATATACAGTATATTTGGGGCTGGAGTATCAATTTTGACATCATTTTTATTTATGTTTTTTAGTCAAGTTTCCGCAGGGCGTGTGACATCGTATTGGGGAGAAAGCTGGCTATATTTTGCTACTTTCATTCCTTTTGTGATCATCTTTACTGTGTTAGGTTGGTATTTCACAAACAGAGGTATATGCTCCAATAAAAAACTTTGGTTAATTAGTTTAATATCAGCTTTTTTAGTAACATTATACAGTGGAACAATAGGTGCTATATTCGGAGAATTAATTGTTAGGGGTGGTATGGAAACTATAAATGTTGACGGCACTCTAGTTTGGGGTACAATATATGCTTTTTTATTGATACCAATAACCACACCTTTTGCAAGGCTTATAATAGGGATAATTCACTCAATTATTAACAATACGAATCGAAATGAAGATGAAGAATTTGTAAGACAAAGATTTAAAAAGTGATGGGAACGAGAGGTAAATGGTGTTATTGATAAAATAAACAACAAAAGGGATTAATTAATCGCTTTGTTACGCTAACTGGGAACGCTAGTTTTAGTTATGCCCCGCAACATTTCATGTACTTTTTCCCGCTGTCGCAGCTGCAAGGATCGTTCCTGCCGATTTTCCCAATGGAGTCATCGATCTACGAAGATTACCGAGAAAAGGTTGGCACCATGTCTAAGGTTGTGGGAGGGATATGCACCATAGATTCGGTATGTCCGACTAAAATGGCTTGTGTGGGATGTGGAGCGAAAGTCCCTCGGCCGGAATTCAAAGAAGAAATAACTGCCTTTTATAATTGTATCTCCTCAAACAAATGAACGGTTGGAACAGTACATATCTCACCAAAATCAGCACTGGTTGAAAAATGAGTTTGAAAAGTTCCAATAAATGAAGAACGGTATACGGAGGCGGGGTTTAATGCTCTATATATTTAGCGGGTTGCCGGGAACCGGGAAGTCCACTTTATCATCAGCTTTGGCTAGAGAGTTACAGGCAACATATCTCCGGGTCGATGTAGTGGAGCAGGCTATGCGGGTCGCTGGAACGTGGGTTGATGGACCTGCGGGTTACATCGTGTGTTATGGAATTGCATCGCAGAATCTCCGGTTGGGCCTCGATGTTATAGCAGATACTGTCAATCCCATCCAAGTAACGCGCCAGGCTTGGCGCAATGTGGCGGAATCTCTTGAAACTCCGTTTGTGGAAATCGAAGTGGTATGTTCAGACGATCGTGAACACAGGCATCGAATTGAAACGCGTGTAGCCGATATTCCCGGCCTGGTTCTACCCACGTGGGAGAAGGTCAGGAACCGACAGTACGATGTTTGGGACCGGGATCACATCGTCATCGACACAGCTCACCAAACTGTGGCTGAAAGCTTGAAGACGTTGCTTGAACAGTTGGATAGGGAGCGTAGAAAATTTTGTTGATTGCACTAACAGGAGCGCTAGTTCAATGACTACACGACGGCAGCCATACACGATCGACTGCCGCTGTTCATTGAAGTAACGGGATAGTTCAATAGCACGTCTGCTTGTTTTTGCTCATAATGCAGGGGCAAACAATGATTGTATATACTCAATTATTTCGTGTGGAATGAACTGACCCTACCTGCCGAAATATAAAGCAGATGGGCGGAAACTTTATATTTTGGGAGGCGTCGGCATGGATAAGAATTCTGTTTCTAGAACAAACATTATAGGCGGTAGTCAGGTTGTCGCCATCTCGGTCGAGATGGATAAGAGTGTTATTCATGAAACAAACAGCTTATTTTGGGATACAAAAGGAAATGATGTTTTAGGAGCAACCTCACTTCCTCTTTATGGAGCATTTGTCTCAGAAGAAAATTGCCAACTTTTTGGCGATGTCTCAGGAAAAAAGATGCTGGAAATAGGATGTGGAAGCGGTCATTCTTTGCAATATTTGGGGGAACGCAAAGCATCTGAACTATGGGGTATGGATATATCAGAAAACCAAATCGAAAAAACAAAGCAACATTTGACGGAGTGCGGTCTTTCAGCAAAATTAATCTGTTCTCCCATGGAAGAAGAATGTGGCATACCAGAGTATTATTTTGACTTTGTTTATTCGGTTTATGCAATAGGCTGGACAACCGACCTGGAGGGTACTTTTCGCCGGATTGCTTCATACCTAAAAAAAGACGGCGCATTTATTTTCAGTTGGTCCCACCCTATCCACAAATGTGTTGTTGAAGAAAATAATTCGCTTGTTTTTAAAAAATGTTATTTCGATGAATCTTGGTATTCGTCATCTCTTGACGAAAGTACGCTAACATTATCGGACCGTACACTATCAACCTATGTGAATGCGTTGGCAAAGGCGGGCTTTCTAATTGAGCAAATGATTGAGCATTCTGATGATGAAATTATCCAATCGCGTGGTAACAGCAAATTTGCAAAAAAAGCAAAGATGCTTCCTGTAACTTTTGTCGTCAAGGCAAGAAAACTATAAGAGTATAGTATAAGCATTCGACCGCCATCCGTTAAGAACAAACATGAATGAGAGACGATTGTTGAAGTAACGGGAAACGTTAGTTCCATAAGACGCAAGGACGAGGCTGCCGGCACGAATCGGTAGCCTCGTTGACGTATACCAGCTAATAGGCTGTCAAGATTTTTCTATTAAAAGTAGGCAAAATTAATGCTAAACTAGTAACTACGCATACCAAATAACCCTCCAATATTGAACTGGAAGGTTTTACTAATTACATCATAAACAGACCTTTTGGGGCTCTGCCCCAAACCCTGTCCTCGCCGGAGGGCAGGTGGTCTTTACGAAGACCACTATGGATAGGATCTTGGGCAAGAGAGGGGATCAAGGGTCAAGATCAACTCGCTACGCTCGCCCTTGATTCCCGCACCATATCTGCCTCGTGCCACCTTCTAAACCATATCAATGAAGGATGCTTTTCGCTTCAATAGTGCAAAAATACAATGCAGGAGCTTGTTAACGCAGGCGATCATTGCTACTTTGTGAGGCTTTCCTTCAGCTATTTTCTTGTCGTAGTAAGATTTAATTTTTTTGCTGCCAGTACGCCTTAAACTACAGAGTACAGCCAAGAATAATGTGTGCCTAAGCCTGCTTGAGCCGCGTTTGGTTATTCGATTAATTGTAGCGGTAAATTTACCGGAGATATGGACACTAGGGTCTACGCCAGCGAATGCAACCAGTTTCTTAGGGTGATGAAACCGATCAATCTCACCGATTTCCGAAATAATCGTTGCAGCGATTTTTTCTCCGATACCAGGGATCGATTGGATAATCTTATATTCTTCAATTTCATTGGCAAGAGCATTGATTTGCTTTTCAAGGGCGGTTAGATGCTCTCTATAATGAAGCAGCATGCTGATATACATCTCAAGGCAGATGATATGGCTCTGGAAAGGAGCCTTTCGGAAGGGATTCCGATCCGCCGCAGCCAATAGGGTTTTAGCTTTCTCACCAGCCCAACGATCAGATCTTCGGATACAGAATGAGGCTATCTTCTCCATCAACTTTGCTTCTCCCGCTCGCAAAACAACGTCAGATGATGAAAATGCTAACAAAGTTTTCAGAGAGACTGCAGAGTACAAATCCCCAAACACCCCCTTATATTCAGGGAACACCTGATCTAAAACAGCTTGGAACTGCAGCTTGATTTGAACATACAGGCCCGTTACTGCATCATGCTGCCTCGTTAGATTCCTCAGGTTTAACAACTGAACGCCTCTTGTTTTGTGATTCTCAAAGTCCTCTTTGTAAAAGAGTTCGCAGAGTGCGTAGGCATCTACAGCATCGGTTTTCACCTTGCGCAGACTCGATGACTTCTTTGCCTGATACGACAATATAGGGTTAACCACAATGTAGAGGTAGTGATGATCGTCCAAGAACCGAGTGACGGGTAGATGATAATGTCCTGTAGATTCTAGGATAACCGTTGGTTGATGACTGGTTTCTTCCTCAACAAACTTTAGGAATGAGTGAAAGGTTGCTAGCCCCTCATGAGTATGGGTTACTGTGAAGCTTCTGCCAAAAGGCTGGCCCTTGCCTAAGAAAGCTTGACCCTGACTTTCTCCTTTTGCAATATCTAGGCCAATTACTGGGTTCATCTGATCATATCACCTTCGCATAATGTATTTGCCGGTAGCCCCTAATCCATCTTGCAGTGTCATAGCTTCGCTTGTTATTCGAGATCGTTGTCTCAACCAGCCTCAAACATGTTTCTACAAGTAGGGGGTGAACAGTTTACAACACGGGGTCAATCCCCACGGGCAGAGACGTTCTACCCCGGCTACCCGTAACTAAACCTCTAAAAGCAAATGAGGTCAACCAGTAAAAACTGGCTGACCTCATAATACGAACGGGCAGAATAACGCAACGAACAGAAGTTGCCTGCGTCTAATAGCTGGTTGGAGAATTATGAAAGGAGTTGAATGAGAAAGATGACAGCATCATTTTCACATAAGCCCGAAGGATACGAATGTCCATTTTGTCGTGTTTCGGGTATCGAGCGACCTAATCAGGGAACAAAACAAAGGGATATCATCTATCAGAATGAAAAGGTAACGGCATTTATAGCGAGCAAATGGTGGCCAAACAATAAAGGACATGTTCTTGTTGTTCCTAATCAACATTTCGAGAACATCTTTGAACTCCCTGCGGATTACGCTGTTGAAATTCACCGCGCGGCTCAGCTTACAGCGTTTGCAATGAAAAGTACATATGGATGTGATGGGATTTCTACGCGGCAACATAATGAGCCTGCTGGCAATCAAGACGTGTGGCATTATCATCTCCATGTTTACCCTAGATATGTGAATGATCAACTTTATCTGACTAAGGGTTCTCAGTCCGATCCAGATGAACGCTCTTTCTATGCTGATAAGTTGCGTTCTTGGATAAAGGAAAACATTTAAGGTCTAGGAGGAGCGAATGATACCCTAGTAGGAGATGGACCTGAGATTACGTGGGCCTTACTAGAGGATTGGGAAAAAATAAGGTTCTCTCATTAACCTCCCTCGGTATGATTTGATTTTCTCACGCATGCTCGCTTATTCGCAGGATTCCATCCTCTTGGTTAAGAGTATAGGAGGAGGAGGGAACGACCGTACTAGACTTTGGCAACAATCGCAACGGGGTTGCCAGGACAGATTGGCAACCTCGTTGCTAACGGGTAGGATTGTGGGATTTTTTTACGAATAATAGATTCAAGGAAAGTTGCAGCCTCCAATACTCGGAATTGATCTGAGAACCAGCAATGACGATCATCGACAAAGAATTTGAAGTAACTCTCGTTCTAGGACAGGAAGGCGCAGGCAAGGAATGTCGTGAACGGAGAATGGCACGGAAGCGAGACGGAAAGCACTGAAAACGCAAGTGATAATCTAGTAATTCACAACGAAAAATAGCTATTTAAAAAAGGAGATTGTAGAATATGTTGAACAAAAAAACGGATGGTGCGGATGTGATCGGTTACTGCTGCATGAGATTTCCAGTCACTAATTTGAAAAAATCGGTGGATTTTTATTGTGATGTGTTGGGCTATGAATTGATTTCAGCAGATTATTCGTTTGGAGAGGCACATGTTGCATTGAAAAATGGAAACGGTCCGGGTATTTTTTTGATGGAAACCAAACCGGAAGATGTCACACAATTGAAGTTTGTATTTCCTCATTCATTCTTTATCACCAGCAGCACGGGGCACGTGACGATGGTTGAGATATTAACAAATGATTTGCTTGCTTTGCATGAACGGATTAAACAAGCTGAAGCCCATATTGATAAAGAACCTGTATTTACTAATGATTTCGGTTATTTCACCTTTTTTGATCCGGACGGGCACTATATTCGGGCGGTCGAAGAAAGAGGCGTGTATTTCGACTTGAAACAAAGAATGAGTTCAACACTCAAACGGGATCTGACTGAGCATGAGAATCAATTGCTATGGGGGCTATGAGCTAGTTATGAACAGCAAAAGTTTCTCAGCTCCATCATCTCGGAAATTCGAGGTTCTTGAGCAGGAGTCGCAAAACAATCAGGCTTACAATAGGAACCGGCTTAGAAGGATTCTTTATAGTTTCGCGGCTAACATCAATGATTCACGCTCTCGGTCTGCCTGACGCAAACGAATGGCTACCGACGGATGTGCAAAAGTCTGCATCTCGTGAATTTGACAGGTATGCAACTGGGGAAAGCTTTTTATTTAAAGGAATACCCTTTTGGGAATAAAAAGCAATATATTTTTTTCGATTTAATGAGACACCGTGTCATCCATGATTCCAAGAAAAAGACCTCACTTTTCGGTGGTTACGTTCGCAAACAGGAAGCTAAGGAAGATAAAATTGATTGCGCTAATAGGAACGAGAGCGAAGTAGACTACTTCACTGAAAGGAGCAATTATGGCATGATTGTGATCCCTGATACATTTATTGAAAGAATGCACGAACTCCATGGTGAGCAAGGCGTCGCATGGTCGGAGGCGCTCCCTGGGCTGATCACCGACTGTGCAAGGCGCTTCAACTTTACCCCGGAAGCTCCATTTTCCAATTTATCCATTAACTTCGTACTTAGAGCAAAGCTCAGTGATGGGAAGCCAGTCGTCCTTAAATCATCTTTCATGAAGGACGAGCTTTCTAGGGAAATTAGCGTGCTTCGCGCCTATGAGGGCCGGGGGGCGATTCATGTGCTTGATGCAGACGAGGATTGGGGCGTAGCCCTGCTGGAGGGTGCCGACCCTGGCGAACCGTTGTCGACAATTGAGGATGATGCGCGTGCGACGGATATCTTTTGCGAAGTATTTCGCCGCCTTCACCTTCCGGCACCAACCGGGAGTCTGTACCCGTCCATGAAGCAGCACTTTGCGGCAATCGAGCGATACCGCAATCGATTCGACGACGTGAACATTGCCGCGCCACTGCCAGAGAGCTGGGTAGAAAATGCCGAAGAATGTCTGGCGTATCTCATCACTACCACAAGTGAGAATCTCCTATTGCATGGAGATCTACATCATGAGAACATCCTTCGCCAAGGAAAAGAGCAATGGGTTGTCATTGACCCCAAAGGCATCATCGGCGACATCCATTTTGATACGATCCAATATCTGCTTAACTACGAGGATCGAGGCGGTGACTGTGAGCAAGTGCTGCGGAGCCGGATTGCGATTATGGCCAATCGCCTCGACCTGGATCCTCGCAGAATCGCGATGTGGGGCGTGGTGCGAGGCGTGCTTGAGGCTTGCTGGACGATTGAAGACGGAGGAACGGATTGGCACAGAGGCATCCAAATGACGGAGCGCTTCGCCAAATGCCTGGATTGAGGTCTATCCAAAAAGGGTACCTGAGTAGGTGATGGTTTGCTAACATTAGGGTCTTCAACGCCAGCTTTCGTTAAGCTCCCTCGGAAACAAGAGTTTAATAACACAAGCTGCCGACATTAACGGCAGCCTGCCGAACTATAATACGACGGATACGATAGTGCAATGAACTACTTCTCAAAGGTTAACGCAGTGATTATTTGGCAGCCTTGCCATGTTAACGGGCAGTAATATGCGATGAAGGAAAACCTATGACAGTTAACGAAAAGACAATTTATTGTAATTTCGGAGGTATCACTAGATAAAGCCGAGTTGGAGAGAAGTAATCATTGCTATTAAGGAAAAAGGAAACTCTGAATTATGTCCAGAGTGCATTATCAGCGGTTTGGTGATCCTATAAAATAACGCAACTCATTGAACTCCCTCGATATGATTTGATTTTCTCACGCAAGCTCGTGTATTGGCAGGATTTCATCCACCTTAGATTTGGATGACGTAAGAGAGAAAGTTATGATTGATAGTTTCACAGGTTAGAAGGCATGCGGGAACAGAGGTGGGGGTAGCTTCACCTCATCTCCGAAATGTTAACATTTGTCCAAGATCAGATGAAAATTGAATTTACCGCCTCGGTCAGCGGATTCCATAATCAGTTATCAACTTTGCCAGTCGCGTTCACAGAGGCGATGGAGGCGATGGAATACGGTATGGTCATTGGGAACGACGGAACGATCTTTCACGATCAGTTCATCGGCAAAGAAGAACAAAACATGAATGGCAGCTATTACTATCCGCTAGGGTAGAACAACAGCTTATCAATTTCATTAAAGTTGGGGATTTCAATCAGGCGAAAGATTTGCTTGGGACCGTATTCGAGAACAATAAATTTGAAATGCCGAATTCCGTTCAAGTCGCTAAATGCTTAATGTTTGACTTGGTAGGAACCGTGGTGAAAACATTAAACGATACCGGCGGGGATAGGCAGGAACTATTCAAACTGAAGCCAATTGAACGTGTTATGCAGTGCCGTTCCATCAAAGAAATGCAAATGGAAATGATTCTGGTCTTTCAGGAAGCATGCAGCTTAATTGTGAAGCAAAAGGGCGGGAATACCAATAGGCTTGGCGACGAGGTGAAGGAATTTATCTATACGAATTACACGGATCCCAACCTGAACGTTTCGGCAATTGGTAGCCGCTTTGGCATCACCCCGTGGTATATTTCCAAGATTTTTAAGGAGCAGCTCGGAATCGGCATTCTGGACTATATGAATCGGATTCGTATTGATCAGGCGAAGTTGCTGCTGAATGAACAGAATCGAAGCTTGGCCGATATTGCGCAGGATGTTGGATACAGCGATGTGACAACCTTTGGACGCATATTTAAGAAGATGGAAGGTATTACGCCGGGGAAATATAAAAATACTTAAGGTAAATATTTATTCTAACGAATTCTGCAACAAACCCTCATTTTTATCGCGGAATATTATTAATTCTAACAAATTCTGAAACAACAAAAACGGAGCGCCGCGAGTTTGCGGGCTCCGTTTTCTAATTAATTATGATGAATTAAAATAAATGGGTCAGGCATATAGGATCATGCCTGTCCCGTTTATTTTTTCAAAGCCCCTAAATTGTAATGAAACAGAGGGTTTTTCCAATGTCCATTATAAGGGGTGCACTTCATACTTGAAATTAGAGTTTTTTAAAATGATTATAAAATGTCACTTTTCGGTGAAGTTCTAATCAATGTCAGTTTTTGACGAAGTTTAGCACACCATGTTGACAATCAAAATAGAATGCTATTATATTATAGACAGGCAGTCGGTCGATATATTAAGGATGTGTAAAGATGAGAGTTGTAAAAGAAGCCGAGGAGCGCAGGAACGAAATACTTGATGCGGCGGATGAGCTTTTCGGTGCGAAGGGCTTTGACGGCACAAGTACAACAGATATTCTCGAAAAGGTCGGAATTGCGCGGGGAACGCTGTATTATCACTTCAAGTCGAAGGAAGCTATTATGGACGCACTGATTGAGCGGTATAATGTCCGCCTGTTAGGCGCAGCGCAGGAAATTGCTGCAGACCATAGCATACCGGTAGTCGAGCGCATTATCCGCGTTGTTATGGCAATGAACATAAGTGGCGGTAGCAGCAAGGAAATTATGGAGCACATACACAAACCACAGAACGCGCTTATGCATCAGAAAATACAAAGGGTCATAATCAACGGCATTACGCCGATACTGACGGGAATAATCCGCGAGGGCACACAGCAGGGACTGTTCAGCACGCCGTTCCCATATGAATGCATGGAAATGATTGTGATTTATGCGAATACCGTTTTTGATGATGATATGGTTAAAATGACGAACGAGGAGCGTGCTTCACGCATACAGGCTTTTGTTTTCAACGCAGAAAGGCTGCTTGGTGCCGAAACGGGAAGTCTTATGTCCGTCATGCAGATGTTTGGCAGCGGAAATCAAGGGAGCAATGAATAATTCGGGAAAATCATTCGGTAATTCTGTCTAATTAAAAATCAGTCAAAATGCTTGAGAAAAGAGGTGGCTTATGTATTACAGATTAATCCGCAATGACATTCTAAAGAGCAAAATGATAACACTGACGACCATGATATTTGTCGCTGCTGCGTCAATGCTTGTTTCACTCGCAGCGATACTCGTCGTCAATCTTACGGGCGCGCTAGATACTCTAATGACGCAAGCGAAAACTCCACATTTTATGCAGATGCATTCTGGTCACATTGATACTGCGCGGCTTACGGCTTTTGCGGAACAGAACAACAATGTCGATGAATTCCAAGTGGTTGAATTTCTGAACATTGACGGCGCTCAATTTATATTTGGCGAAAAGTCGCTTGCGAACAGCGTTCAGGACAACGGTTTAAGCGTACAGAGCAGAAAATTCGATTATCTTCTTGATCTTGACGGAAACGTCATCAACGTATCTGATGGCGAGATTTATGTTCCGGTAAGCTATATGAAGGATAACACTGCAAGTATCGGTGACAAGGCCGTAATAAGCGGAAAAGAATTTACCGTTGCGGGATTTCTCCGCGATTCAACAATGAATTCGTCGCTTTCGGCCTCAAAGCGATTTCTAGTAAGCAGCAGTAACTATGCGGAAATAAAAAAACTTGGAAGTCCAGAGTATCTGATTGAGTTCAGATTAAAAGATATGTCGGCGCTAGGCGCATTCGAAACGGCGTATGCCTCCGCAGGACTTGAAATGAACGGGCCAACGGTTACATATGCGCTTTTTAGAACGATGAATGCAATTTCCGACGGGATGATGATTGGGGTTATCCTTCTGGTAAGCCTGCTTGTCGTTACCATCGCGTTCATGTGCATACGCTTTACACTCCTTGCGAAAATCGAAGACGATTATCGCGAAATTGGTGTTATGAAAGCTATAGGGCTGCGTATCTCCGACATCAAGAAGATTTATCTAGCGAAATACGCGGTAATTGCGGCGGCAGGCTCTATTCTCGGGTTTGCTCTTTCTTTTGTTTTTAAAGGCATGCTTCTTGAAAATATACGGCTTTATATGGGGGAAAGCGAAAATTCTTCTTTTGCTGTGGCTTTAGGAATCATCGGCATATTGCTTGTATTCCTTGCCATCATTGCCTATGTAAACGGAGTGCTGAAACGCTTTCGGAAAATATCCGCCGCAGAAGCCATACGCTTTGGCACTTCGCAGGAAAAATCCGCGGGCGCAAAGCGTTTTACCTTGAGCGGAAACAGATTGTTTAGCACGAATATTTTTCTCGGGATCAAAGATGTTCTCGCAAGGAAAAGACTTTACGCCACGATGCTTGCGGTACTGGTGATATCGGCATTTATCATGATTGTTCCCCAGAACCTGTACAACACGATTTCCTCAAAGAGCTTCATCAGTTATATGGGGATTGGAAACTACGATCTACGCATACAGGCCGGGAATATCGACAATATCTCTGAAAAGGTTGCTGAAATCGTAGAGACGATGAGAAGCGATCAAGCCATTTCGAAGGTTGCCGTCCTTACAACAAAAACATTCAAAGCCAAGATGGAAAACGGATCGGAGGAAAATATCAAAATTGAACTCGGCGACCATTCGATATTTCCTATCGAATATTCCAAAGGCAGAGCACCTGCGGCAGAAAACGAAATTGCACTTTCGACTATTTACGCCGATGAGATGAGCCTAAAGGTCGGCGATGTCATTACGCTGGTGATTGAGGGACTGGGGAACGATCTCACGGTAAGCGGAATCTATTCCGACATTACGAACGGTGGCAAGACCGCCAAGGCCGTATTCACCGACAATTCGGCGGGCATCATGTGGAGCATCGTTAGTGCTGAACTTTCGGATAAATCCCTTGTTGACGCGAAGGTTGCGGAATATGCAGACAAGTTTGATTTTGCAAAGATTTCAGACATTGATGAATTCGTTACACAGACCCTCGGCTCGACAATAAGCTCCGTTGAAATGGCCTCCTACGCTGCAATTGCCGTTGCGCTGGTAATAACGGTACTTGTTACACTGTTATTTATGAAAATGCTTGTCGCAAAGGACAGATATTCCATTGCCGTCATGAAAGCGTTCGGTTTTACAAACTCAGATATTAAGAAGCAGTTTGTTTCGCGTTCGGTATTCGTTCTGATTGTCGGAATTGTTCTCGGCACGCTTCTAGCTAACACTCTCGGAGAGATGCTGGCGGGTCTGGTTATCTCAACGTTTGGAGCCTCAAAGTTTAACTTTGCGGTTAATCCGCTTTCGGCGTATGTGCTTAGTCCGCTGATGATGATTATCTCGGTACTTATCGCAACAACGATCGGCACATACCGCGCGGGACAAATAAAAATATCCGAACATATAAAGGAGTAGTCACATGAAAAATATAATTATTGGTGACAGAATCGTAAAATCTTTCGGCGAGGGCGATGAAAAGCGTAATGTTCTCGACGGAGTTTCCGTTGAAATAAACGAAGGCGAGTTCGTTGCGGTTATGGGACCTTCGGGCTCGGGAAAATCGACGCTGATGTTTGCACTAAGCGGAACAGATAACGTTGATGGCGGGAAGGTCGTATTTGACGGTAAGGATCTATCGGCGGCCTCTGAGAATGAGCTTTCAGATATACGCAGAACATCAATGGGATTTGTTTTCCAGCAGCCGACGATGCTCAAAAATCTGAATATCCTCGACAACATTATTCTTCCGTCCATGCGTGACAATCGAAAAAACGTCGCAGAAATATCGGGAAAAGCTAGATCACTTATGAAAAGAGTAGGCATAGCGGAGCTTGAAAAACGCGACATTACACAGGTTTCGGGAGGTCAGCTTCAGCGTACGGGAATATGCCGCGCGCTTATGAACAGCCCGAAAATCATCTTCGGCGACGAGCCCACGGGTGCGCTCAACTCAAAATCCGCGCAGGAGATTATGGACATATTTTCCGAAATCAACGGGGACGGAACTTCGGTTATGTTTGTAACTCACGACGCAAAGGTTGCGGCACGGACGGAGCGTATTATGTTTATGCGTGACGGAAAAATCGTGAGCGAGTTGAAGCTTCCGAAGTTTGACGGGACGGATATGGATGGCAGGGTCGAGAAAGTAACGGTGAAAATGTTGGAAATAGGCATATAATTTGTTATATCACAGTCACGATTTTTACTAATTTATGGAATGCTGCAGGCGTTTCTTTTTATGAGCATCTAGTTGATGACAAAATTACGGATATTAATGAAGAACCTCGCCGAGTCACTTACTGAAAGTAGCTCTTTTCATGGATAGTGGTTCGCAAACGATTAACCCCTCCGAACAGATTAGAGGGGTTTCGACGATTTAAGCCCACGTTTTCTGAAAATTAATCAACTTGTGGAACTGTTCAGGAAAGTTGTACAGGAGATAACCGTTGGGGATACTGTAAAGCAGTGAAGGCTTTATAAGTATGCAATAGCTTCCTGTGTTGTCCAAGTAGCACTGGCAAATGCTTTGTAATTCGTAACAGCTGCTTGAAAATCCCTTTCACTAATTGTTGCTGTGGCATCGTATACAATGGCTGTTTCAAACCCATTTTCGATTAGATGTCTCATATGGGACTCTACACAAATGTTGGAAAGCACTCCTGCAATAATCGTCTTCTCTTTTCTATGTTGTCGCAACTGGTATACCAAATCATTTGTTTGTGGGCTAGCAACCTTATGTGGAGTTGAAACCACGGTTCTCCTATTAAAAATATAAGGTTTGAAAGAATTAACAAAATCAGCTCCTACAGACGGTGGTGTATACTCATTTGCCTTTTGATACATTTGAAGACCTAATAGCATACTTTGTTCATTTCCTGTAAATTGCCAGCCATAATCATGAGGGTATAGATAATGGGGCGAAATGAAAAGCTGGTATCCTTTATTCAGGGCAGTTCTCATTAATAGTTCAAGGTTTTGTATAGTGTTGTTATGCTCAATATTATCTTTTGTCAGATGATAGCCTCTCCCCCCAGGACTCATAAAGTCATTTTGCGGGTCCGTGATTACAATCGCGGTATTATTGGGATGTGGTTTAAACATCATATACTTTCCTCCTCGCAGCTTCATCAATAGGCATTTATATGTAATTTTCAGTTTGTCTTATGTACGTTGTTACAAGAAATTAATGTGCAACTCTGACGATTGGTTGCATAGATAGATGGATTTTTTGCTTAGTGATAGATTGGAGAGGTAAATGGATTTTGAGATCAGTTTACTTAACGGGCACGATAGTTGAATAACAGAAAAAGGCAGAGCAAGACTGTATTGTTCCAGTTTTGGGCTGTTTTTGTTGATGCTCCCACCAAGAATACATAGAATACATGTAGGGAGCTAGCCAACAAACATCGGCCACGATTCATATGGAGTAACGATCCTTTCTTCCAAAGGAATACTCCCGCGATCCTTGATTTGCTGCCAATCATGGATCGGATGACTTGCGCCGTAAACATAGCCAGGCTCATCATGAAACCGCTCATCGAAAGTCGTGGTATCGATTCCAAGATAAAAATCCTTGACCTGCTGGTAGCCCCACTGATCGTAGATGTTCAATAAACCGCTTACATATAGCTCCTCCAAGAATGCCTGATAAGCGGGTTCATCCGGAATCGTAGTAGCGAGTACATGATTTACGGCCTCCAACGAACCGTGGTATAACAGCGCAAGCTGATAGACCGCATTGTAGCTCTCCCAATGATTCGGGTTCGAATAGATGCCTCCTGCTTGCCCTGTCGCATGTGTCTTGGGATCGTTAACCGGATTGATAATAAAGTTGGAAGAGATTAATTGAGCCTTCATCATCAAATCAATTCTTTGCTTCGCTTCCTCACTGATAC
Organism: Paenibacillus sp. J2R1T-4; assembly: GCF_059692235.1. Classification (NCBI taxonomy): domain Bacteria; kingdom Bacillati; phylum Bacillota; class Bacilli; order Caryophanales; family Paenibacillaceae; genus Paenibacillus; species Paenibacillus sp. J2R1T-4. The sequence goes on along the minus strand of NZ_JCAUBA010000005.1, from coordinate 282,424 downwards.
GATCCCATACCTCAGGCATGTTCTTGGCAAGGACGACAGCTTGATAAGCAGCAGCATAATGCCAAATACGCTGTAATGCCTCCGGCGCTAGGAGGCTCGTTCCTCGCCCCGGGCTCGACAAGATATTCAATTCTTTTTCTTACCTCTTCCGTCACGTTATACCCGTTGATTGTTTGATTAGGGTAATAGTATGCATAAAGTAATATGTACAAAAAGGCTGCATTTGCATCATAAACCTCTACATATCCCCCGTCATATAGGTAATTCGGTTCTGTAGCCGGCGTCATAAACTTATATTTCAAATAAGGCTCCTGAAGGGCAGACAGCAATAAATGCTGATCAAAGACGGGAGTCTCAAGGGAGCCTCCCTTACTGGCCTTTACGGGATGAACTTGCGGTGTAAAGATGATTACGGTTGTTAAGAGTACAGCAATTAAGAAGCTTTTCGCCAAAGTAAAGAAATTGCTTTGTTTCTTCATTTCATCTTCTGCTCCTCTCCAATTCAAGTTTCCTGAAACTGCTGCTTCAGTGTATCCATCATAGCTCGCTGCCGCTGCCTCACCCTATCAAGGGCTTCAATCGCCTTTGCATTTGCTTCTTTCGGATTCCTGGCGAGTTCCAGAACCGTCGGGACGATTCGCGGAACCTCATCATCCATGTCCATATCGAAAAGCCAATCGCCAAGGCCGATATCCCTCCACATAAAGCCTTTACAGGTCTGTTCCGCCCAACGGCAGACGATGGCCGGAATGCCGTTCCCAATACACATGATGGGGGAATGCATCTCGTTCCCGAACAATCCGGCGGAGCGTACATAGACGCTAAGTGCTTCATCGGTCAACCAGAAGTTCGGACGCCACACCACATGCGAACGTACATCCTCAGGGAGCTTGTCGAACAACATCTCTTTCCCCACCGCGACCTGCGTCATGTCCTCGGGGCAAATCAGAACCTTGAGACCTGTCTCCCGAACGACGGCACTGATGGCTTCCCGCAGCTGCGCATGGTCATGCTCCTTCATCTCCTCATTACGTGCGTGCTTCGCTGCATCATACGGAGAGTTGCGAATCTTCCAATAGGGTGTGTATCTCAGCTTCGGGATACAACAAAGAAAAGAGCCCTTCTCCAGACCGTGGTCCTTCAAAAAGGCATCCGCTCTCTCGTCATCCCGTACATCGCACGAGAATGCAGCGTCGGGTCCAAACTCCATAACCGGACAAGTAACACCGACCTCCTTTGCCTTCTCCAATGAAACCGAATCTCGAAAATAAATGAACTTTGCCGAGTTCAGAACTTCCTTTTCCTTCTCATCACCACTATAGGAAATACCGAATACACCATAGGGCTTTCCGGTAAGCTTCATAAAAGCTGCAACATCTTCACTTGCCACCAGCCAAGGGCCTGAACCATGCAGCAGAAAATCGCATGCTTGAACCGCGTTCTCTAGATCCGGATCAGAAATTGTTCCATCCGGGCCAATGCTTCCTTTGACGATACGAAGTTGAGGAAATCGCTTATGTTCCATAGCAGCCACCTGGTCGGTCAAATCGTCCGATGCCCATAAGATGACCTGCGCCTCAGGAAACTGCTCTTCAATTAATGCCAACACACCGGGAGTGTGCGCAATATCCCCGATATTCACCACTTGCCACGAAGAACGCAGCAGGATAATCGGCGATTTTCTCACTGGAATGCCCATTCTTTCATTACCTCCGTTTGCAATTCGATTGAGCCTTAGCAAGCGCCTACTTAGAATTATAGGAGGGTGTCCGCTTTTATGTACATGAGTAAAACCCGTTTCCAATGTTCATTTGATTACATTCGAGTTGTCATTTGGTGCTTTCCTGCCCAATTCCACCAATCGGAGTTCTAAGGAGAGGAGAGTGATGAGCTTGTTATGCAAGTGTGCTGTTTTACACCCATGGTGAGTACAAAAACGAGAATGAGAGGAGAGCGATGGCTTCATTGCTCAACAAACGGGCAGTTATCTAGAACCGAATGAGATTAATCAAGCAGTCCTGACGCCCACCAAAACTGAGTCATGATCAAAAAACTTCGGCATTATCGCGCCGAGGCTTTTTAACATGCAGTCAAAGAGGCAAATGGCATAAAATGTTGACACACATAGCTGATTGACAGTTTTCATGAGGAGTATAAAAATATTGTTGACACGACACCAAATGGTGTCCTATAATCAAAGTGTCACCAAATGGTGTCCGATTAGAAGTAAACCATTTGGAAAATTTGAAACCTGAATAAGGTTCACTTGAAACCATTATGAGGAGGAAACAAATGAGTACGAGTATCGGTGCGAAAACAACCCAGAAAGTAGAAGCCCAGCCCAGGGGGAAAATGATTGCTTATTGGACAGTCACATTGCTGCTCGCTGCAGCTGTTATGTTAAGTGGTATCGGGCAACTGATGCAATTGGAGGGAAACATCGAGTTAGTGACGAATCTTGGTTACCCATTATACGTATTGACTATTCTTGGGATTTGGAAAGTTCTTGGAGCCATCGCTGTCGTCGTGCCGGGTTTTCCTCGGCTTAAAGAATGGGTTCACGCTGGTATCTTCTTTTTAATGACGGGTGCAACTTTATCACATGTGTTTGCTAACGATTATGGTGATTACGGGTTTTATATTATCCTCCCGCTTTCATACGCTGCATTAAATATCGCCTCGTGGGCGCTGCGCCCGAAGAGCCGTATGCTTTAAGGAGGTGCTAAAATTAACGGCCGTCCATTCGTACCGCAATAGATTTCTACTATCGAAAAAATAATATTTGGGAGAGGGTGCTGTGAGCGAGAACAACCGGTTGCGGGATGTGTTTGACGCGATTGCAGATCCAACTAGACGCCGACTGATTCGTCTGTTAGCAGAGGTAGAGGAGTTGCCGCTTCATGAATTAACGGCACAGTTTCAAATGGGCCGTACAGCGGTATCCAAGCATCTTACAATCCTTAAAGAGGCCGGACTGGTACTTGACCGAAAAGTCGGCAGAGAAACGCGATTTAGGCTAAACGCCTCCCCACTCAAAGAAATTCAAGATTGGGTGGCTTTCTACAGCAAGTTCTGGAGTGCGAATATGTTGCGCTTAAAACAACTATTAGAGGAGGAAGAAGAATGAGTTTAACATTAACTATGGATTTTCAGTTTACGACATTAATCGAGAAGCTTTGGTCCGCATTAACCGATTCAAGCAAGCTTGCCAAGTGGGTGGCCAACATCCACACCGGTCAAGCGATGGAGAATGATTTTAAGCCCGTCGTAGGACACCGTTTTCAGTTTCGAACTCAGCCGACCGAATATTGGAATGGGATTATTGAAGGCGAAGTGCTTATCGTGGAGGAACCAAATCGGTTGTCCTATACTTGGGCGAGCGGAGAGAAGCACACGGTCACCTGGACGCTGCAGGATTTAGGGGATGGTAAGGTCAACCTTCATCTCGAACAAACTGGAATCTCAAATGAACCAGCACTGGGTGGAGCGAAGTATGGCTGGAGTAAATGGTGTGGCGGTCTTGAGAAGGTGTTGGAACAGTAACCGCATTCGGTACAAAAACATCACCTACTATTTTTCACAGGGCGTTAACGTATAAGAAAATAGCAAACGGCTCGGAACATAGCCATAATAATATTCATCGCGTTTCGCAACAAACTGATACGGATCGTCACCTTTGTAATCATTCAAAGTTATGCGTGACAAAATAACTTTTGATGAAATGTGGATTCCTGTTGTTAGGAAATAAAGAGATAAGAGGAGAAATGGAAATGTCCTATATCGTCGATTTCAAGAATGTGTCTACGGTTGGTTTAGAGTCATCACCTGTAATAGAAGCGCTTGCTGGTTTACGTGCTAATGAAGCCCGTTACTTTATGAACAAATACAAGCATGAATTTACGGTTGTACTAGCTAGCGAAAGCCAGGAGAGCCTTGATTATGTGAACCGAATTTTGAAAGAACGTGACATTGAGTTTGCTGCCAAACCTTTAGAAACGTCGCATTTTCAAGTGGAAAATATTCAATTTACCTACGTCTTTTATGAGGATGGTCTTGCGCTCAATGTCATGTATACGGTTGATGATCCTAAGAAGCGGGCCGTTGGTTTTAAGCTTTCTGAGGGGATGGAGGTACCAAAGGAGTTAGAAGGGAAATTTAAGTTTGCTAGGCAGAAGTCTAAACTAGCTGGAACAATTCGGGGCTCGTTTTTTGTAATTAAGGGAGAATATTAAAGTAAAAAAGAGCACCCGATTCAACATAAAAAAAACGGGTTTTGTATTGAGGGGATTATACTAACGGAGTACAATAGTTCTGTAGTGTAACAGAATTGAAATCTTATTTTCATCCAATTTTAATGAATTAAGTCTATACTAAATTACGACCCCCTTTTAATATACAATCTTAGACCCTCAGCCTGTTGCTGTGGGTCCTCTTTTTGCTTTTGAACTAAGCTAACGGGCAGTTTAGCTTAATTATAAGCATTCTTTACGTCCCAAAATCTAGGGATTAATTGTAAACTCAAGCTATTATCTATAGCTTGGTTGAGGGAGTGTTCTGCGTGGAATTACATAGCGGAGCACGTAATAAATAATTATTCTACTTAGAAAGGACAACATTTTTCAATGATAATACATAGTTATGACTACAAACACCATGACGAGTACCGAGCAAGCTTCAATCGACTTTCAAAGCTAGTATTTGGTATTGAGTTCGAAGCATGGTACCAAAAGGGTGCCTGGGACGACCATTATATTTGCCACTCATTTGTTGCTGATGACGAGGTAATTGCTAATGTTTCAGTAAGTAAAATGAACTTGGTCATTAATGGTGAATGCAAAAGGGCTCTTCAGATCGGAACTGTAATGACTCATCCTGAGCATCGGTGTAAGGGATTGTCAAAACAACTGATGGATCATGTATTGGATACATATGAAGGCACATGCGACTTGTTTTTCTTATTTGCGAACAGAACTGTGCTCGAGTTTTATCCCAAATTTGGATTTGTTACCTTACCTGAACACCAATTTTACCTAAATATATCTGATGAACCCATAGATAATCTAATATCACTGGAAAAACTGGATGTTTCCACGAAAGAACATTGGAATTTAATTAAACTGAAGCTTAGCTCCCGTAGACCAATTTCAAAACATTTTGGTGTTACAAACAACCAAGGGTTATTTCAATTTTACGCTTTGAACGTTTTTCACGAATGCCTTTATTATTCGCGAACTGACGATGCCATCATAGTTTTTGAGCATGAAGGCGATTTGATGCATTTATATGATATTGTTAGCGACAAAGAGGTAGACATTGAAGCGATGGTTTCACGGATTACAACGGGACAAACAAGGCAAGTTCGGTTTCACTTCACCCCAGACCAAATTATTGATAAAGCATATGCAGAACCATTCGGCAAGCATGAGGATGTCTTGTTTATTAAGTCGCTTTCTGATTTAGGAAAGCTATCTGCATTCTGTATACCTAAATTGGCTCATGCGTAGCGCTAAACTATCGGGTACAATAGTTCAATAATCAAGGAGCAGATCGCATGGCCGACGCTGCTCCTTTTTGTTGACGTAATGGGCAGGATATCGTGGAAATAAGTGGAATTTTATATGGTAGGTATAGGTTTTAAGCATACACGAATGGTGCGATTAGATGATCGGGAGAACCCGCAAGTGACGCGGATTCACGTCTCGTACGTGCTTTCTTCCGAGTCGGTATCGTGGCAGGAGGTGATGCGGCGCGTCGACAGCATGATTGTAAAGCAGCTGAACAAGCTGGCCGGTATTTTCTCGGAAACGCACATTACGGAGGAGAACCCCTTTAGAGGGGGCGCTGCTGGACAATTACCTGGAAAGCGGTCAGCAGGAGGCCTTCCGTCAGGTGGTCGCCGAAATTTTCGATTGAAAAAATTATGCAACTACTTAAATTATGAATGAAAGAAGGTATAGAAGGTGATACGAGAAATTAAAGAGCAATTCACTGAAGAGATCCTTACCGAAGCAATAAAGCGATATGACATTAATAATGACACCGTTCGTTTATTGGGCGGTTATGAAAGCTTTGTTTATGAATACCAGAAAAACAATGCATTTTTGATATTAAAAATCTCACATACAATTAGAAGATCAAGAAATAATATACGGGGTGAAATTGAATTTTTAAATTTTTTGTCGACTAAAGGACTGGCAGTTTCAAATGCTGTTCCATCGACCAGGGGTAATATGGTTGAAGAAATTGCTGCAGAAAATGGTTCGTTCCTAGCCATTTCATACGAAATGTCTCTTGGAAAAGAAGTGTCGGGTGAAGATTGGAATGAATCGCTTTACGAAAAATGGGGCGAATTTCTAGGGAAAATCCATCATGCCACAAAGAGTTATGAATGGAGTAATCCGGCGTTTAAACGACAAGCCTGGGACCAAGAAGTTCAATTAAAGGCGGAGAAATACCTTCGACCTGATGATATAATGATTTCAATTCTAAAAGAAAGATTAACAAAACTTACTTCTCTGCCCAAGTCCAAAGATACATACGGTTTGACTCATACTGATTTTCATCAAAGTAATTTTTATCTGCATAACGGAGACATTTATTTGTTCGATTTTGATGATTGCGGTTATACATATTTCGTAAACGATATTGGGATTACATTGTATTATGCACTTTCTTATCCGTTTAAGGAGATTGAAAATAATTCGGAATATTATAAATTGTTTTTCCGCCATTTTATGAAAGGTTATCTGAAGGAAAATACAATCCAAGAAGAAGAAATAGTATATTTACAAGATTCTATTAAACTTCGTCATGCATTGCTGTATATTTATTTTCATCAAGCAAACGATGTGTCAAATTTGGATGAAAAATCAATGAACTGGTTAAAAGAGCTTCAACGAATAGCCGCTTCTGATGACCCTATGCTGCCGATTGATTTTGTTCAAGAATTTAAAAGCATTTATAATAGTATTCATTAACCTGGGAGCATCGTATTTTACTAACGTAGGGGCTGATTTGTGAAGGGCATCAAAAGTTTCTGGTTTCAATAATCGGAAAACCTGCAGGGGATTAAACTAACGGGTAACTTTAGTTCAATAAGAAAACAGGACGTGGCTGTCGGCATGGGTCGGCAGCTTGTTTTGCGTTAATGGGGGCATGCTGGATCGGCAATGGATATATGTTCTTGTCATCCGACAACAAACACAATGACGGATTGGGGTGCTTTTGAAACTTATTTTTTGATGATCGGAAAAACACGTCATATAATGTGTAACAATATATTTTAAATGGCGGGCGACAAGAACATTATCCCATTCCCGATTATTTTGACAAGAACTTTATCTCAATCCCGACAGGGACATTATGTAGGTGAAATGATTTTCGCCATTCCTTATTCAACGGGCAGATTAGCGCGGTGACAGTTTTCTCTGTATGTTGGATTATTGGGAGTTTAGTGGAATAGCTATCGCGATATATTTTAACATAAAAAGGGAATGGTGAGTTATATTGCGAATACATTAACAAAACATTCATTTGAGAAGCTGGTCACCACTTTTGTTAAAAGAGATTATGAGATGTTTGCAAAATTTAACGAGGATGTGTTGTTGATATGAAATTAAAAGTTGTATTTTTACTAACAACTATCTTGTCTATTGCAATATTAAGCTCATGTTCCAATTCAAAAATGATAACCAACAATACACTACATGGTACGTCTTGGTTAACAAAACTCTCACTTGACCATAAGGACTATGAATTATTTAACACTTATTTTACAGACCCACGAAAGAATAAAATTAATAAAGAACAATTTGAAGAATTATCTAAATTAACAACGGCAGCCTGGTCGCATGACTATTATAGTCTTATTACTTTTAGCAACGGAGAAATGGTACTTATAAATGTTGTAGAGGATTTAGAAAACGAAGGATACTATAAAGTACAAGACATTAAACAAGTTCCAGAAGAGATGAAAGGATTATTCAAAAAATGATTATGACTGGTATCGCGCGCCGGGCTGGCGCCACATCAGTCGAAACATTAGAGAATCAACCTAACCCACTTAACCACCTTAATACATGAATGTGACACTGGACGGTTGCTGTGACCATACGCAGGTGATTGCAGATGAGGAGCTCCACCAGTATTCGGTGGACATGATGGACCAGTCCGACGGTCTGCTTTTTGGACGCGAAATCTATCAGTTGATGGAAAGTGCCTGGCCAGCCATAGCCAGCAGCGGCGCCGGACCCCAATTCTTGGTCGACTTCGCACGCAAGCTCGATCGGAAACCCAAGTACGTGGTCTCGCGGACGCTGGATCAAGTGTCGTGGCAGAACTCTTTCTTATTGAAGGGGCCTGTTTCCGAGGAGGTGCCACAGCTTATGGCAGAAGGGAAGAGCTTACTCGTTAACGGCGGTCCCGGCCTCGGTTCCACCCTGGCACAACTGGGATTGGTGGATGAGTATCACTTCCTGGTACAGCCCATCGTTGCCGGACGTGGTCCCCAATTGTTGGGGGGAATTCGTGATCGACTGGACCTGAAGCTGACCGGGACCAAACCTTTCGGCTCTGGCGTCGTGCTGCTCCGCTACACACCCGTTCGTTGACTGCTTGGCTGATAACCGCGGCTTGGCACTGCCACACGAATAATACGAGCACAAGATGTAGCCGGCAAACATTTGTCGGCTGCTTCGTTTATATCACGAGGAGCATCTCTGTTCCAACCTGGTAGGGCAGGATATAGTTAATGTGGCGACAGACTGATCTTTCCTCCGCTAAGCCGCCTGTTGTGACAAGCTGCCTACGGTGGAGCAGGAGGTCAATACGATGAGAGAAGGAAACAGATAACCCTACATCAGTTTGTTAACGGAGAACAATAGTTCTGTAGTGTAACAGAATTGAAATCTTATTTTCATCCAATTTCAATGAATTAAGTCTATACTAAATTACGACCCCCTTTTAATATACAATCTTAGACCCTCAGCCTGTTGCTGTGGGTCCTCTTTTGCTTTTGAACTAAGCTAAAGAGTTTTACTGGATAATTGACGATGATATTGCAAGGGTAGTTATGATCAAGATTAAGCTGGCGAAGGCAATGAGTTCATTACTACGGAGTACGATAGTTGAATAACAGAAAAAGGCAGAGCAAGACTGTATTGTTCCAGAAAAGAAATTACAGGACGAACTGGTGGATTGAAGGAAAAACTTTACCAGGTATTGAAATCCCGGACAATACATCTTCAAATCGGCAGAAATTCAGCGGCCATCTTGAAATAGAAAAAGGGCCCCGCTGATCAACAGCAGGGCCAAGAGAAGAAAAAAAGGTTATGAAGAACAGGGTGTCCCGTTCTTTATTAAGAACATTCGAAAACAACGTTTTGTTTTATGGCGAAATTATAAAAAAAAGTGTGTGGTAAATATATCCATGATGGATATGGACCATTTCGTTTCCTTCAGGCGTCCGGGCGATAAACTTCTCGGTCGGTTTAAATTTGCTATATAATATACCAGTTCACAAAATCTTCACAAAAAAGGTTCGTTTGGGGTGTTCTATATAAAGAACACTTTGTTACCCTTAAAGAGAACGTCCAATCGAAACCGAAACAAGAGAGGAAAACCAAATGAAAAAAATGCTGCTGCTATTGTCTGTCTCTTTCGTAACCTGCGTTTGGACTGCACCTTCTGCCCTTGCTGCGAGTTTCACGGACGTGCCGGATACGAGCCCCTATCATGCGTATATCGAAGACTTGAAAACGCTTGGGATTGTCGACGGCATCGCCCCCGGACAATATGCACCGGAGCAATCGCTGACCCGCGCCCAGTTCGCCAAGTTGACCGCCACCGCTTTCGGCTTGAAAGACTCGGGCGGCTCAAGCCCTTTTACCGACATCCGGGATCACTGGGCGGAATCCTACATACGCGCCGTAGCCCAAGCGGGAATCGTTGAAGGTACTTCGGCCGCGGCTTTCTCCCCGGAACAGCCGGTAAGGCGCGAAGAAGCCGCCACGATGGTCTGGCGGTATGCCCGGAATCACGGAATCTCGCCTGAACCGGAGGTCGTCTTATCGGACCAACCGGCCGTCTGGGCGGTGGAAGCCGTCACGGCCGCCATCGGCCACCATTGGTTCGGACCCGACGTCAAGCAAACCGGGGGCGAATGGGCTTACCGGCCGCATGAAACGATGACCCGACAGGAGATGGCCGCGTTGCTCGACCCGGCGGTGAAGGAGCTGTCGGCCCCAAAACCGATGGCTATTCCGGACGCGCTGGAGGCAGCCCCCGCGTCCGCGGCGACCCCTCCTACGATTACACCCGCTCATTCAGGCCATCCGCAGTACAAGTCCACCTATCTGTGGAACACTGGCAAACTGCTGCAAAGCAAAGCCGAGGTGCTGCAGTACCTGCAGAAAAACCAGATCAATCTTGTTTTTCTGCAAATCGACATCGATGTGCCCTCCAGCCAATACGCCGACTTTATTCGCGAAGCCGGGACCCTCGGCATGGATGTGCATGCGATGGATGGAGCGCCCGATTGGATCCTGCCCAACAGCCAGGTTAAGATGTACAAAACGATCGATTGGGTGAAAACTTATAATGCCGGCGTTGCGGCCGATTCCCGGTTCAAGGGCATCCATCTCGACGTGGAGCCGTACACCATGCCGATCTGGAAACAGCAAACCGATGCGTTGCTGGGGAACTGGCGGGACACCATCACCGGCTTCGTACAGCAAACCAAAGCCGGCACTCCGGACTTGATTGCCGGTGCGGCCCTGCCGAGCTGGCTGGAGAGGTTCGACGTTCCGGACGGACAAGGCGGACGAAGCACGTTATCCGAGTGGATGATCCGCCAGTTGGATCAGACCACCCTGATGGCCTATCGCGATACGTCGGAAGACATCCTCTCCAGCGTCTCGACGGAAATGGACCAGGCGGACCGGGACGGCAAGTCAGTCATAATCGCCGTCGAAACGAAGCCGAGCAGCGAAGGCCCCATCACCTTTTACCCCAAGGGACAGGCCGTCATGATGCAGGAGCTCGGGAAAGTGACCGATACGCTCCAAAAACGTCCCTCGTTCTCCGGTTGGGCCATCCACGAGTACGACAGCTGGATTCAGTTGAAAGAGTAAAAGTTTGCAAAGAGCTGCGACTGTAGCTCTCAGGCTGTCGAGAAAGTCTCGATGGCCTGTTGCTTGTTCATCTTTTTTAACACGACACCGCGTTAATATTTCATTGACACCTCTATCTCACTTTAATACGATGATGTAATGCCCTAATCGAATCGCAATGAATATTTCCCTGAGGAGGTTAATTAGATGAATGTTTTGGTTACAGAATACAACGATAATTGGAAACAGAAGTTTAGCGAGGAATCTCAAAAAATAAAGGATATTTTTGGTGATCAGTTAATCGACATTCATCATATAGGTAGCACTTCAGTACCAGGGTTAAAATCCAAACCAATCATTGATATCATGCCAGTAGTAAAAGATATTGAAAAAATAGATTCTTTTAATGAACGGATGGAAGAACTTGGTTACGAATGTATGGGCGAGCTCGGTATGAAAGGAAGAAGATATTTCCGAAAAGGCGGACATAATCGCACGCATCAAGTGCATGTGTTTCAAGGGGATAACAAGGAAGATATTTCTCGCCATTTGGCGGTAAGGGATTACCTCCGATCGCATCCCGATGAAGCAAATCGTTATGGAGATTTAAAAGAAAGCCTCGCCAAACAGTTCCCAAGGGACATTGAAGCTTATATGGACGGTAAAGATGCGTTTGTTAAAGAGTTAGAAAGAAAAGCACTAAATTGGTACTAAATGGGCAAGAACCGTTAAGCTAAAGGGACGTTAGTTGAACAACGTTCGCTTCGGCAACCGCTTAACTAAACGGGCAGTATAACGTAGAACTTTTATTGTGAACATGAATGAAAAAAATGGAGCCTCGCCACGAACAGGAAAGACTCCAAACTTTTGTAGATTATTAACAATCGTCGGTATGTATCTCATACAAAATTCCACGAATGCGTTCTTCGCTTAAACAGTAAATGTCAGCAAGCTCGGATGCGCTAAATCCATCCATATATTTCTGATAAATTTCCTGGTTTCTTTTCTCCAATTGCTCTCGGGCTCCGGAATTTTTGCCCCATTGTGTTCGCTCTGTCTGGGGGATGTATAAGTGCTCGCCCCTAACATATTTCTGAATCTCCCGAATTAATTCCTCGGGCAGGATGTCTCGAGCGTTTTTATATCTTTTCATTTCTCTGGTACCAACATCTTAGATAAGGAAAAGAAATTGGAATTGATTTCGTCAAACCCTTCCCGAACCATTAGCGTGAAATTGTCCACATTCTTCAAGCTCATTAGGGAATTAACCACCTGAATGTCGAGCTGCTTCATGGTCGTGAGTACGCCCTGCAGGAAGCTTCTTTTCTGCTTACGAGACAACGAGAACCTCGGACGAAAGTGAAGGTTAAATGCTGCCGCAGAAAACAAACCCTGATCTCTTCTGAACACTTTGTAATATGCGATAGCCATCACTTCATCGTTTTCATTACGCATCGTAAGCAATACTGTATTAGGTTGAAACCGAGGCGAGAATTGGTAGTTGAAAATTACGGCATCCGGCCCTGCATCATCCTCTAGCATTATCGAATGAATATCCCCCAGCTGCAGCCGGTTTTCCACCTGAATTCGCACTGTATCCAATTGCTCCGGAGCTAGCCAATCCTCCATAAGCAGCCGCGTAGAAACACGCATGTATTGGTCCGAGATGCGGAACCCTAGCTGTTCGAACTTAATGATCTCGAGATTGCGGATCTGACCAAACTGAGTATTAGCAAATATAAATAAGCGGTCGCCGCCATGCTCTTCTATGACTTTCGAGCATTTCTCCACTAAACCGGCAAGATGCTCATGTGAGCTTTGTTTAATACCGTATTCAAGCATCCCGCTTTTTCCACGAATTTCTACGGCCATGACTCCGGTTAATTCCCCTTGCTCTTCGATCACGAATGCTTTCACCTGTGGACTTGCTTTGCTATCTTCAGGAAAGATCCATTTCTTCAGAAATTGTGCGGAATAATTAACCGCTTGATTGTGAGAATAGTGCTGCCGTGTTTCAGTAATTAAATCACGAATGTTTAAGAGATTCTCTTCTGCTTGAACTTCTCGAATAACTGTGTTCGACTGTGTCATTGTTATCAGCTCCTTTTAGTTCTTAATAACAATATCATGCCAGAATAGGTCCTGAATGGAAATCTTGATATTTTGTATAATTGTTTGTAAACAAGCGATAAATCTTATGAATTGTCGTCTGAAGTTTTCGATTCCATAGCGATTATGGACGCGAAGGGATTGCGCTCACGGAGAACTATAGTTGAACAAGTGAGGCTGCTGGCATGGCAGCCTGTTCTGCTAACGGTTAGTTGATCAAAAGAGCGTATAACAATAATAATATATTGTAATGCGATAAATAATATGTTAAATTCAAACTACCATTAACTAAATGTGGTCAATTAAAAAACCGTTCACTAGTTACAGGAAGGAGCCGTGTATGAGCAGCGAACCCATCATCTGTTTGCAAAATGTGACGAAACGGATCGGCCGAACTACAATCATCGACGATCTTACGTTTGAAGTGCCGCAAGGCGAGATTTTCGGATTCCTTGGCCCGAACGGGGCCGGCAAAACAACGACCATCCGCATGATCGTCGGACTGATGTCGACCACCAAGGGACAGATCCTGATCAAAGGGAAAAATATCAAAACCGAATTCGAGCAAGCGATCCGAAACGTCGGCGCCATCGTCGAAAATCCGGAAATGTACAAGTACTTGAGTGGTTATCTGAATCTCGTTCATTTCGCCCGCATGGTTCCGGGTGTGACTCAAGAAAGGATCGACGAAGTGGTTAGGCTGGTCAAGCTGGAGAACCGCATTCACGACAAAGTCAAAAAGTACTCGCTCGGCATGCGTCAGCGTCTCGGAGTCGCTCAGGCGCTGCTGCACCGGCCGTCCCTGTTGATTCTGGATGAACCGACGAACGGTCTGGACCCGGCAGGGATTCGCGAACTGCGCGATTATTTGCGGCAGTTGACTCGCACGGAAGGCATCACGGTGATCGTCTCCAGCCATCTGTTGTCCGAGATGGAACTTATGTGTGACCGGGTCGCCATCCTCCAGCAAGGCAAGCTGGTCGATGTGAAGCCGATTCAGCATTTTACACAGGGGAGTGAGCAGGCTCAGACGTATCGGATCGAAGCGCAGCCGCCGGAACGGGCGTTGGAGGCCTTGAGCCACATGGATGGAATACAGGGGATCAAGCTCATCGAGGAGGGGCACGTCGAGGTCACAACAGAACGGGAACGCGTCCCGGAAATCCTGACAGAGCTGATGCAGCAACATATTCGCATCTATGGCGTCCAGATGGTTCGCCAATCGCTGGAAGATCGTTTCCTGGAAATTACGGGAGGGAAGCAGATTGTTTAATCTTGTGCGCAATGAAAACATGAAGATCTATCGACGGGTACGCACGTGGATACTTGTCGGATTAATGACCACTTTGGTGCTTTTTGTAAATTACATTGATTGGAATAACTATGGGAAAAAGTCGCAAGGCGAAGGCTGGAGGGCGGAACTGCAGCAAGAGAAGGAGCACCGGATCGAGACTCTGAAGAAGCCCGAACTGACTGAGGAGAGCCGCACGTACAACCTACAACAGATCGCCGTCATCGATTATCAGCTGGAGCGAAATATACATACGACAGAAGGGACGATGTGGAACGGTGTGAACGGTTCGGCCTCTTTGGTGCTCGTGATTACCGTGTTCACCATCATCATCGCAGGAGACATTCTGGCAGGCGAATTCTCGTCCGGCACGATCAAGCTGCTGCTCATCCGACCGGCCAGCCGCCTAAAAATCCTAGTAGCCAAATATATCTCATCGTTGATGTTCGGCATTCTCCTGCTGCTCACGCTGTTTGTCGTTTCCGTCATGGTGAACGGAATCTTATACGGCTTTGGACATCTGGATCTTCCTTTGATAGAAGTGACGAATGATGGGTATATCGTTGAGAAGAATATGGTCCTCAACCTGTGGAAAACGTATCTGCTCAATGGGATTTCCACGATCCTGTACGTCACTATGGCCTTTATGATCTCGTCTGCTTTTCGAAGCAGTACCATGGCCATCGCGTTCTCCATCGCCACCCTGTTTGCAGGCAATATTCTGCTGGAGGTGCTGCAGCAGTTCGATTGGAGCAAGTACCTGTTGTTTGCGAATACCGATCTCACCCAGTATTTGAGTGGGAGACCTTATCAGGATGGAATGACTCTTTCATTCTCCATCGGAGTGCTTGCGGTCTACTTTATTGGCTTCAATCTGATTTCCTGGCTTATGTTCACGCGAAGAGACGTGGCGGTTTAAGCAGCTCGGGAGAAGCGTCAATGAAACCAATCGTTCAGCTCCAGCATTTTGGCTATTATCAGGCGATGAGCTGCTTATGTGCAGTACGCTATGTATCGCAGTGGATTGGAGACACTCGATGAAATCAAAGTTTGATATACCAGAAAATCAAGCTACAAACGAGAATGGAGGAACCTACATTCTCGTTTCTCTTTGGTTTATTGAAGTTCTTTTACACTAATTTATTCTGTTATTCCCCCGGATCGCCCTGAGCCAGTCTCCCATGATTGAGAGTGCCTCTTCTGTTTTTACGATCGAGTCATGATTCTGATCAGCGATGACACGGACTTCAGCGTCGCAGTATTTTTCGTAAAGCGGTTTATATGCACCAGCTTCGAATACCTCATCATCGTTACCGATCATGACGAATGTTGGTTGAGTCAACTGTGACAAATATTTTCCGTACTTATTCCCGACCATTCGAGACAAGGCGAGCCGATAGCTAAGATTGCAGGATTCATTCCCATGAAGCTTTTCAACTGGTGTAAGTCTGCGGTATACAACAGTGTGGTTATAACGGTGAATGCCTAGTGCATTGAGCAGCATTAACAACAGGTATCGCGGAATGCTCACCTTCGATTCATTACCGGAGCCGCCTTTACGATCAAGTGGTGCATTGGGGCTAAGTGCTGGTGAAATGAGTAAATAGGCAAAAATATCCTTATGAATTTGTCGTATCGTTTGTCTGAGCGCGGTTGCCCCTCCTGCGGAATGACCTCCAACAATGATCTGCGCGCCGGGATGGCGCTTCTGAGCATAACGGAACAAGTCTTCCATATCATCATCAAGCTGCCCGATATAGTCAATGTCGCCGCGGCGAATGGGATGATCTCCATATCCACGTAGATCTGGTAGGTACACGGTGGCGAGCTTATGCCGGGAAATATATTGACCAAATTCCCTTAAGTACAGGCTCGGTTCAGTAATGCCGTGTAAAAAAATAAGTACAACATCGGAGGGCCCCTCAAAATATCGGTATTGCAGCTGGGCACCATCACGAGTGGTGTAAGTTTGATAGTCTTCAATGTAAGTATTCATAAATGATCATCCCTCCTCATCTTATTCAGCACATTATTAAATTTTATATATTTTTACTTTCGTTGATCTAACTCTATAAATTTTACAAGATTCACGCAATCGTTCATAGGAAGATTTTTTGCAGGACGACTAGAACTTGACCCATTTTGTGCCAAATAAGAGGGAAGCTCTATTAAAATATCATTGGAGGAGGGGAGATGATGGAGAAATTAGTCTTAGCTTTAATGGTGTTTATATTCAGTTTAACTGGTTGTTCCTCTTCGCAAAGTGTCAAAATATCTGATCAGAATGGTACTGTGGCAAAAGATTATTTGGTATCTAAAGGATATAAGGTTGCTTCGTATGAAGGTTCAAGTGAAATCTACACATTAACGAAAGAAAAATTAATGAACTTACCGTATTCCAATTACTGGGGGCTACAGAGCGAAGACCCGAGTAAGTATCTAGGTAAAGAAGTTAGTGTACAAAAGTTCGTAGTGACAAACCATCCATTAGATAATTGGAAATCAACAAGCGTCAAACCAGAAAATATCGTAAAATCAAAGGGGAAAACAGATATTTGGGTTTATATCGTAGAAAATCAAGCAGTGGGCGGACACTCTTATCCAGAAATCGACCAGTTTATGGTGGGTGGAGTATGGTCATTAGATGGAAGAACGCTGGAAGAAGTTCATTCTATCAGTTATAAAGATTGGATAGATCAATGGAAAGTAAAATTTGGCAGCTAATGATTCGATTATATACGCAACTTTATTCAACGGATAACGTTTGCTTAGGACGTCACAACACATAAATTAAACGTTGTTCAAGCAGGTGAATCCTCTTCCATTCAAGTGGAAGGGGATTTTACGTATCCCCCCACCAATTTCCGTTTTCCTCAACTTTGCTTTGCGACAACCCTAATCTAATTTAAGTTTGAATCAAACTTTACTTCATTTACAAAACATCACAATAAAAGACGCAAAAGTCTAATAAATAACATACTAGATATTGGTTTTATCAACTATACTCTGAATGAAAGCGCTATTTCAATTTTTTTGAAACTGATTAATCGATCAGGATGCATACTTCGTAAACTTACAAAATTGCATTTTTTAATGGAGGATGAAAATATTGTCGAATTTACTTAAATACAGGCATATACGCGTTGTGGGCGAGCATCAAACTTTATATTTTGCTGCGCGCGAGCTTTCTAGATACCTTGGAAGAATGACCGGCGAAGTATTTTTACTTGAAAGAGATAAAAAATTTGATGATGAAATTTTGCTTGGAGTTTTTAGTGATATTGGCATGTCGCCAAGATTTAGTCATGAAGATACTCGCATTGATGATGAGATTTATGCCGGAATACAAAACGGCCAAGGTGTTATTTCAGGCGTAAATCCAAGAAGCGTTCTTTTGTCTGTATACCAAATGCTTACGGTGTCTGGATGCCGCTGGGTACGTCCTGGTGCGCTCGGTGAGATCATACCTCATGTTTCAATTGACAATATTTGCTGCAATTTAAGCGAAAAACCAAGCCTTCGTCATCGCGGTTTAGCCCTTGAAGGAGCAAATACTCTTGAAAATGCCATCGAAATGCTGGAGTGGATGCCAAAAGTCGGCATGAATTCATTCTTTATGGAGTTCATGGAGTCATACGCCTTTTTTAATAACTGGACAAGCCAGACGCAGAATAAAAAAATACCCGGATATGAACTGCCCGCCGATGTTGCCCGCCGGTATCATAAGCAAATTATTGACGAGGTAAAAAAACGCGATATGATTTATCATGCTGTTGGACATGGCTGGACATGCGAGCCTCTCGAACTCCCGTCCCTTGGTTGGGACCCGTTTAAAGGCGAGGTTAAAGAAGAATACAAAGACTGCTTGGCGCTAATAAACGGCAAGCGTGAAATTTGGGCTGGCGAGCCGCTCAATTACCCCAATACATTGTGCACAAACCTATGTTATTCAAGCGAAAAGGTAAGACGGCTTATTACGGATTGCATTACAAATTATGCAAAAAATCATAGTTACATAGATGTATTGCATTTTTGGCTGGCAGACGGATATGACAATCAATGCGAGTGTGAAAATTGCGTAAAGAAAACACCATCCGATTGGATGGTCATTATGCTAAACGAACTTGACGAGAAATTAACGACCGCCGGGCTTTCGACTACTATTTGTTTTATCTTGTACGTTGAGCTGTTATGGGCGCCAAAGGTCGAGCGCCTGCGCAACAAAAACCGCTTTAAAATGCTTTGGGCGCCTATTACTAGGACGTATTCCAAATCATATCACGAAGATACAAACGCCAAAATGCCGCCATTTGTGTTAAATAAAAACGTTAAGTCATTCCCTAAAACTATCGAGCAAAACATAGCTTCACTGCGCGATTGGCAAAAGGTGTTTGACGGTGACAGTTTAACATTCGAATATCACATGATGTGGGACCATTATAACGACCCCGGCTATTTTTACATTGCAAAAACCTTGAGCGAGGATATAAAAAACCTTAAAAATATCGGTTTGAACGGTTACATTTGCGATCAGCCGTTTCGCGTATTTATGCCGACGGGACTCCCAATGAACATTATGGCGCGCACTTTATATGACTCTAGTCTTACTTTTAATGAAATAGCATATGATTATTTTTCCTATGCGTTTGGGGCTGACGCTTTGCTAGTCAATGATTTTTGTGAAAAAATTTCAGAACTTTTTGATCCGCCGTATTTTAGACGGGAAAAGCCGTGGAAGGATGAAAAAGCTGCTGAGCGGTTTTCAAGTATCGAGGAAGTCGTGCTTGATTTTATACCGATAATCAAGCGTAATTTATTTAATCAGTCGCCAGTAGTTTCAGAAAGTTATAGAATTCTGAACGCTTACGCAGGTTATCTTATTTTGTACGCAAAAATGGCAATAAGTCTTGCATGCGGTGATAAAGAAGCAGCCTCAAAAATTTGCGAGGATGAAGTTTGCGAATATTTGTCCGGCATTGAACTTGGTTTCCAAGACAGTATGGACGGATATGAAATAATGCGCAATGCCCGTGGAAAAATCAAAGCAAACGCACTGGAACTTGTAACAATGCAAGGCGAAGACAGCTAAATGAATTGCAATAAGAAAAGGGCTGTCCTAAAAGTCATTTTTGCAAATACACGTTTATTGAAGCGTTAGAAACTGAGGTTGGCCTCCATACGAAAAAAGCACCCAATTCGGGTGCCTTTTTTCGTATGGAGGGGCAGAGGGGAGACGAGGCCCAGGCAACTTTATGCAAAGCAAGAATAATTACGGTTATTGTGTAAAAGATAACCATTATCAAAAATAAAAACTTGGGATGAAAAAAGTATGAATAGGCTGAAAACGGACTTTAAGGACATCGATCAATTAAAGAATCTATCCAGGCAATCGAGCGACTTTAAAACCATTCATATTTCTTTAGCCGGTCAACAAGTAAGCATCTCCTATTTCAAAACGTTAATCGACGAGAAGCTGTTGCAGTCCAATGTAATGTTTCCGTTGCAAAACCGCACATTGCTCTCCGAACTCTGCCAGCTTAAGAATATAAAAGAATGGATTCCGATTGATGACGTAGAGATAACGGACCAGGTTGAAGACATTCAATCGAAACTATTCAAAGGATATGCCATCGTTGAGCTTGATCGACACGATCGGAAATGCATGCTGGTTAATGTTGGAAATAAAGAAGGGTTGCGAAAAGAGAACAATACCGAGAACGAGTTCAGCGTGGTCGGACCTAAGGTAGGGTTTGTCGAGGACCTGGATACGAACATACGCTTATTAAGAGCGCAAATCAACATCCCAAACTTAATTGTAAAAGAAATGACCATTGGATCAACATCCAAAACAAGAGTCGCCTTTATTCACATCGACGGGGTGACCAATGAACAGATCGTTCAAACCGCAGAGCAAAGGCTGAAGCAAATCGACTTTGACGTTGTATTCGACACGTCCCTATTGGACCAGTTCATCTCGGATAACTCGAACACGCCGTTTCCATTATTTTTGACTACAGAACGCCGAGATCGGGTAGCGTATGCCCTGACCAGCGGGCAAATTGCGATCATTTGCGACGGGTCGCCTTATTTTGTTACGGGACCCTCAACATTGTTCGACTTTTTCATTTCCCCGGAAGATTATTATTTACCTTGGATCATGGGTTCATTTTTTAGGCTGATTCGTATTTTCGGGGTAATTTTTTCTTTATTTGCAACGTCAATGTATATCGCCATAACAACTTTCCATTACGAGGTCATCCCGAGGGATTTGTTGGAGCCACTAATTTTCTCCAGAAGGAATGTCCCGTTCCCCCCTTTATTTGAAGTGCTTTTCTTGGAAATAACAATTGAATTTCTCCGGGAGGCCGGCGCCAGATTGCCGACAAAGATCGGTCAAACATTAGGTATCGTGGGAGGTATTATTGTCGGACAAGCTACGGTCATGGCTGGTTTGACAAGCAATATTCTCGTCATCATCGTCGCCTTTTCGGCGTTGGCCTCGTTTGCGACGCCGATTTATAAGATGTCGAATGCGATTCGGTTTTTACGGTTCCCCATGATTGTTATGACAGCCATATGGGGCGGAATAGGCATGTTTATCGCGATTGGTTTTCTGCTCGTCCATATTTCCCGTTTGACTTCATTAGGCACTCCATATATTGTGCCGATGTATCCTTTACGAGTGCAGGGCTTTAGTGACAGCTTTATACGTCTGTCGTTTCAATATATTAATAAAAGGTTTCAGTACTTAAGGCCACTTTCTTTTATTAGGTTCATCCCTGAGCCGGTTAGACGGAAGAAGAACGATTTTGACGATGAATGATGGAGAAAGCGGGAATATGGATTTGATAAAAAAAACTTTTCTAATTATCGTTCTAAGTACATTGATTACCGCGTGCGATCAAAATATTGTGAACAATATTAAACTTGTCCAAACCGTCGGTTATGATGCCGTCGAGAATGGAGTACAAAGCGTTGTTGTTATTGCCAATTACGAAGAACAAGGAGAAGCGAAATTAGAATTTTACGTGACGGAGTCGAACTCCATTTCCGACAGTTTGCCAAGGCTGCAAACGAAACTTGATTTCCCGATTGAATATGGACAGCTAAAAATGGCGTTGTTTGGAGAAACTTTCGCCCGTAAAGGTATCAAAACTACAATCGACAGTCTGATCCGCGATTCCAAAACATCACTCAGAATGCACTTCGGTGTTGCGGATAGAGACGCTTTGAAAATAATGAACGTACCCGAAAACAAACGAGATCCGTATTTTTTATCCGATATGATTGATCAGAATTTTAGGAAAGGTAATTTGCCGTTGATGAACCTTCAAGTCTTGTTTTTTAATTATTACGGCGAAGGACGAGATTTCTTCTTACCATATTTCACAGTAGAACGCGGAGAAATAAAAATCGACGGTATAGCTTTGTTCGAAGGCGATAAATTCAAAACAACAATCAGTATATGGGATGCATTCATACTGAAGATGCTGCTGGAAAACTCAAAGAATGGGAGCATCATGGTCCCTGTGAGGGGATCGAATCAAAAACACGACGATTATTTCTTAATGAACAGTATCAGTTCCAAGTCAAGATTTAAGGTGATTAGCATCGGACCTCCGGCATCCGTTGCAATCCGTTTGGAATTGGACGCACAAGTTAGAAATGTTCCTGAATCGATTGATCTTACATCGGAGGATCAGCTTGCATCGCTTGAGAAAATGATAGAGGAATATTTGGAAAAAGAAGTTCAAAAGTTTGTATCGGTTTGCAAAAAAAATAACGTGGATCCGGTAGGCTTTGGCGATCTAATAAGAAGCAGATCATATAAATGGGATGCTCGAGATTTTCAAGATCATTATGAGGCATTAGAAACAACAGTCAGCGTTAAAGTTAATATTGCTCAGACCGGTGCCGGCGAGTGATGACAGCAATGTAAAGTTTGGGAGGCGGCATGTGCTTTGATAAAAGAAATCAGCGAAAAATACATGATATCTCCCTACTTTGTAGGAATTCTACTGTATGTCAGTATGGTGGGAGTTGGAGTGCTGAATTTCCAAAGGAAATTAATTGAGCATGCCGGATATAACGCATGGATATCCGTTATTTTGACGGGTATTAGCATTCATCTCATCTTATGGATGATTTATAAACTATTATCCTCCAATCGTGACGGTCAAGAAATAATCACACTAAACAATATGCTTTTCGGGAAATTTTTTGGCAACATTTTAAACTCGGCAGTTGTTCTTTATTTTGTTTACGGGGCATTTGTTAAATTTAAATTGTATATTGAACTGATTCAAATTTGGATGTTTCCGGTAATGAACATTTTGCCCCTCAGTATCAGTATCGTTCTGCTTCTATATTATACAGTGTCCGGCGGATTCCGGTCGGTTACAGGAATCAGCTTTTGGGCGACGCTTATTTCCTTTGCTTCTATTATTCCGCAAGTCTTACTGACCTTTCCGTTTTTTCATCCGTTAAACTTGCTGCCGCTGCTGAACCATTCGGCAACCGAACTTTTACTCTCTTCAAAAAGTATGGTGTTTGAATATTTGGGGTTCGAGACGCTTCTCTTATTTTATCCGTTTATAAAAACACCGGCAAAGTCGCAAAAATGGGCGCATATTATACTGATATTTGTTACATTTTTATATTTGGTGATCTTAATCATGGCATTAATGTTTTTTAGCGAAGGTCAACTGCCGCATTCCATATGGCCGACAATTGATATGATCAGTATCTTTGAAGTACCGCTGCTCCAGAGACTTGAATACTTTTTCATTTCATTATGGATAATCAAAATAATAGCCGGAATGTGCATATACTTATGGGTGGCTTGCCGCGGAATGAAAACCGCTTTTCGCACTAGACAGCGACACAGTTTAATTGTTTTTCTAGTTGCGTTAGTGACGTTGAATTATTTCATTGCGGACCACAGAAGTATTGAACGGGTCTCCGAATTGTACGGAGCAGTCGGATTTTATTTTATTTACGCTTATATCCCGTTTATGTTCGTATGCATGCTTATAAGAAAAAGGTTGACGCGTCGTCCACATTGATCAAAAAACAGATTAGAAGGGTGGATGAAGAAGACGTATGGCAATTGTACAAATTTTTAAAATGAAGAAGGCAAAAACCCCGCTTTCGTGAAGGCGGGGTTTTCGGCTTATAATGAAGCTGGCAGAAAATGTGCATTCCGGAATGCGCGACAATAGAGGATATGGTGGTGGCGTGGGACACGAGTACCCGTGTGAGCGAATTCCACCTGATTCCGATTAGCGTAGCGACATAAATGCTTTGCGGAGTTCTGCAGTGAAAAGCTCTGGCTGCTCCCACGCCGCGAAATGTCCGCCCTTGTCGAGCTTGTTGTAATAGATGAGTTTGGGATATGCCCGCTCTGCCCAACTCTTCGGTGCTTGATAGAGCTCGTCAGGAAAGACGCTCACGGCAACCGGGATGGAGACGCCCTTGACGTCGAAGAAGGAGTACTTATTCTCCCAGTAGAGACGAGCCGCAGAAATCGCTGTGTTCGTCAGCCAGTAGAGCGTGATGTTGTCGAGCACATCGTCTCGCGTAAGGCCTGCGGGATGTCCGGCAAAAGCTTGTGAGATCAGCTCCAGACTCTTCGCGTCATGGTCAATCATATAGGCTGCCAAACCGACAGGCGAATCCACCAGTCCGGTCAGCGTCTGCGGGCGCGTCCCCATCAAGAAGGCGTAACCGCTGTGTTTGTAGAAGAAGTCCAGCTGCTGGACCGCGCGCTTCTCTTCGGCTGAGAGACCGGAGGGCAGCGGATTGCCGGACTTGATCGCCTTATCAATGTCGGGCGGAACCACGCCAGGCATGTTGGAGTGAATGCCGACCAGTCCCGGAGCCTTCTGTACAGCCATCAAATCCGTGATAAGCGCACCCCAGTCGCCGCCTTGCGCCACATACTTCGTGTATCCAAGGCGCTTCATCAGCACTGCCCAGGCACGTGCGATGCGGTCGGGGTCCCAGCCGACCTTGGTCGGCTTGCCCGAAAACCCGTAGCCGGGCATCGACGGAATCACCACATCGAAAGCGTCTGATTCCTTTCCGCCATATGCCGTGGGATCGGTAAGCGGCCCGATAATCTTCATCATCTCGATGATCGAGCCGGGCCATCCGTGCGTGATGATGAGGGGCAAAGCATCTTTATGCTTCGAACGAACGTGAATGAAGTGAATGTCCTCACCATCGATATTGGTGATGAACTGCGGCAGGGCGTTCAGCTTCGCCTCGATCTTGCGCCAGTCGTAATCTGTCGCCCAATAGCGCGCGAGTTCCTGAATCGTCGCGAGCTGCACGCCTTGCGATTGATCCGAGACCGTTTCCTTATCAGGCCATTTTGTCGTGTTTATGCGCCTGCGCAATTCAGTAAGTTCCGCTTCCGGAACATTCACATGAAACGGACGAATGGCGTTCTTGTCGGTAGGTTTCTTTTCTTTCTCCTTTTGATCCATTTTGGATTCTTGGGGGGTTGCTTGCGGATTCCCGCCAACCTCTATGGCATGAGTGCCGCAGGCCGTCAATCCTAGCGACAGGGCCAAAATCATTGCCAAACGAATCCAGTATCTGCTGCACATAAGTAGTAACGCTCCTTACGGAAAGTATTTTAGGGATATCCCACCATTAAGTTCCATCCGAAATGCAATTCTTATTCCATTTTCTCAAAAATGGTTATTTCACCAACAGCAGATAAGAAACGGGACTATTTCATAGTAGAGCGCCTCCTGGATGATGGAATTATCGAGCTTTTGACCCTTAGCGTACTTCCATCGTACTGAGGTTGACAGCTAAAGGGGGATGTTAATATAATTACCACAAGTAATTTAGTGCGAGTCATTATTTCAATCAGAGGGTCTTGGGATTAAAAAAGAAAATGAAAACGCTTTTATTTCTGCTGACAGGTGCGACGCTGTTGCTTGCGGTTGGATGCAGCAGTAGGGGAAAAACGACCTAAGGAGGTTGGTTTGGGCTGATCGTACAAGGCTAGGCGATTGGGAGGGCGTGCATGCTTTTGGATGAATGGGCGCCAATAGAACTAGGTAAAAGATACGGAGGTTAACGTCATGAAACAACTCTCAGGTATTGTCCCGATCGTTGCGGCTGTATTCGATGGGAACGGGAAAGTCGACGCAAGGGAATTTGAACGCTTGATCGTGCATTTGATGGGAACGGGAGCCTCGGGATTGACATTGTTCGGACTCGCAACCGAGTTTTATAAATTAACCGACGCAGAGAAGGAACAAATGATGCAGATCATGCTCAGGCACACCGCCGCTTCTCCAGATGTAGCCGGAATCGTATCCATTACGCATCACAGCTGGGAAGTCGCTGTCGAGCATGCGCAAGCTGCAGAAGGAGCAGGGGCGGATGCGCTCATGCTGCTGCCACCCTTTTTCTTGAAGCCATCTTCCGAAGCAATCTACTTTCATATGAAGCAAGTCGTTAAGAGTGTGCGTATTCCCGTGATCATTCAATATGCGCCGAATCAAACAGGGGTATCTCTGGCGCCGGATATTTTCACAAAGCTCTATGAGGAATGCGGCAACGCAAAATTCGTTAAAGTAGAAACGCAGCCGCCGGGCAGGTACGCAAGCGTGCTGCATCAAGCATCTCAAGGCAATCTGCAGACCCTTGTCGGCTATGCGGGCGTACAAATGGCGGATGTACTTAAACGCGGATCTGCTGGTATTCAACCCGGATGCTCATTCACTGAAATTTACGTGGCCTTGTACCGTCATTTTCAGAACAACGACATGGATGCCTTTAACGTCCTTTTTGAAAAACTGCTGCCTTATATTTCATACTGGATGCAAAGCGTCGAGTTAATCATTAAAGCGGAGAAAGTCATCCTGCGCAAGCGTGGCCTTATATCTTCCGATTATTGCCGATATCCCGACTATGCGCTTGATGCGGAAGAAATGGTCATGATTGATCGGTTTTGCGCCGAGTTTGAATCTTATTTGTTCGCTTAGCGGAGAGCCATAGGCGTTTTTATGGTTTGACTCAGTAAAGAAAAGGCGAGGTAAGCGAGATTTTCGACGAGTTCTACGAGCCTTGGGAAGAGCCTACATGGAGGAAGTTGTCAAGCTTCTGTATCATCAGGACATTTAGCTGCGTTGTTCAAGCAGGGCTCGGAAATGAAACGAGGCTATGATGCAGGTACTCAAGAGAAAAGTCAGATCAATGAAAATGACCTGACTTGCATGGCGGCTTGTAATTGGCGGATTTGTTTAGTATGGCTTCAAACCAAAACTAAATCCAAACTAGATCATTTCCTCTTATCAATGTAGGTTAACAATGTGAGTATGAAAAACCCAAATGTAAACATAGTTGAAAGAGCTTGAAATGTTTCCATTCACAGCCTCCACCTTTCAAGTGAGGTGTCCGCCTTCATACAAGTCGTCGTGTTGTTAATGATAATACAAAATGGGTAATAATGTCAGTGTGGAAGGGCCTATTTATATCGTATTTCTAGCAACATATTAATACAGAAAATGCAAGCCGCAATTGCCGGCTATCATAAAAGGCATGTTTATGTCGAATGAATATAAAGTTTTAATCAACTGCTATAAAAGGTTCAATAACATTACAAACATTAACCGCCGTATACCCGTTCCAGATTGGAAACTTTGGCTCGATACTAAATAAACTTTCCCTTATCGATCGGCAACCTCTGCTGCTATAACGTGCAGGAAATGATCATAATCGTATACCACACAAGGAGTAGTTTGCCTAAGGCAACTGCTCCTTGTTTATAGCTGTTGAAGAGAATAACAGATGGTTCTAACTAACAATGTCCCCAATTGTTCTGCTAAAGCTTCATTCGCACCTTTCCCGTAGTTCGTTGATATAGGATTCGATAAGCTTATCCAGTAAATCGTATTTATCCATGTAATGGAGATGAAAAACAACTTACAGCAGCACAGCGAATGATTGGAGAGTTTTCAACCAAAATTGTTAAATTGACCGATGATGTGCTATTCGGTGATGTGTGGGAGCGTAAGGAGCTTTCTCCACGAGAACGTGGATTAATTACGGTATCGGTTTCTACTTAGTTCCTGTAGAGACCAGTTAGCCACTGCTAGTATAGGTTGTTTGGGTGAAAAAGACGGCTTTTTCTAGGATAGCAAGTAATACTACTGGTTATTTGGCCTGGATGGAGGGAAATCGGTTCACAATACGGAAATAAGGGATAGTCAGAATGGCTAATTCGTGTCTGAGCTACTAGATGACCCAAATAGACAATAGTAACATGGCTTATCTGTAAGTTTCGCGTCACTGTAATCCCTACTGGCCACGATAAGCAGAAATGAAGCAGGAAAGAACAGAGGGGGTGGCCAATTCAATTGGTTATCCCATCTTTTGTTTCCAGAACTTGTGTATGCTAACGGACGAGATTAGTGATACAAATAAATTTGACGGTCGGTAGCTTGTTTGCACGTACATCAATATTGTCCAACACATTAGATCAACATTGTTCAAAACCGCCGAGAGGTAAGAGGGCTCGTCCAAACGAATACGTATAGTAATAACGAGCAATCAAGGGGGCAGCTATGAAGCACATCAGCATTCGTTTTCGGTTAATGGTTCTTATGATATTGCTTACTACTCTCCCGGTTGTTACTGTCACTTGGATTGCCACCATCAATATGAGAGATTCGGTGGAAAAAGAGATCTTAAGCGCGAATCAGTCGCGCATGATGTGGGCGGATCAGTATTTAACCGAGCTGATCGGTCAGGTCGACGTTCTATTTTACACATTGCAAATCAATCAATCATTGATGACCAGTATCAAAGAGATCGAAAGCCCGGAGATCGGCGTTCAATTTCGCAGCCAGAATACCATACGGGATACGCTCACATCGGTTTTTTACGCCAACTCGCGTAAGGTAGATGACTTGACTCTATACATGGAGCAGAGTCGGCGGGCATACTATGTGAACTTCTCTAGCAACGGAAGCGTATCGCTGAGCGATATTCAAAGCGGAGCCTGGAACCGCATTCAAAAAGAGCCGATCAACATATATTTCAAGCAGTCCGGCAATGGGATCTATGCATTCCACAGTATCAATCGCTTCGAGGATCGGAAGCTTCTTGGAGGTATTTCCGTTCGGATAAACAAGGACGTGTGGGAGGAAGTGAGCCGAATCCTGAGGTCGGAATCAGACAGCTCAGTGTTTCTCTTGAACGATGAGGGGGAGATGTTGTCGGGTTCTACATTACCGGAAGGTTCGGATGAGCTTACCGCAAAGCTTCAAGTTCAGAATCCAAATGATTCAGAACTTCATTCAGAAAGAGGGGCAAGCTATTTATACTTCACCAAAAAGGTGGCGGACGGACAGTTAACGGTCGTTAAAGCTATTCCGATGGCGAGCATTACTCAGAGTTCAAACGCCACGATACGGGCGGGGCTATTGACCGGCGGGGGGTTTGCGATTGTCTCCATACTACTGTCGATCCTCCTATCGTTTCGAATCAGTCGGCCGATCGTTGGGCTGGCGAGAACGATGCGTATGACTCAAGTTCATAATTTCGAGATGAAGACGGTTCAAAGCCGCGATGAAATCGGACTTCTAGAAAGTGGCTACAATTTCATGATGCAACGCATCAAGGAACTGATCGAAGTCGAATATCAGCACGAAATTGAAGTGAAAAATGCACAATTGATGGCCCTACAGGCCCAAATTAATCCGCATTTTATGCATAATACGCTCCACTTGATCGGAGGCATGGCTCTTGCCAAGAATGCGCCTGAGATCTATCGGATTATTCGTGTGTTCGGCGATTTGATCCGCTACTCGATCAGCTCGGACGAAGACATGGTGCTGCTAGAGGAAGAACTGAAGCATACGCGAAACTACTTGTTTATCCAAGAGAATCGGTTTATTGGGCGTTGTATGATCGAGCTGTCGGCGGATGAAACAGCCTTTGAAAGCAGACTTCCAAAGTTTACGTTACAGCCGATAGTAGAGAATGCTTTCGAACATGGGCTTCAGCGAAAAGAAGGGGCTTGGAAGCTTGAGATACGGATCCGATTAATTGGTCAGCGTGTCGTATTTATGATCAAGGATGAAGGAGTCGGCATGGAGCAAGAAGTGCTTGAGCGCTTGCGCGAGGAGCTTAAAGAGGAGCTGCTCAAGAAGACGGCCGTGGCACGGAGAATCGACGGTAAGAGGAGAGGGATCGGACTGCACAATGTGGATGCCCGATTGAAGCTTCGATTCGGGGGCAGAAGCCGCGTTAGAGTTTTCAGCAAACATGGAGCAGGTACGCTTATCGTTATGGTGATTCCTATGAAGGATGTGGTCTAAGATGTTTAAGGTATTAATCATAGATGATGAGCCGTGGTCCCGGGAAGTGGTAAAAGCCTTGATCCCATGGGAATTGCTTGAGTTGCAGCTTATGGGAGAAGCGGAGGACGGAAATTCAGGACTGCGACTTGCTGAGGAGCTTTCTCCACATATTGTGATTACCGACATGCGGATGCCGGGGATCGACGGAGTGGAGCTGCTGAGGCGGTTCAACGAGCGTTATCCCGAAACGAAGATTATTGTGATGAGCGGATACGATGATTTCATGTACTTGAAGCAAGCGATTCGTTCGCGGGCTGTAGAATATCTTCTCAAGCCCATCGATCCGGATGAACTTGAAGCCGCGTTGTCACGATGCATTAAGGAGTTGGAGGATGCGTCACTTCAAGGTGAGCAAGTGGATAGGGAGACCTTCTTCTTCTTTGATAACCGCGCTCTGTTGGACAGGTACTTGTCGGTACGGCGCCAAGTATATGGTTATATGCAGGAGCTTAACTTCACGGCAGTGAAACAGACGTTTTGGAATCTTAAAGAGCAGTTAATGGAGGTCTTAACAGAAGAACAACAACGACATATTCTCCATAAACTCGGACATGACTTTATATTGATTCTTCAAGAATTTATCGCCGAGAATGGCTTGGATATCGCGTACGTCCGCGATCAATTTAACGCCCGAATCACGGAGTGGAGCAGCATCCAGCAGGCAATGGTGGAACTAAGCGTATTGTATGAGGAAACAATTAAAGCGGTGGAAGAGCATCGAAAAAACCGAGGACGACTTTCTATTGCGGACATTCAGGCTTACATCGACAAGCATTATGGTGAATCCATTTCGCTTGAGACGATCGCGCAGCATTTTTACGTTAGCAAGGAGCATTTAAGCCGGTTGTTCAAAGCATCTGCGGGCGAGAATTTAACCGATTACCTCATTCGCAAGCGGATGGAACGAGCTAAAGAACTCATCGCCGAACAAGGTTTCTCTATTAAGAGTTCGGCAGAGATGATCGGCTACTCTGACCTTGCTTATTTCTACAGGGTGTTCAAGAAGCATTTCGGTATGACGCCGGGCGACATGAGAAAAGAAGACTAAGCACATATCAATATAATCCATAAGAAGTTGCTAATCCTGTGAAATGATCCAATGTAAGCGGTTCCTCTATACTGGAGATGCAAGAAAGCAGTTTACCAATGAGGGGGAAAACGATCAATGAGGAAAACGCTTAATATTGTATTGGCACTCGGGTTAGCCTTTGCCGCAACGGGGTGCACGAACTCCGGGTCAGGAACGACGTCTCCCACAGCAACGGCCAAAGCGGAAGCATCACTCCAAAAAGTAGAGCTCAAGGTGTTTATGAGCTTTCCGCGGTTCAAGGACCAGTTCGAAAAGTATTTTGAGCAGTTTAAAGTGAAAGAGAAAGCAGAGAAGAACATCGATGTGACCATCAAGCTGGAGATGCCGAACCCTGATCAGGCGAAGCAAATCTTGCAGACGAGACTTGCCTCGAATGACGCGCCAGACGTCTTTACTCTGCATGCGATCGCTGATATTCCGACTTACTACAAAGCTGGTTATTTGTCGGATTTGTCCAGCCAGCCTTTCGTTCCGAAGATCTTTGAGAGTGTAAGAAAGACTGTCACATACGAAGGTAAGGTCGTCGCGCTGCCGTTAGAAAGCTTGTCTTGGGGGTACTTGTACAATAAGAAGCTGTTTAAAGATCTTGGACTTACACCTCCCCAAACACTTGATGAAATGAAAGCGGTTGTAGAGAAACTGAAGACTAACAATATCAAGCCGTTTGAGCTCTCCTTCCAGGAATCCTGGATTCCGCAGCTGATGATGGCGCTCGCGCTGGGAGGCGTAGTCTCCTCCGAGCATCAGGATTGGGTCGACAAGATGAACAAGGGGCAGGCCTCGTATGCCGATGTAAAGGACGTTTTCAACATTATCGATTTAATCATGGCAAACGGTACGGATAAGCCTTTCGAGGTCGGCAGCGCAGCGGGTTCTGCTGATTTCGCTAACGGTAAAGCTGCGATGTGGGTACAAGGCCCTTGGCAAGCGGAATCGATCCTGAAGGCCAATCCAAACATGGAATTTGGCGTAGCGCCGCTTCCGGTCAGCAATAAACCCGAAGGCACGATGATCAATCTGGCAACTTCTACTTCTCTCGCCGTGTCTTCCAGCAGCAAAAATAAAGAGGTTGCGAATGATCTGGTTAATTACATGCTGAACGATAAAGACTCCTCGAAGCTGTTCGAGGAACTGAAGTTTAACCCGGTAGCCAGCATTCATAAATATGATACATTCCCTTGGGTTACCGAAGCTAGCAGCTATGTTTCGAAAGGCAAAGCATACCTGGATCTGTCGCTGCCTAACGGGGTGACGGATGAAACAGCCAAGTTGCTGCAGAGCTATTTTGCGAAGAGCGTGACAAAGGACGATATCATCAAGTCATTGGATAAAACATGGGCGAACGCGATTAAGGCGAATAAATAGACATTCGTGTTTAGCTAACTGGAGGATCAGTCATGGGATTAACAAGAAAATGGAGATCCTCGGTCATTCTGCTCGCCTTCGTTTCACCGGCACTGCTCTTCTATGCTGTATTCATGCTCGCCCCTGCTTTTGGGGGCGTCTGGTACAGCCTAACGAATTGGAACGGGTTGAATCCTACCTATCGCTGGGTAGGATTCTCCAATTATATTGAGGCGTTCAAGGATGATCCGGTCTTCCTGGATTCGATCTGGTTTACTTTGAAGTACGTGGTCTTTATGGTTGTCCTGCAAAATCTGATTGCCATCGTTTTGGCCGTGTTAGTTGAAACGCGGAAAAGAAGCAAAGCATGGTACCGCACCGTCTTCTTTATGCCTAACATGATCAGTATGATAATTGGCGGATTTATGTGGCTGTTTATTTTTACGAAGGTGCTGCCCAATTTGGCCGTTCATTTGGAAATGGCTTATCTGGACAGGTCCTGGATCGGCGACCCGAAAACTTCTTTTTACTCCATCCTGATTTTATCGTTATGGGGCGGAGTTGGTTATTTGATGGTTATTTATATGGCGGCTTTGCAAGGCATCCCCCAATCGCTCAAGGAAGCAGCTGCGATCGACGGCGCGAGTGAGTTCCAGGTTTTTCGTTATGTGACGTTGCCGTTGATTTACCCGGCCGTGACGATCGGCATTTTTCTTACTCTCAACAGCTCCTTCAAGGTGTTCGAGGCGGTGTTCGCCTTAACGGGAGGCGGTCCTGGAAGAGCTACGCAGGTCATCTCGCTTAACATCATGGAGGAAGCCTTTAAAATGAATAGCCGCTACGGCTATGCGAGCGCAAAAGCGATGATTCTGTTCCTGATCGTATTCCTCATAACATTGATCCAGTTGCGAATCATGAACAAGCGGGAGGTGGAAGCATGAACAAGCGGGGAGAGCACATGGAAGGCCGAATCGGTTCTGTCTTGGTTATGCTTATTTTGCTTGTCTCTTCCGTCTTCACTCTCTTTCCGATTTATATGGGAGTGCTAAATTCGCTTAAGACCGAGGGGGAGATGCTGAATCATATCTTATCGTTCCCGGCCAAGCTTCAGTTTGTGAATTATGTGGATGCATTTCATAAAACGGAGTATGTTCGCAGCTTGCGAAACACGATAGTCGTCGCTGCAGTGGGACTTGTAGGAATCATCGTGCTTGCTTCCATGGCAGGCTATAAGTTGTCTCGCACCTCAGGGCGCTTAAGCGGTTTTCTGTTCGGACTGTTCGTCTTCTCCATGCTTATTCCTTTCCACTCTATCATGATCACACTGGTTAAGATCGCAAAAGAGCTCTCGGTGCAAGGCTCCACGTTCGGGTTAGGATTCATCTATATCGGACTGGGCGTATCAATGGCGATCTTTCTTTATCATGGGTTTGTAAAATCGATTCCGCGAGAGCTTGACGAGGCGGCCATAGTGGACGGGTGCGGTGAGTTTCGTTTGTTTTTCACCGTGATTCTGCCTCTACTGCTGCCGGTTACCGCAACAATTGCGATATTGAATTTGCTATGGATGTGGAATGATTTTCTGCTTCCGCTTCTAATGCTGACAGATTCCGACCACTATACGCTGCTATTGTCAATCAATATGCTGTTTGGTCAGTACGGCAATCATGACTGGTCTGCGATATTAGCCTCGTTAGTACTTGCTATGCTGCCTGTCATTTTATTTTACCTGTTGCTTCAAAAGTATATTTTGAACGGGATTGCAGAAGGTGCCGTTAAGGGCTAGATGGGAGTGACCAGATGTTGGGAAACGATAAAGTAAAAGGATATTTGAAAGCGGACGGCCGCAAGCTCCGTAATGAAGATGGCGATGAAGTTCTGCTTCGCGGTGTAGGCTTTGGCAGTTGGCTGCTGCCGGAAGGCTACATGTGGCGATTCCCTGAGCAGGGCGACCGACCACGGAGAATGGAGCGAATGATCCGGGAATTGATCGGGGAGGAAGAGGCAACCCGATTCTGGAAGATGTACTACAACCGGTACATTTCGGAGGCCGATATTCAGAAGATAGCGGAAGAAGGCTTTAATTCGGTTCGAGTTCCGATCAATGCTCGTTTTCTTCAACGACAACCGAACGTCCAGGGCGAGTATCATGAAGGGCATTTGAAGTTGATCGATCGGATAATTGAGTGGTGCAGAAGCTACAGACTCTATGTCATCCTTGATCTGCACGGAGCGCCAGGCGGGCAAACAGGCACGAATATCGACGATTCGGCGAATGATCAGCCGGAGCTGTTTCTCAGCGAAGAGAACCGTCGCGAAACGATCGCATTATGGAGAATGCTGGCGGATCGCTACAAGGAGGAATGGATCGTGGCAGGATATGACCTGCTCAATGAACCACTGCCGAATTGGTTCTCTGCCTATAATGACAAGGTATTGCCGCTTTACCGAGATATTATAGAAGCCATTCGCGAGGTTGACGAACGACATATGATCATATTGGAAGGCGTGCATTGGGCTACCGATTGGTCGGTTTTTACAGAGAAGCTTGACGATAATGTAATGCTGCAATTTCATAAGTATTGGAACAATCCGGATACGGAAAGCATCCAGGTATATTTGGATAAAAGAGACGAGTGGAACGTTCCTCTCTTCATGGGTGAAGGGGGAGAAAACAATATGAACTGGTATGCCGGCGCCTTTCAGTTATTCGAGGACCACGACATCTCGTGGAATTTCTGGACGTGGAAGAAAATGGACACGGATAATTCTCCCTGTTCCATACGCAAGCCTTCAGAGTGGTATCGCTTGGTACAATATTTAAACGGCGGGGAAAAGCCGAATACGGAGACTGCACTACGAATCCTCCAGCAGTATCTAGACAACCTTCCATTCGAAAAATGCGACTATCATGGCGATGTAGTAAACGCCTTGCTACGCAGATTACCGGTTACAATACCTGCAATTTTTTACGGTTATAAAGGGAAGGGGGTAAGCTTCCACGTACACAATCAAACCGTGCATGGGTTGGGTTTTCGGGATAATGATGGCACGGACATCCGGTTCATTCACGGTGGGAGAACAACCCCCAATTTCCAGCATGGCGGCGGGGAGCAATGGGAAGATGAAGAACGTTTATGTGTTTATTTAGATGCAGGTGAATGGATGGCATATGATTTCTATCTGCCGTGCAGTACAGATGCATTATTAGTGAACATGAAATTGAAGTGTGACGCAAACGAACTGAACTTGTCCTTGTCCGCCGATGCCAGGGACATCTGTACTGTAAAAGTCACCGGCGGGGATTGGGTGGTGAGTCGAGGGAGACTCCCTATTTCACTAGTCCCCTATAGGTATACGCTGAAAATAAAAGCCTTGGACAGCCGAGTGGCTTTGGAATGGATTGAAATTCGACTACCACAATCGTAACCAATTCCTTATCCCCTGAGGTACGTTTGAAGCGAAGTGAAGAAAAAACGAACGAATTAAGCCTGCTTAACCGGGAAAATTAGTGAAGGAGTTGCTTGTCAGCAGCTCCTTTTAATATTTGAGAGCGTTTGAATAACAGGAATCGGGAAATGATAGTAAAAAGTCTGTTCGTGAAATCTTAAATCTTAACAAATGTGTTTTTATTTTTGGGATGAGGCGTTGTTTATCATGAGTAACCATTCAATCAGTGTTCACATACAAGATAATATCGAAACGGTCCAAAAAATATTCGGTAATAGTCCAGATATCCTTTATCGACACTTGATCATTCCTGGACTTAACCATAGGAAAGCACTTCTTATTTTTATACAAGGTCTTACAAATGACCAATCGATTGATGAATACGTTCTTAAACCATTAAGCCAATTTCAACCTTCAAATAAAGAAAACAAGGAAACTAACATAAGAGAATTAACGGTATCCGTCGTTTTAACTTCATCTATTAAATTAGAACAACAATGGGATTCTATTTCTAATTATTTAATGTCTGGAAACTCTGTTCTATTTCTGGAGGATTCTAATGAAGCCCTTATTTTATCCACAACGGGTGGGGAATCACGCTCCGTAACGGAACCAAAGACGGAAATAGAAATTAGATCTCCAAGGGATGGTTTTATTGAATCGATTACTTCAAATCGAGGATTGATTCGCAAAAGGATTAAAGATGTTGGATTGCGGTTTGAAAATATGCAGATCGGTAAAAGGACACAAACAGAAGTAAGTCTAGGCTACATTCAAGATTTGGTAGATCCCCTTGTGTTGGACGAATTAAAGATGAGATTAAGCAAAATTGATATCGATAGTATATTAGACAGCGGGTACATTGAAGAATTTATTGAGGATACAAGATATACCCCATTTCCACAAGTGCAAAATACAGAAAGACCGGACCGTGCTGTTTCTGCTATTTTGGAAGGTAGAATTGTCATACTTGTTGACAACACACCTTTTGTACTGATTGTCCCAACCGTATTCTGGCAGTTTTTACAAGCGAGCGGTGATTATTATGAAAGATATCTATTAGGTACATTCATACGGTGGTTAAGAATTATAGCTGTTATCATTACGTTGGTGTTGCCGTCTACATATATCATATTTGTTTCTTACAACCATGAAATGGTCCCCACTCCATTAATCCTCAGCATGGCTGCCGGTAGGGAGCATGTTCCGTTTCCGAGCATCGTTGAAGCCCTTGTAATGGAAACTGTGTTTGAACTTCTTAGGGAAGCCGGTCTTCGCCTGCCCAAAGCGATCGGACAAGCGGTAAGTATCGTAGGTGCACTAATTATTGGCCAATCCGCGGTTCAAGCCAATATTGTCTCCCCGTTTATGGTTATTATTGTTGCTACGACTGGCATTAGTTCCTTTGCGATCCCATCATACGATTTAGCGATTGCCTTAAGAGTATGCCGTTTTTTGATTCTTATTTTAACGGGGTGGTTGGGTTCAATGGGTTTTATTGTGGGATTGACGGTGGTTATGTTTCACCTGTTATCTTTACGATCATTTGGTATTCCTTATTTTTCTCCCGTAGGTCCTTTCCGCCTAAAAGGAGTGAAGGATGTCCTCGTTCGTATGCCTTGGCCTTTAAAAAAGAAAAAGAAATAATTGCTTTTCCGGGGGACATATTTAAGTAAGGGCAGGAGGGAAAATATTGAAAAACAAACTGCTTCTTGTCTTCCTCAGTAGTTCTTTTCTTTTGTCCGGATGCTGGGATATGCGCGATATTGATCGTTTAGCTTTAGTTATGGCAGTAGGCATAGATAAAGAAAATGGTCCCAATCCGTACAGGGTTACTGTGCAAATACCCAGACCTGAGTCACAAAACAGCATCTTTAAAGCAGGTGAACCCCCGTTTTGGACTGGGAGTGCAACAGGTAAAGATATTTTTGAAGCTATCCGCAATATTTCAATGTTCTCTTCAAGAAGGGTGATATGGGAGCATAACAATGTGATCATCATCGGCGAATCTTTGGCCAAAGATGATATTACCCCAGTGATGGATTTTTTTAACCGGAATCCGGAGCTACGAATGAGGACTTGGATCGCTGTAGCCAAAGGCGAAGCAAAAGATTTACTTTCTGTCAAATCAGGGCTCGAAGCAATCCCGGGAGTATCCATGTCTTTTGTTTTTAGCAACGCTAAATTCCACTCTCAAAGCTTTAGAGAGGACATGATTGATACTTTTTATGATTTCATGGATGAATCTAACCAAGTTATGCTTCCAAGATTACATTTAAAGGAACAGGTAATGTCGGTAGATAACAAAAAAAAACAGGGCGGGGAAGAACAAGTAGTCCTTTCCGGTGCGGCAGTTTTTAAACACACGAAACTTGTTGGGTGGCTTACTCCCATTGAGACACGTGGACTCAATTGGATTAAGCATCTGAATAATAATATCGTGATTTCCGTTCCTCTTCCGGAATATGAAGGAAAGCACGTTTCGGTGGAGTTAACCCAGGTAAAAAGTAAGATCAAATCTATTATGGATGGCGATAAACCGATTTTTACCATTTCGTTTTCCGCAAAAGGTAATATTGCTGAAAATGATTTTTTAGTTTCTCATTCCTTGAATAAATTAAAATCTATTGTTCAAGAAAATGTTCAAAATGTGATCACCAAAGAGATGGAAAAAACGATAAAAAAAGTTCAGAAGGACTACCAAAGTGATGTATTAGGATTCGGGGAAATCGTTCATATTCAACATAAAGACATCTGGAATAAAAAATTGAAGGGAGAATGGGATCGGGTCTTTCCAGAAGTAAAGGTGGTGGTAAACACGAAGATCGAGATTGTGAATACAACTTTGTTTCATAATCCTCTAAAATCAAACAAATCAGGTGGAGAGCAAACGAATGAAAATAAAAATTAGCCGTATGCAGTATTTTACTTTATTTACCAACCTCGTGTATGCCAAAGCTGTTGGTGCTACATCTGCGATTTTGGCAAAACAAGTAGGGATTGATAATTGGATATCTATGACAATAGGGACTTGTATAGCACTCCTCGTTATATTTATAATTACCTATTTAGGTAAACATTTCCCTGAAGATTCCATTGTTCAATACAGCGAGAAGATTGTTGGTAAATGGCTTGGCAAGATTGTAGCGTTAACCATGTTTTTATTCTTTGTCATTGCATTTACTACGTCAGCAAATGTAATCACGTTTCATTTTAAACAGTATCTTATGCCGATAACGCCATTCTCGATAGTGGTCATTGGCTATGTATTGCTATGTATGTACGGTCTGTTCTTAGGTATTGAGGTGGTATTAAGATTATCTTTTTTCGGTTTTATCATGGTTGTTTTATTGGACCTAGTGACGCTAATAGGAGTAGCGGATAAATTCAAGCTGCATCATTTATTCCCCCTATTTGATAAAGGAATTGGCGCGGATTTTATGGCAAGCCAATTTAGTTTTGCGGATTTTTCAATGCTTATTTTTGGTTTAGGCATGTTGTTTCCGCTGTTAAATGAAAAAAAGAAAATGTACTCTTTATCTTTTTGGGGTATGGTCGTTAGTTGGGTACTCTTAATATTCTTTCAGGTTTTTGAAATTGGTGTCATGGGTCCTCACGTTACTTCCCAGTATTTCCTTAGCTGTATGCAGTTGGCAAGAGTTGCGCAAGTAACAATGGTTTTGAACAGATACGAACTTATAATGATGATCTTATTTGTTTGGGGGGTTATGATTCAATCCATCGTGATGATCTACGGGGCTATCCATTCGTTTAAAAAAGTTATTGCAGTTAAGCAAGAAAAATACCTACTAATACCATTCTCGTTGATACTCATTCTAGCGACTTATTATATGGGATATGATCAAAATAAGTATGTCGATTTCTTGGAGTACCCATGGTCACAAATAACGACGGTACTTACTGTAGGTCTTCCTAGCTTACTGCTCATTGTATTCTGGATACGAAAACAGAATCTTGTAAAAAAACAATGATGTTGATTAAACTGCTTAACCGGGAACATAAGTGAAGGAGTTGCTTGTCAGCAGCTCCTTTTTTCGATTACAGTGGAAAGTCGTGGTATATTTAGTATATAGGAGTTAATTCCTTATGGAGACGTTTATTGCCCATAACAAATGGAGTATATACTATAATGCTGAGGGAAGAAAGTGTAGTGAAATGAACATAATAAATAAATGTAAAATTTGGTTCAGTCGATTGTTTTACGTATTATTTTTGGCATTCTTCAGTTGGGTGGCGTATGTAATCATAGCAAGAATCCTTTATTCACATAGAATGGGGAAATCATATTATCTTTTCGAGAACATTTACGGTCAGCCGCTAAACGGTTGGATTATAGGGATTGGTACCGCCCTGTGTATCGGTTTGCTCGTGTTTTTGACCAAATGGTTTGGCAGGCTTCAAGAAAGGACACATAATCGGCTATTTTTTATATTGATGGGTGTCATGATTACGATTCAGATTGTTTTTAGTATGATCTATCATGTAGATCCGTCGAAGTCAATGTGGGATTATGAGGTGACTTATGAGGCTGCCAAGGACTTATTGACGGGTGACTACTATTTCGACTTCTATTTTGAAGATTACCCCAATAACGTAGGAGCAACCTTTCTGCTTTTTGGAGCATTTCAATTTGCTGAAATCCTCGGCGTACATAATCAGCAACTTGTTGGCTTGCTGTTCAATATTGCAATGATTGACATAGGGTTAATTTTTCTTTATTTAACAGCCAGGAAGATTTTTGGAATCCGGAAGGCAACTTTGGCGTTGGTTGTCAGTCTGATGCTTTCTCCATTCGTCACCTACACGCCCATCTATTATTCAGATACGCTTTCGCTGCCTATGGTCATCGGGTCTCTATATTTTTATTTAGTCAGTAGAAACAAAGGGAATATCGGCAAGCCGATGTTTATCTTTCTTGCTGCGCTTATCGGGGTGGTTGGGATGATCATCAAACCGACCGTTGCCATTCTTTTTGTCGCCATATTTATTCATATGCTTTTGACGGAAAGGGTATCTAGCCTTCTTAAGCAAACAGGGATACTTGCGATCGTTATATTCGGAGGACTCCAGTTGTACGGGGAGGTGGTGGATATGTCTAAAATCGTCCCGATACCCTATAAGCAAGCCGGTTATCCGTACACACACTGGATCATGATGGGTCTGAAAGAGCCCTATGGTTTTTATAATTATGATGATGTGATCTATACAGAATCCTTCCAAACAAAAGATAAAAGGAAAGAAGCCAATCTCAAAATCATCAAACAACGAATCGAGAATTATGAAGCCAAGGGGATATTCCAGCTATTTTCAACTAAAAATCTGTTCATTTGGGGAGACGGCACTTAT
The DNA here is from genome assembly GCF_059692235.1 of Paenibacillus sp. J2R1T-4. Classification (NCBI taxonomy): domain Bacteria; kingdom Bacillati; phylum Bacillota; class Bacilli; order Caryophanales; family Paenibacillaceae; genus Paenibacillus; species Paenibacillus sp. J2R1T-4. Next base: position 241,276 of record NZ_JCAUBA010000005.1, on the reverse strand, counting down.
TTTGCTCCGATAAAACTAAATCGAGGAGTTCCCGAGTATACAACCTATCATAAGTACATTCTTCCACTTGGAAAGAATGAAAACGATCTGTATATTTACTTCTGTCAAATTGTCAATTTAAGCCTTATCCTGTTGCTGCTTGCGTCAGGCGTGCACCATTTAATTAGACCAGGCATTCCAATGATCATCATTTGCTCTCTAGCACTATTCGGTATCGGCATATTCTTGCTCGTATGGGAAGCCAGATCCAGGTATTTGATTCAATTTGCGCCCCTGATTGTTCTATGCAGCATGGACGGGCTTTTCAAATTAAAGCTTCCAATCTTGGAATTAAAACGGAGACGATAGTGCAGGAGCTGCCTTGTGGCGGCTTCTTTTTTAACCCAATCGTCTTTCCGATATTCAGATATTACTAATCTAAAATAATTACTTGTATATTTTTGGAAGCAATGAAATAATACTTCTACCTGTATGTTATCTGTATTTTTTCAATGCATTTGCTAGATTTGTTGAGGATAGATGCATACATAAATCAATCGGGATGGTGAGGCACAAATTGCTTAAGATTTATCAATGGACGTTAACTTATTTAAAAAACAGTTCCACTTTGGTGGGTATGCTTTTGTTAACAATTGTAGGGGCCTCTGCCATTGAGCTATACGTTCCGAAATTCATTCAGTTGTTCGTAGACAAAGTTATTCCTGAGCGAAACATTAGCATGTTTACAACGTTGCTAGGGTTGCTCGCAGTCTTAGTTGTCATTCTGTTGGTATTACGTATGTGTCAAACGATGCTCCAGCGCCATGTCCAGGAAAGGGCGTCGCGTGATTTGCAAATTGACGTTTTCCGACATATGCGGACACTAGGATATGCTTATTACGAACAGAAAGCAGCAGGGCAAACTTTGGCACTATTAAACACAGAAACGGCATCTATTCAAAAATTATACAGACAACTATTTCCATCCATGGTACAAACCTTTATCTTTTCATTTATCTCGATTGTCCTAATGGTGATGAGCAGTTGGCAGTTGACTTTGGCTTTTCTTCCTTTTTTTATGCTTTATTATTTGTGGGGACCTGCTGTGGAAAGGCGTGCAGCTACTGCTAGCAAGGGTCTAGCAGGGGCTCGGGTAGCAACAAATCAGAAGGCCTATGAAAGTGTATCGGCTTTGCAAGAACTTCGGGCATATTCAGCGGAAAACTGGGATTTAAATCGCTACCTAAATACCGTTGAGGGCTGGAACACCAACCTTATTCGAACCTATTTTTATAATTATTTAAGGATTAGTATCCGTACGATAACTAACTACCTCGGCGCCTTGGCCTTGTTCGTGCTTGGTGTTTATCTGGTTCGTGAAGAACTGATGTCGGCAGGCGAGTTTATTGCGTTTTTTCTTTATTACACCGCAGCCATCAATCAAATGACCCGATTTATTCAAAATATTGCTGACCAGCGAATCGTTATGCATCAAGCGGAACGGGTATATTCTTTTCTGCAGACGAAACCACTTATAACGGAGCCGGCAAACCCGAATATTCTGAGACAACCAGTAAGAGGAGAGTTGTTGTTTGACAACATCTCGTTTAGTTATGAACCTGGCCAGCTTTTGCTAAAGGATTTTACATTACATATTCGTCCCGGACATCGTGTAGCAATTGTTGGAGAGAGCGGCAGTGGAAAGAGTACATTAATCAAGCTGCTTGGCAGATTTTACGATCCGGACAAAGGCAGCATTCTTCTGGATGGAGTACCGATCAATGATCTCTCCTTTGAGATGCTGCGCAATTCACTGGGCTATGTTTTTCAGGATACCTACCTCTTCGGAAAATCTATTAAAGAAAATATTCGTTTCGGCAGGCCAGAAGCATCGGATGAAGAAATAATTGCAGCGGCCAAAATTGCTAGCGCACACGATTTTATACAAGAATTACCTAACGGGTATGACATGAATGTTGGAGAAAGAGGTAACAAACTTTCTGGAGGGCAGAGGCAGCGCATAGCTCTGGCCCGGCTTGTGTTAAAGAACCCCACCATCTTGCTACTTGATGAGGCGACCTCAGCATTGGACAACAGAACTGAGTACGAGGTTCAAGTTGCCTTAGACCGCGTTATCCAAGGACGCACCATCATCGCAATCGCCCATCGTCTATCAACCATCCGTAATTATGATCTGATTGTTGTTATGGATCATGGTCAAGTGGTAGAAATGGGAACCTATGAGGAACTCTTAGCGGCTGGTGGGCGATTCAGCGAACTGGCATTAAGTGATTCTAGGAGTGAACTGGAGGGTTGATAAATGGGTAATATACGGTTTGTAATGGGTTATATTTCAAAGATCAAGTTTGTGCTTATCATTACCATTGTCTGCATGGTGGTTGAGGCCTTTTCCTACCTGGGGGCTATTACCCTACAACAGTATTTAATCGATGAGGTGCTCTTAAACAACAAACAAGAACTTTTTTGGATCATTTTCTCCAGTATTGCCGCTGCTTATGTGATTCATAGTATATTCATTACAGTCAGTTCCGTTTATATGTATAAATCCGCAACCAGGATGCGATTGAACATGACACGAGACTTTGTACTTCGACTACATCGGATGCCGCTCGAAAAACTGAAGAACGAACGAACGGCAAAGTATATTTATCAGTTCGCAACGGATGTCGGTGACATCGGGAGCGTGTGCAATATGGTGGCCGGCGACTTGACACGTATCGTGAAGCAGTTTATTGCACTGATTGCGCTTCTGTTCATTTTACGAGAAAGCCCTCTGTTAGTTCTACTGCTAGTCACCGTAAGTTTGTTATATGTGGTAATCGGCCGCCTGTTATCATCTCATATTAAAGCAGTATCGGGTAAAGTTAATTCTACACGCGCCGATATGCTTGTGCAGTTGGAAGAGGGGGTGGCGTCTAGTCGTGAGGTTGTCGCCTTCCATCGGGAAAAGTGGGAAATGGACCATTATTTAGCTAGTTTTGGGAGATATTTTACGCAAGTGCTGCGCGAAGGAACGATCGTGAACAAACAGTTGATCTCAAGTCATTTATTAAAATGGAGTGCTTCCTTTGTAGTATTGGGTGTCGGCGGATATCTTGTATTAAATGGACAATTGTCTGTCGGGCTTCTGGTCATTTCTTATCAATTAGCCTCGGAAATGATGGATATTACAAATGAGCTTTATGAGAGAATAATGAAAATACCTGGGTATATGGCATCATCTGAAAGACTTAGGCAAGTGTACGAGGCTGAACAGGTAAACATGAATGGTGCATCACTTCTGAGTTCGGTTCATGAACTTCGAGTTGACCGAGTCTTTTTCAGCTTCCAAGGTCGCGAAAATGATGTGTTACGAGGTGCAAGCTTGCAAATTCCATTAGGTGGAAAAATCGCGTTTGTCGGTTCAAGCGGCAGTGGTAAATCAACACTCGCTGGGTTACTCATGCGTTTTTACGAGCCGAGAGAAGGAAGTCTCATTGTCAATGGACGCCCGTTAACGGAATGGAGTCGGGAAGACTGGATGAAGCGAGTAGCGATTGTATTTCAGGAACCTTATTTTTTCCCAGATACCATTCGTACCAACCTGATAATGGGACTTGACTGTATAACGGAAGAAGCAATGATCGAAGCTTGCCGTGTTGCGCAGATCCACGATTTTATTGATACGCTGCCTGACCGCTATGATACCATTACTGGAGAACGCGGTGTTATGTTGTCGGGCGGGCAACGGCAACGATTAGCTTTAGCGAGGGCGCTTATACGCAATCCAGAGATATTAATATTAGATGAGGCGACTTCAGCTTTGGATGTAGAAACTGAACGCCGACTGCAGGAGAGCCTTGATGTAACACGTGCTGGGAAAACCACGATTGTAATCGCCCATCGTTTATCAACAATTCGGAACTCGGATCGAATCTTCGTCCTGCATCAGGGCGAGGTGGTGGAACAGGGTACTTATTCAGAATTAATGCGAATAAACGGGGTTTACCGGCATTTAGAAGCTACGCCTAGTCAAAATGTAGAAAACGAATATATCCTTGCTTCGAACTCGTGAGAGCATTTGCTGTAACATTTGATAAAACAAAATAGAATGATCATTCTTGACTGACAACTGATCGAAATATTGAAGAGGAGTGTTCCTTGATGACAACTAGTAGAATGAATCCTAAGGTTGATGGATTTTTAAGAAAAGCTAAAAAGTGGAAGGAAGAATATGAGAAGTTGAGAGATATCGTTCTTGACTGTGAGCTGACCGAAGAAATTAAGTGGATGCATCCTTGTTACATGTTTCAGAATAAAAACATAGTTTTAATACATGGATTTAAAGAATACTGTGCGCTTCTGTTTCACAAAGGTGCCTTGTTAAAAGATGCCCATGGTATCCTAATCCAACAAACGGAGAATGTACAGGCGGCGCGCCAGATTCGGTTCACCAGTGTTCGGGAAATAGTTGAGATGGAACCCATCTTGAAAGCCTATATTTATGAAGCCATTGAAGTTGAAAAAGCAGGTTTGGAAGTGGATTTTAAAAAGAATACAGAATTCATAATTCCTGAAGAATTTCAAAATAAATTCGATGAAGTCCCTGCCTTGAAAACCGCTTTTGAAGCATTGACGCCGGGACGGCAAAGAGCATACATTCTTTATTTTTCTGAACCCAAACAATCCAAAACTCGAGACTCAAGGGTTGAAAAATGTATGCAGCAAATTCTCAATGGTAAGGGATTAAATGAATGAGGAAGCAGCAATGAAAGCAAGCCATTTAGCAGCAATATGCTGTTAATGGCTTGTTTTTTTTCTACCTTTATTCCACCACACAGATTGCAGAATGGTTGAGTTTATAAAAGGTTTTTTTTAACTTTATACTTTCTTTAGAAGTTGTTTATTGGCGGTTTATTGTCACCTGTTAAGCTATGTGTAATGAAGGCTTTCAGAGTAAAAATAATGAAAATTGAAGGAGTAGTAGAAATCATGAACAAAAAAATGTTAACTATCGGAGCTGCAGTTGTTATTAGTGGAGCATTAATGGTATCTAGCGCATTTGGAGCTATGTCAAACACATCGGCGGGGTATGAAGCATTCAAGACCGCTCATAAGCAAGCTCCCAAAATGGATAGCTTGACCACAGATGCCAAGCTTATGATTACAGACGGAGGTCAGTCTCTTGTTGATGTGCAATCTAAGTTCAAGTTCAATCGTAATACAACGAATGGATCTGGTGTAATCAACTTAACTCAGAATGGAGAAACATTTACGATCGACGGCTACATGGGTCAAGATCAACTAGTGGTAAAAACATCGGAAAACGACACCTATTTTGTGATGGAGCATAAGGCAGATCATGAGGCTAAGGACAACCACATTTCATATAACCCCTCAATAGCCGAGGATGCAGAACGTATCATGGACGCAGTCGTCGGACTCAAACGGAATTATTTTCAACTCGAAGAAGGCCCTGAAAACTCAAGTGTGGTAAAACTATCGATGCACGATGACGAAATTCCGCTAATTGTCAGAACATTGGGGTCTATACTCATTAAGAGCGCTTCTAAGGAGAAATCCGGGTCTGCTGATTTGTCCATTCATCCTGCATTTTCACAAATGCATGCTGTAAAGTTACCCGAGCTAACGGAAGATATCCAATTGAACGGGATTGAATTTACAACTGTAATCAATTCAGAGCAGTTCATCGAACAATACGACATTCTTATTCAGGCCAGCGGTAAAGATGTAACAGGAAAACAGCACGAGCTAGAACTCAATCTTCAACTAAACTTCTCTGATTTCAACCAGACTGAAACGGATGTGCTCGATCTAGAAAATAAGCAAGTAGAGAAGCTAGAGCCGGATCAATTATTCAAACAATAACATCAACATCATCGTCAACAAAAGGTAAGCGGTAGGAACTCTTCAGTTACTGCCGCTACTGGCTTCAAACAAAAGACTATATAGCAGGAGCGTCAAAATGAACGAAGTATCGCTTTTTCGCTTATATTTACTCAGAGCCGTGTATCTTTTCATCACCGTGGGCCTCGCCATATACCAATTTCCGGAAGTCATCCATCAGGTCATCTATCAGGAGGAGCCCTGGGAGCTAATGGAAGGAGTGGTCAATTGCATGCAGGTTACCTTTGGATTACTGGTGATCTTAGGAATACGCTATCCGCTGCAGATGCTGCCCTTGCTTATGTGGGAAATGATTTGGAAGTCGATTTGGTTGCTCATCGTCGCGCTCCCACTGTGGTTATCTGGCCAGATGGACGAAGCAACCACGGCGACGGTCTTTGCCTGCATAATGGCAATGATTGTTCCAATCGCAATGCCTTGGCGCTACGTCTTTGCAAAGTATATACGGAAACCAGGAGATCGGTGGCAAAAGGCGACAGTGCTGGAGACAGCTGTAAATAATCGGGGGAAGCAACAATAAGTTAGCTATATTCTTTTGAGTGAAAGGAGATTATCCATGACTATGGTTCTTGAGGCCAAACATGTGACTGTACGGTATAAAAATCAACGTGGCATCCATGATCTATCGTTGGATCTGAAGCAGGGCGAAATCTTTGGCCTTGTTGGACCTAATGGAGCGGGCAAGACAACTTTTCTAAAGGCTGTCAGCGGACTGCTTAAATGCAAGACGGGTGAAGTAATAATTATGGGGCAGTCCATCCAAGCTAATTACGAGAAAGCTATGCAGCATATGGGCTGTCTCATTGAATCACCTGCGCTGTACGAGGAGCTTACCGCACACCACAACCTATTGTTACACTCGCGATTTTATAATCATGTTCATGAGGAACGAATAGAAGCTGTTCTAGGTCAAGTTGGATTGGCGCACGCAAGGCTAGAGAAGGTTAGAAACTTCTCACAAGGAATGAAGCAACGTCTTGGCCTTGCATCTGCACTTCTATCCACTCCTAAGTTCCTTGTTCTGGATGAACCGACAAACGGACTAGATGTTGACGGAGTCATTCAATTTAAGGAGCTTATCAAGTCACTGACCGAAAACTCGCAGCTCACTATTCTTATATCGTCCCACCAGATGTTCGAGCTGGAGTCGTTATGTCACCGAGTAGGTATTATTAGTGATGGGAATCTCGTGTGTACGGATGAAACCTCACATATCACAGCTAGGAACCAGACGCTAGAGCAGTGGTATATAGAACAAATTCGAATTCATAAGGATGGCGTTAACTATGTCTAACTGGAAAGGCGCTGTACGTAATGAATGGGACATTATGTGGACGAAGAAATCTACGAAGCTGTTTTTAGGTCTCACCACACTGTTACCTATAGGGTTAGGATGGGTATTAAATACGGTTAATCAATCCTTTGGTTTACTACCCATCGGTTCCAGTGGAATTCCTCTATTCACTTTGACCCTACTAATTGGTGTCTATTTACCATTGATCATTTTTATGCTTGTTTCAGACGGATTGACCTTTCAGCCTCAAGTTCTTAAGGCTTTCTTCCTACGACCTATTCATCGCTATAAGCTCTATTGTGCCAAAGTAATAGCCATCGCAGCTCTGATTGCCATCCATATGGGACTTGCGTTGATCTCATCCCTCTTATCTGGATGGATGTTTCAAGAATGGCTTGGCTGGAATTCTGTACTACAGGCAATCCTTGCTTACGGGATGTCTTTCCTTACAATGCTTATGTGGATTTCGTTCGGAAGTTTTATCGCTCAATGGTTTAAGGGCCAAGCAGGAGCAATGATCAGCTTAATCTTGATTTATTTACTTTCTTTTGTATTTCTTTATATTAACACCGGTGCTTCAGCCATTTCTCCGGCACATTATCATCAGTGGTACACATTAGTTTTAGCAGGAACTAGCGCCTTTCAACCCATCTTATATGGATTCACCTATATAGGATCCGCAGTCTTCTTGTTTTTCCTACTAGGATTGGTTATGTTTGAGAGAAGAAATATTTAACAGACACGGGGTATAGCATGTCCATTCGATTAAGACTCATTATCTCCTATATCGCTATGATCTTTGTACCTGTCTTTACATTTATACTATCGTTGATTCTGATGGGATTGCTCTTCATCGGGGATTTTATCGAGATTAAGAATTATTATCATGTTGAATTAGAGGAGAGCAGTTTAAGAGAGTATTGGGACGAACGCAATTTGATTTATGTCGAAATAAAGCAAACGACCATACAGGATCCCAATCTATATTTAGATCCTATTTATTTGTCAAGGAATGAACCGCAGTTGAATCAAATGGAAATGGGAATTGCAGTTAGAAAAAAGGATGAATTGCTGTATCGATCTCCAAACTTGGAAAGTGGAGGCACATTTGAAAAAGAATTTCTAGAGCATTTCGCAGATAGGAGTTCTAGTGAGCGTACTATTCACGAAGTAAAGAGCCCTCAGAATAAAACCCTTGATAAATATTATACTGTGGCGATGCACGATCTTTATTTTGATGATCAAACGAGAGGGACTTTATACGTCCTTGAAGATATTACACCGTTCCATAACCTGTTCGAGAAATTCCAACCCAATTTTCTGATCGCTCTAGTACTCGCACTAATATTGCCAAGTGGATTGCTAACCTATTTGGTCTCAAGGAGCATCTTGAAGCCATTGCGAGAGCTGCAGCTTGCCGCTGAGCAGATTAAAGAGGGAAACCTGAATTTCTCGCTGCAAACGAAGCGCAATGATGAGCTGGGACGCCTAAGTAAAGCGTTCGAGGAAATGAGAATCCAGCTGAAGCAATCTATCGAAATGCGATTAAGGGAAGAAGAAAACCGCAAAGAATTAATATCAAATATATCCCACGATTTAAAAACGCCGATTACAGCAATCAAAGGTTATGTAGAAGGCATTCTTGATGGCGTTGCCAGCAACCCTGACAAAGTAAATAAATACATGACTACCATTTATAAAAAATCGACTGATCTCGATCGTTTGATAGATGAACTCTTCCTATATGCAAAGCTGGATTTGAATAACATGCCTTTCCATTTTGAATCGCTCGCCTTGATCCCTTTCATTCAAGACTGTGTAGACGATTTGTCCTTCGATTTAGAGAACAGAGGCATCACACTAGAATGGGATAATTCGGGGGTTTCAGAGGAATTGTCGATAAGTGCGGATCGAGAAAAGCTTAAACGATGTATAGTCAATATCATTGAGAACAGTAAGAAGTTTATAGACAAGACGCCCGGATCTATCCGGATATGCACATTTTGTTCTCCACACCATGTAACCTTGGTCATAGAGGATAACGGGATGGGAATCGATAAGATCAGTTTACCTCACATATTCGATCGGTTTTATCGCGCAGATAAAGCAAGGAACACAGCTCACGGAGGAAGCGGCTTAGGTCTGGCCATTGCCAAGCAAATTATTGATGCACATGATGCTACCATTCAAGCAGAGAGCGAGCTCGGTGAAGGCACGAAAATTACAATTACCTTTCCATACGAAATCATGAATCGGGGTTGAGTCCATGAAGCATATCTTAATTATTGAAGATGAGGATAGTATTGCTGAGTTGCAGAGAGACTACTTGGAAATCCATCAGTATAAGGTGGATATATCGTCCAATGGACTTGAAGGTCTCGAGAAGGCCTTGCAATTTCCTTATGATCTTCTTCTGTTGGATTTAATGCTTCCTGGCATAGATGGCTTTGAAATTTGCAAGCGAGTACGCGAAGCTAAGGATATTCCGATTCTTATCGTTTCTGCTCGAGTGGAGGATATTGATAAGATACGGGGGTTAGGCCTTGGAGCAGATGACTATATCATTAAACCCTTCAGCCCAAGTGAGTTAGTTGCAAGGGTTCGTGCCCATCTAGTCAGATACGAGCGTTTCCTTGGTTTAGACACTCCAAAGCGGGAAGTCATTCAAATTCGTGGTCTACAAATTGATATAGGGGCCCGGCGTGTATTTGTAAACCAGATCGAAGTGAATTTGACCGCTAAGGAGTTTGACTTACTGACCTATATGGCGACAAATCCAAATCGAGTGTACAGCAAAACAGACTTATTCGAAAAAATTTGGGGGTTGGATGCAACAGGTGATTTTGCTACAGTTACAGTCCACGTAGGTAAGATTCGCGAAAAAATTGAAGCCGATTCTTCGAATCCTCAATACATTGAAACGATATGGGGCGCTGGTTATCGCTTTAAAGCTTGAAGACATATATTTCTATTCGGGCAACGGTCCGTCTGGCCCAGGAACTCGATTTGTTATAGCAAGCCCTTAATCAATACCAACGGACTTATTGGAAGTCAGTCCTGATGTGGTACCGGGACACGAGAGCTCAATAACGATAAAGCTGCCGCGAGGCAGCTTTGTCGTTATTGAGCTTTTTCTTCCGTCAGCTGTGGTACAAGTATCGTATTTATAGGCGAAAAGACAAGAATATCGTATTGAATGGCCAAAAGACAAAACGATGCTGTCGCGGATTAAAATCCATCAGGCTGTCAAACTTGTGGAAGATTAATAGGATCCAGTGCGAAAATTTGGTCAAAATTTACAAAGTATACACCTTGACCAAAACTGAAGTAGAGCTAGGAGTACGATGACCTCGCACTCCTTTTTCGATATTCATTGGGGGTTATGCCAGTCTCACGCTTGAACAATACGCTCATGTACTCGGCATGCTTAAATCCGATCCGTTCTGCGATCATTGATAGATTAAGCTCGGTCTCGGTAAGAAACTGCTTGATGATCTTCACCTTCATTTCCATCATCAGATCATGCGGGGTTCGTCCGAGATTACGTTGGAATCTGCTTTCGATGGCTCTGCGAGAGAAGGGGAGGACACGCAGCAGCTCGTCGATGTTTACATCCTCGTAGATTCGGCTTCTGATTAATCGGACAGTATCGGCAACGAGCCGGTCCTTGACCGCGATTGCGTCCGTGGATAGCCGCATGGCAATATCCAATGGCGGGATGGAGAGGACGCTTGCTGCTGCTTGCTCTCCGTTCATCATCTTGTCGAGAAGCTCTGCTGCCCGATAACCGGTCTCCGCTGCATTCGGAATAATACTTGTAAGCGGTGGATCGGTCAAGTTGCACATCAGCTCGTCATTATCTACGCTAATCATCCCCACCTCATCCGGCACATAAACGTTCGCAAGCCGGCATGCTTCGAGCAGCTTTTGCCCCAACATATCGTAACTCACCATAATGCCAACCGGCTTGGGCAGTGACTGCACCCATTTTGCCATTGCTTGTCTTTCTTCCGTCCACAGTTGATTGGTGTCAACCTGATAGTCGCTGCAAAGATACCCCGCTTGTTCCACAGCACGCAAAAAGTGCTCCCTTCGCTGTCTGGACCACACGAAGTGTAGATCGCCGCAGAAAGCAAAGTGTTTAAAGCCCCGTTCAACCAGATGTTTCAAGGCCATATGGGCAATCGCCTGATCATCGGTTTCCAGGCACGGCAGCTCCGGAATATAACGGAACGCACTTAGGTCTATGGTAGGGACACCAATGTGGCGAACATAATCGGCGATGGCTTCGTTCTCAATGCGGGCGAGGATGCCGTCCCCCTGCCAATCGGTTAGCCAAGACAGGTCATTCTGGTTGCGGCTGTGTTCGCCCATATAGATGGACCATGGCGTATGCTCCCTAATATAAGCCCGAATCCCACGCAATAGTCCACGCGCATATTCATTTGAAGTTTCGATCAATAGAGCCACATGTCGTTTCGGAATACGTTCGTGAGATACTTCGTTATAGTTGCTCACAGCGGAAGCTCCTTCTTCTGTTGTTATGAATCTATACTATCAAAGAAAGGTGAAATTTCTCAATAAGTTTGCGCAAAACCTCCTTCAATAGCATTCTTGTATGGGCTATTATGGATGTAATATGGACATTAAGGAGGTTGGCCCGTGACTCGTAGAATCAAAGTTGCTATAGTTGGTCTAAGCTTCGGCGCGGAGTTTATTCCAATTTATCAGAACCACCCGAACACTGAGCTGTATGCGATTTGTCAGCGGTCTGAGGAGAGCCTGCATCGTATCGGTGATCATTTTGGAGTGTCAGTTCGTTATACAAGCTTCGAGGAGCTACTCAAGGATGAGCGGATTGATGCGGTGCATATTAATACACCGATCCCGAACCACGCGGAGCAATCCATCGCTGCATTGCTCGCTGGAAAGCATGTGGCTTGCACGGTACCTATGGCTACATCTATCGAGGACTGTCAGCGAATTGTAGAAGCGCAGAAGGTATCAGGGAAAAATTACATGATGATGGAAACCGCCGTATATACGCGTGAATTCCTTTATGTAAAAAGCCTCCGCGACAGCGGAGAGCTAGGCCGTATTCAGTTCCTTCGCGGTGCGCATCAGCAAGAGATGGCAGGTTGGCCTGGATATTGGGAGGGGCTCCCGCCTATGCACTATGCGACACATGCGGTAAGTCCGCTGTTAGCTCTTGCTGAGAAGGAAGCCGAGCTCGTATACTGCCTGGGTTCTGGTAGAATCGCAAATGAGCTAGCTGCGAAATACAATTCCCCGTTCGCGGTACAATCCGCTTTATTCCGGCTGAAGGACTCCGAGCTCGCTATGGAGGTTACGCGTTCCCTATTCGAGACGGCTCGCGAGTATGTCGAGAGCTTCGATGTATACGCCGATAGGCTGAGCTTCGAATGGCAGCGGCTGGAGAGGGAGGAGCCGGTGATCTTTGCAGGAGAAGATGGGAAGCGTGTGTCGATTCCAGACTTTGCGAATTTATTGCCGGAGGGGATTCAGAAATATACGACCGAAGGTGTATATGATTCTAATGATAATCAGCACCTTTCTTTTAAACAAGGAAATGGGCATGGCGGCTCTCATCCGCACTTGGCACATGAGTTTATCATGAGTATCGTAGAAGCTAGAGCGCCATTCCCGGATGTGTATACATCAGCTAACTGGACATGTGCGGGGCTTTGTGCGCATCAGTCCGCTTTGAAGAATGGTGAGCATGTTCGAATCCCTCAGTTCCGTTAAAAAAGAGGAGGAGTTAATCTATGGCAGAGCAGCAAACCCAGCCATTAAGGATCATCGAATCCGAAACCCGGCTCTCCATTTACCGTCAAGGTCAGTCTGAACCCATCCTGGTGCAGAATGCCGAGGTGAATCATCGTCCGTATATTCACCCAATTGTCGCGCCCGATGGTAGGGGAATACTTACTGAGAATGCTCCGTCGCATCATCCGTGGCAGCATGGACTGTATGTGGGACTGAATGATGTAAATGGCTTTGGCTTCTGGTCCGAGGGATGGACGAATAACCCGAACGACGGAACCTTTCATCCCCTATCGTTGAAGCGTATCGAAGCAGAAGGGAATGAAGTCAAGTGGGCGGTTAAGACCTCTTGGAAAGAGCCTGGCGGAACGGAATTATTAATTGAGGAACAAAGTTGGACTTTCCGTGATCTCGGTATGGCCTATGAGCTGGATCTGGCTTGGACGCTTACCGCGCAGTGCGATATTCGCTTCGGGCAGCATTCCTATGGCGGTCTGTTTCTTAGGATGCCTTACCGAGACGAGCTCGGGGGCAGCTTCTTGAACAGCGAAGGGCTAGGACAACAGGAAGCAGAGGGTAAGCGTGCAAGATGGGCTGCGATCAGTATGCCGATCGAGGGAAGGATTGATCACGCGGGGATCGCTATTATGGATCATGCCAACAATGAAGAGCATCCCTCACCGTGGCGTGTAGATGGTCAATTAGGTATTGCACCAAGCCGTTGTATAGCGGGAGAATGGTTCCTGAATAGAGGGGAAAGCAAGCTGTCCCATTATCGGGCTTATGTATTCAATGGGGATATTTCATCTTCAACTATAGATTCAAGTTGGAAGCAATTTGTAGGAGGTTGTGAGTAGATGAGAAGTGTAATTGTGATCCATCCGGCATTCGACGAAATTTGGCCTTATGCGGCAGATCGGTTCCGAGAATTGTTAGCGCAAGACGGGGAAGCAGAGCTGATCCGGGTCCCGGCAGACTCCAATGCGTCCGTAAGCGAGCTTGTGCCTCGGCCGGAGACGGTTGTTCGCCTGGTAGCGCTGCATGTTCCAACTAGCCCGGCTTGTATTGATAAATTCACTAGCTTGGAGGAGGTCGTATGCTCTTCACGGAGCTGTGGCATGAAACCTGCTCCCGAGGTTATCGCTGTACTTGAGAAGCGAAGCATTCGTTGGTATACTCAACCCTCCGAGGGCTTCTGGGCTCAATCTGTCAGTGAGTTCGCACTTGCACTTACATTATGCGGACTGCGCCGCATTCCACAGACTCATCATGAAATCATTACAAGTCATAAAACTTGGGATTACTCGCCTCCAGGCGGAATCGGCACTCCTGGTGCCCGTGGTCAGCAATTCGGGGATGACACACGCTTCACGAACGGGACACTGGAAGGCAAGCGCGTTCGAATTGTCGGCGCCGGCAATATTGCAAGCCGCTACGCAAGCTTCGTCCATATGCTTGGGGCAGACGTAGCGGCATGGGATCCATTCGCATCAGAACCGAGCTTCCATCGTGCAGGCAGCCGCAAGGAATGGCATCTCAGTCGTCTCGTTCAAGATGCCGAGATTTTCGTTCCGATGGTGCCGCTCACGGACCAAACAAAAGGCATCGTCACAGCAGAACATATTCGTGCGCTGCCACAAGGAACCTTAGTAGTTCTAGCTACGAGAGCGGGTATTTGCGACATGCCGGAGCTTCGCAAAAGAGTTCTGGCAGATGAGCTAAGCCTTGCCGCGGATGTATTCGATATCGAACCGCTGCCGCTGGATGACCCGCTGCTCGGCCGTCACAACGTGGTGCACACTCCGCATAATGCTGGGCGTACGAAGGAAGCGAACTACTTATTTGCCGTTAAGCTGTATGAGCAATTTATTCCAAGATAAATAGGCAGAGCCTCTTCCCTTGTAGTAAGGGACAGAGGCTCTATTCGCGTTGAGCAACTAGTGAAGGATTAATTTCCTAGAGGCTCCTCGTACTTCCTGATCACAGTAAGTTGTTTGTTTTCCAGTTCTCTCACAGTTACATGCCACACCTTATTTTGAGCATCAGCGACCTTCTCGATTCGTTTGATAAGTGTCGGAATGTTGTTTATGTACCTGTAGGTATTGTCGGAATATAATTCTGCGCTTTCCCGGACAAAGGACTGAATGGTTTGATTATCGTAATCAAAAACGGGAGCGGTAATATGTTCAAGATCACGATATGACATAAATGCGCCTGCTTTTGGATCCCAGTTCCAATAGAAATAAGGGGTATTAGGTCCGGCAGGAGTTCCAGATTGGATTCGGATATCCTGATAACCATCAAAATTCATATCCTCTATAACTAACCCCAATGTCCTTCCACTTAGTGAACGGGTCCGTTTTAAAGGAATTTCTTGTATGAGTTTTCCAGATCCTCCTGCAAGGTAGGTCTCTATTTTATCGGCACTGAAAAAGGTATCACGATTAGGACTTTCAGCTTTGCCGTATACCTTAAACAAATATTCAGGCATGTTAGGATGAATTCTGGATATTTCATGGATAACTATGGAGTCCGATGTCGTATTTATTGGGGCTTGTTCTGTATCCTCCAGGTAACCGATAACTGCATACCCTTGGAAATTTTTACGTATCTCATCCAGTTGAATGTAAAATTTGAGAGCGCCACTTTGTTTCTTGCTCTGCTTATCCATGAACTGATAAGAGATCTCTTGCACGGCGGATAATGTATTCCAGTCTTCGTGGATGGATGAGGCTTTCAAAGTATATTCTGAACCTTGATTCCTTAACTCCGTTATGATCTCCTTCTGCTTCTGAAGAACCGTTTCGTTTTTCGAAAGTTGTTTGATGTTCGTAATATCTAGCGTATTGATAGCTGCTTCCAATAGGTTGGGATAGTTATGAAGAAGCTCCTGGGCATAATATCCATCAGCTTTAACGCTCCCCATTCGTCGATCCATATCCTGCTGGTAGGTCTTCCATTCCTCTAACTGACTCAAAAGAAGTCTTCCATTGCTTTGTTCCACGGTGTAATACCATTGATAATAATTGGTCTTTGGTCCTTTATCCGGGTAATACACCTCTACAGTCTCCAATACCTCTACCTTGTAACGTTCTTTTTCAATGGAATACCCGTATATCTCTGATGATATGAAGCGTTCTTTTATTTTTCGAGAGGATAGATTTGCTACCAGTTCTTTCTGGGAATTATATAATGTGCTATTCGGTAGGAGGAAAGGTTCCACATGAGTGAATGTATTCGTGTCTATAGCTTCGACAAGCTTCTTTTGATAGTTGCTAATCAAATCCTCGATCTGATCGAAAGTGTGGTCAAGTTCACGCTCCGTGAACACAATTCCGTTTAAAGACGGGATATTTGATGTCGTGGTATGAATAGGTGAAGCTGCAATCGGAATAGGGGATGCATCTTCTTTAATTGGTTCGACAAATGATTCGCTAGACTCACACCCAATTGTGAGAGCACTTGTCATAATGAAAGCAATTAAGACTTTTCTCATTTTCCCGAATTTTTCGCTTAACTCATTCAATTGAATCACCTTTCTTGAACTGACGGGCACATGATAGTAATAAATCAAACACACTTTAATAAACAACACATTTCAATACTTACTACTCAATATTGATCAATGTTGATTGATGAGCTGGTGCCATCCCAGGTTACATTCCTACCCAATGCCTCTCCGACGAAACGAAGTGGGACGAATGTTGTATTGTCATCAATCATAGGAGCTTCTATTAACTGCTGTTCTTGTCCGTTTACGAAGGCTGTTTTTTCTCCAATTGTCAACATGATCGAAAGTCCATCTTTTGTTCCAGTTATGGATCGAGAGATAGGATTCCACTCGACCTTAAGACCAAATCTTTCGAATAAGGACCGAAACGGTACTAACACAGTACCCTCATTATTTTTAGGCGCAACTGTCAGTGAAAGGCTATGGTTATCTATATATACTTGAATTTGCTTTTTACCAAAGGAAACAAGACCAATGTCGTAGTTCGTTGAATAAATATTCCCATTCTTCCCAAGAGTGAGATCAACCATTTTGGACCAAAATGCATTCCTAAGAAACACAAATATTTCTTGTCCGTCATTGTTGAGAGCTATAATATTACCGACTCCCGTAGAAAAGTAGACGTTCCCTTCCTTGTCTGTTAAAGGTTGGTCCGAAGAAAAAATTCCATTCGTCTCCGTTTCTCGAGGTGTATACTCCCAGATCATCTCTCCATCACGGTTGATTTTTAGAAACTTTCCACGATTAATTATGTAGTATCCATCCTTACCATCAGTCGGTACACCAGAAGCTTGAATATCGTTCAGATCTTTATTCATCGACAAATCCACTATACTTCCATCAATAGTTTTAATAGCATGTAACCCTGTTTCTGTTAACATATAAAGTTGATCTTTGTCCGATAAATACGGATGAAATCCAGAGAACCTGTTTACGTAGGGTAATGGCTTTGAACGCCATCTCAATGCACCAGAACTATCAAGTGAGATCACTTCTCCAAGTGCAGTGTCTAAGTATAGGCTGCCTTTTGAATCCAAGGATAGGCTCGGGTAATGGTAGCGGGAGTTTTTCAAAATATCTCTTGGTGCAGAAGAGGTTATCGTTTTATTAATCCAATTGATTTCTCCTTTAGCATTACGTGAAACTAGTCCTTCATTCGTGAAAAAAAATAAGTTGCCTTTCGCGTCACCTGCAAACTGGTCATTAAAATCGCTATAAATATTTTGCGATTGCAATTTCCACTTTATATTACCTTCTGGAGATAAGGCGTAAATAGTCGTGAACCCATCCTCTATCAAAGTAGCCGAGCTGTGAGCATATATCGTCCCATCCTGTCCAATCAATAAGTATATAGCGGAGATTTTCAAACCCATGTCCAGTTGAATACTCCATTTTTCTTTTCCATTAGGGAATAAAGCATGAACAACATTATTCAAATCGGAAGTGTACATCACACCTTGCTGATCTTGCGTGAGGTCAAACATTAGGGGGGTGTCCATTTTCCATTTCATTTCATATTGATCAGGGTTGAGAATTTTCGGTTGAGGACGCTTCGGTGGGGCCTCGTTAAATATCCAGTCTAGCTCAAGTCCTTCTTCTTCAGGCAGGTAAGTATTTGATCCTGCGAGTGCAATATATGGGCCAAAAAGACTGAAAATGAGTAATGCGCTAATCCAAATTATATTTTTTCTCATCTGCACGATTTCTCCTTAATTAAAGTAAAACAGAAATGTATCATTTCAAACTCAAAACTCCAATCTCCGATACGTGAACACATTATTAGGCGTTATGCTCATTAATTACATCCTTTAGGTATAGTTTTTTTTATAAACAATTTCACCTGCCGGCCGCGGTTATCGTTTTTGGTTTTTCAGATTTCATAGAGCCATTCATCGAACGTCTTTTTCGCGAACTTCGCGAATCTCCAGCGGTGTATATTATTCTTCAAAACACCCTAAAATTCCTTTAATTGGATGTTCTTCATCGAGTCATCGTGATAATCATGACAAAATATCATTATTGATACTTCATTATTGTTATGATATGGTATGTTGTAAAATTAACAAGAAGGTAGGGAAGACGGGCAGCGAAAATAGACCAACTCACATGTTGGGATTCAACTGCTCTTCGATTAGTATGACAAACGAGCTACCATTAACAAAAGAATCGATCTTGGATGCTGCGGAACAGGTGCTAAGGCGTTATGGTCCAGACAAGACCTCCGTTGTTGATGTAGCCAAAGCTCTTCAAGTCAGCCATGGCACACTTTATCGGCACTTTCCGAGTAAGGCAGCCCTGAGAGAGGCGGTAACCGAGCGATGGCTTTATAGGATTGGCGATCCTCTACAGGAAATTGCCGATCGGACTGACGGAAGCGCCGCTGATCGTTTACGGGTATGGCTCGAGACGCTGATACGAGCCAAGCGGACCTATGTAAAAGATGAGCCTGAGATGTTTGCGATGTATACGACTGTAACATTCGATGCTGTTGATATGATTACAGCACATGTGAACAAATTAATTCATCAGATCGCTCAGATTATTGAAGAAGGAATAACATCCCATGAATTCAAATCCGGTCAATCGGAGGTCATCGCGAAGGCTGTTTTTATAGCCACTTCACGGTTCCACCATCCGGCACATGCCTATGAGTGGACATCAGCAAATATTGAGCACGAATTTGATTCGGTTTGGGAGTTAATTCTTTCGGGAATCTCACATTCCAAACCCAATTCATAAAACTAAAAGAGGCGTTTACTGATAACTATAATTATCAGTGAGCGCCTCTTTCTTATTCTCAAGCTCTAAAATCAAATGACAAAAATACAATATTGTCACTTGTCATTCGTTGTTTGGGCGTTTATAATCAAATCAACAGGTCAGACATACATCGTTAACTAGAACTAGGAGGATTTCATAATGAGGATCAATTTAACAGGTAAAGTGGCATTAGTAACTGGAGCATCTAGAGGGATAGGCCGTGAAATAGCGGAACAGCTCGCTAAGAATGGAGCCAAGGTCATCATTAACTTTTCAAGCAGTCCATCTAAAGCAGAAGAAGTGGTTGGCGTAATCAAACAAAATGGGGGGGAAGCACTGGCTATCCAAGCAGATATCAGCCAAGTCGCTGAAATAGAGATGCTGTTTCAGAAGACTATAGAGGCTTATGGGCAAATCGATATTCTCGTTAATAACGCAGGTATTATGATTACCAAGCCCATTGCTGCGATGACGGAAGAAGACTTCGATAAGCAATTCGCCATCAATGTAAAAGGCACCTACTTTGCTTGCCAGCAAGCGTTTCATCATATGAACCAGAATGGCCGTATTATCAATTTTTCAACTTCGGTTGCGGGGCAGATGTTTCCTACTTACAGTGTGTATGCGGGCACGAAGGGAGCAGTGGAGCAATTTACTCGCCAGTTGGCAAAAGAGCTTGGTCCAAAGGGGATCACGATCAATGCGATTGCACCAGGTCCGATTAACACGGAGCTATTCACAGTTGGGAAAACAGAGGAGCAAATGGAGGGTATTCGCAAAATGAATGCTTTCGGACGTCTAGGAGAACCCAATGATATTGCGAGCGTTGCGTTGTTTTTGGCCAGTGAGGAATCGCAGTGGATTACCGGTCAAACCATTCGTATCAACGGTGGATTTGTGTAATTTATACAAAAAAAAGAGCTAAAAATATTAGCTCTTTTACACATGCAAATCCCGTTTCTTAAAGGATACATAGGTTACGATCGTTAGAGCTGCAATCAGTACCAAAGATAAAAGGACAAAAAGGAAATCAAATCTACCCCCATACATTATATTTTTTGCTTCATAATATTTAAACGGCGTGAGATATTTCAAGTTCTCCATGTTTTCGTTCAGGTCGATCCCAATCGATAAAAGGAACGTTATTAGCAGGATCCCTGCAGAAAGTGACGCAGCCTTTTTGGAATTTTTATATACAGCTGCGATTGCAGTTCCGATAACCAAGAATAGAAGCTGTAAAATTAGCATACCAACCATTACTACAGCGATATCATCATTTACCGGTTCCCCCTTACTGTAGTTTCCTACAAAAAGTACGCTCGAAACCCATGTAACGATATTAAAAGTGAGGATATTCACTAAGGCTCCTAGCATTTTCAAAGTAATAATTTTATTTCTTGATACAGGCTTAACGAATAAAAACTCTGCAGTTTTATCTCGTTCTTCCTTGGCAATAATATTGGCTCCCAGCATGGTTGCATGTATGGTTGCCATCAAGAACAGGTATAGGACGAGCATGCCAAAATAACCGCTAGCCTTGGATAAATCAAAAGAGGCTGTACCAAATATCGTTTGGAAAGATTGCGGCATTCCTGCAAATACTTCATTAATCGATTGTCCATTGGATGCCGTTGCTTCATACTTGGCCATACCGCTTGCAATCAATAGAATAATCCCTATACTCCAAAACATAATAGATTTTCTATATGCTTTAATCTCTCTTAAAAAAATATTCATTTCCGAAACTCTCCTTTCGCTTGCGGTTATACAGCATGAACATCTTTTTTGGTGTAGATTAAGTAGCTGGCTGTGATGGAAACAAGGATGATTCCGATCGCAGCAGCCAAATAGGAAACATCAAAACTGGAATTTTCGATCATATATTTGGTGTCAAAATACTTAAAAGGAGATAAATAACGTTTTGCTCCAGCTCCATCTGATGAAACAACCATTCCGATAACAAAAAAGGCGAATACTGTACCAAGAGACACGGACAAAACTGCTTTTATCTTGGGAAAAACAACGGAAATGATGATTCCTAAGGAAAGAAAAATGAGCTGAACGAATAACAATGAGATTGAAATCATTAAAAATACTTTCTCGCTAAAATCTGCTGTCTTTACTTGAGCTGCCATTATGTTAGCCGCCGCTATATATAGAACATTCGTAATTGCTAATGAAACAACAGCTGCAATTAGCTTAGAAGTCAACACTTTCGTTCGAGTAACAGGCTTCGTTAAAAGAAAGTCAGCTGTTTTTTCACGAACTTCTTTTGAGACAATCGACGTACCCACAATCATGGCTTGAATAGCACCGCAGAGAGTAATATACATAAAAACATACGAATAAAAACCTAGAACCGACCCAAAACTTTCAATTTCAAGCCCGATTGCCTTCCTTACTCCTTCAGGATACCCTTCCAACAGTTTAGAAAATTCTGCAACATCCTTTGACAGGGAAGGAAAGATAGACAAGAAAAAGATAACTATAGCAATTAAGGAACACGTCCATATCATTGTGGATTTCCTATAAGCCTTCAACTCATGCAAAAATATATTCATGACTTATTAGGCCTCCTTCTCATAGTAATGCATAAAGATCTCCTCAAGGTCCGGCTCTTCTATCCAAAGATTTTCGATTTCAATTTCTGCTATTTTTCTCATCACTTGATTTAAGTTGCCTTTAAATAAGAAGCTGGTGGTATTCCCGTTAACAACAATATTGTTCACGCCAGTAATATTGAAGAAATCACGATCTAATGCAGCTGCAGTGTCTATTTTGAATTTTTTGTAATTATTTTCTTTTAAAGTACTGATTTTTTCGACCGTAACGATCTTTCCTTCTTTAATAATCGCAACACGATCACATAATCGCTGAACTTCACTTAATATATGGGAGGAGAATAAAATCGTAGCCCCTTTTTTATTTTCTTCTTCGAGCAATTCGAAAAATTTTTGCTGCATGAGCGGATCAAGTCCGCTTGTGGGTTCATCGAGAATAATAAGCTTTGGACTATGGAGCAACCCTTGGACAATACCCACTTTCTTTTTGTTTCCTAACGAGAGGTCATCAATTTTCTTGGTTAGATCCAGATTCATGATTTCAGCTAACTCTTTTATTCTTTTAGTGCAATCTTTTTTATAAAAGCTGGCTGAGTATTTTAACAGATCCATAACCTTCATATTGTCATAATAGAAAACTTCCGAAGGCAAATAGCCGATTTCTTTTTTGATTTCAGGGGCAAACTCGATGCAGTCTTTTCCGAAAATTTTTGCACTGCCGCTCGTTGGATAAATAAGAGACAATAGTGTTCGGATCGTCGTTGATTTCCCTGCCCCATTTGGTCCGATAAAACCAAAAATTTCTCCCTCTTCAATAGTAAAACTAATATCCGTTATTCCTCTTGATTTGCCATAGGTCTTTGTCAGTTTATTAATTTCGATCGCATTCATTAGAGAGCCTCCCTATATTCATATAGATTCATTAATCGAGACTTCCGAATTACTCTTTATAGAACACTTTTTTCAATATTTCTAAATAAGATTCCATTCCTGCTGCGATCTCTTCCATATTAATTTGGTCCGCCGGGGTTGAGTTGAATAAATCCCGATATTGATTCCCGAATCCTTCAAGGGACCAATAAATGATATTTATGGATTTTTGTATATCGATTCCTTCTTTGAATTTTGAAACATCGACATGATTCAGATCACCAAATAGTTTAGAGTAGATGTCAGCGACTACTTCTTTATTAAACTTTTCAGTCGCCGTTTTTATTTCAGGAGAGTCTTCAAGAAATGTACGTTGAAAAAAATTAAACATGTCAGGATACTGTTGTAATATCCCGATTTTGATATAAGCTATTTGCTTATATTTAATGAAAATGTCGCGTTCCTCCCAATCCATTTTTGAATAAATCTTATCAGTCAAAACTTGGACTAGATGGTTGAACGAGTATAAATACAATTCCTGTTTGTTTGTGAAATAGTGGAATAATAACCCTTTTGAAATTCCAGCTTCTTTTACAATCTCATTGGTTGAAGCATTCTTATATCCTTTTTGTGCGAATTCTTTAATCGCTGCATTCAAAATAACATCTTGCTTCACTGGGTCGAGGTTCAGAAATTTGGAAAACATTATGTTATCCTCCGTTAAATATTTGTGTTGACCACTCTGGTCAATTTCATTTTAACTCCGTTGACCATTGTGGTCAATATGGAATTGGAAATAAAATACGCAACGCTTGGGTTTCTGAGCGTTGCGCGTTTTGTTTATGCTTGCAATTTAGGATGACACTGAATTTCCAGATTAGCCATGTTACTACTGGCTATTTGGGCCGTTTCATCACTCAGGCACTAATTAGCCAATCTGACTATCCCTTATTTCCGCATTATAAAGCGATTCTTCTCAGAACCAGTCCAATAACCAGTAGTAAAACTTGCTATTCCAGAAAAAACTGTCTTCTCCGCACAAATAACCTATAGTAGCAGTGGCTATCGATCTCAATAGGACCTAAGAAGTAACGAAAAAAAAGTAAATTATTCGAAACTAGATGGATGGTGAGTACGTCTTTTTGTTAGGAGGGATGTTATGAAAAAATTGTTGTTTCTATTTGTAAAAACCTGAAGAAGTAACTCGTTCCTGTTATTTCCGAACAAGCTGACAAAAAGACTACTGAGCACGACTCACGTCTCAGTAGTCTTTTTCGTCCTTATCCGACTGGTTCAGCGGCAAGCGCCGCCTCCAGACTTTGGCAACAGGTGTCCAAATCGGTGACGCCAGCCCAATACAGCTTCAACTCTCCGCGCATCTTCTTGAGAACATCGCCGTTTAATCCCATGTCGGAATGAAGCAGAAAGGTTCGGATAATTTCCCGGTACAGAGGGAATCGAGAAGGCTCGGAAGGGAGAGGGGGGTTGTCCGAATCCGTCCCCCGTTCGGCTGCTTTTCTCAAGGCCGGAATACTCAAAGTTTCACGCCTGATCAGGGATTGGTAATCCATAGAGGCCAGCTCGTAAACAAGAGCCTTTGCCGCTTCCCTTTGAGGGGACTTAGATGACACTGCCAAGCCGATCACCAGATTTAACGTATGAGCGGATTGGAGGGCGGGCAGTGGCGCGATATCGAAACGGAACGGTGCGTCTTGAAATATATTCAGCCCGAAATAAGTGGTCATGATCATCGTTATTTTCCCGTTGCGGAACAACTCTTCCGCTTCAACGTCGCTTTGGGATAAAAATGAAGTTAAGCCTTGTCCGAACAAAATATGTCGGCTCATGCGGATCGCTTCGCGGACGGCAGGACTGGTAAAGCTAAGCCTCCCCGTTTTCTTGTCGACAAGGGGTTCTCCACTTTGCAGTAAAAAGATCGGCCAGCGATTGTCGGATAAGGCGTGATAATAGAAGCCGACCCGATTGTTGTCTCGGGTAATATCGCTAGCGACACGCAACAAATCATCCCAAGTCCAGCTGCTGTCCGGCTCCGGCAAATCGTATTCCTCAAAATGATCCTTATTGTAAGCAAGCACGACAGGAGAAAAGGCAAAGGGCATGGCATGCAGGCGTCCCTCGTGTTGAAAAGCTGGTAATAGAAACGGATAAATGTCCGGGATCGGCTCAAGTGGTTCCAGAAAATCCAATAATCCGTCCGATTCCTGAATCTCTCCGAAGCTTTGATGGTTGAACATCGCCACATCGATCAACCCTGAATCCAAGTAATGCTGCATCAGGTGCAAATCGTCGAATTTGAATGGAATCGGGATCAGCTCCACGCGGATATTCGGGTTGCGCTTGTGAAAAAGCTCTACAAGCGTTCTTAAACCTGCCTGCTCGCTCATAGACGGATAAAAACCGAAACGCAATATGCATTCAGGCTCAGGGCCGGGCTTACTTACCTTGTTGCCGATGCGAGGGATCTTCTGAACATAGCCCTGCTCGACCAATACGTCCAAGCATTTACGTATAGAATGCTTGCTGATGTCGTACTGCTCGGCAAGCTCCAATTCGGAGGGCAAAAAGTCCCCGCTATTCAACTTTCCTGTTTCTATGTCGTTTCGGATACTCGAGATCATATCTTCTAATTTGGTTCGAAGCACAGACTGCTTCGTTTTTCTACTCATCCTGAATCCTCCTGAGCCTAATGTGATCAAAATGAGCTTAACAGTGCACATCTGATACGAATCTGATTGGACTTAGTGCTATAAAACTATAACGCTCATATGCTTAGTATAAAACAAGAAAAGACGTTTGTCACTAAAATAAGGATTGACAGCGCTTCCTAAGCACCGATATAATTCAACCAGATACATATCACAAACGCACACTTAAGCAATGATGTTCGAATTAATCTGTTTGTGGTTGATTTATTCTAAGGGGGAAAGCCATTTGAATGTAGTGGTAGCAAAAGGAGGATTGATCCAAACCAGCAATGAGCCGAAGCCACAGCCGAAGCCGAATCATGTGTTGATCCGCACGGTATGCTCCGCAATCAGTCCTGGAACGGAGCTTATGATCGCTCGGCGGCCGAATGAAAAAGCAGTTGCATTAGGCTACAGTGCGGCTGGGTACGTCGTAAATGCAGATCCCGATTGTGGCGGATTGAGGGTAGGGCAGCGAGTCGCCTGTTATGGCGGACCATACGTTCGTCATGCCGAATGGCTCTTAGTGCCGCGTAACTTGGTTGTGCCAATCCCCGACTCCGTGAGTTTTGAGGAGGCTTCGTTCGTCGGACTCGGCGCGATCGCTATTCACGCATTGCGCAAAGCCTCACTTCAGTTCGGGGAAACCATTGTGGTAGTCGGACTAGGCATTATCGGTCAACTGGTAAGTCAAATTGCACATGCAGCTTCATACAGGGTTATCGCTTACGATGTCTTGACGCAACGGAGAAATCAGCTGCAGAAGCTAATTCCGGACGGCACGATTGTGGACAGCATGGAGGAGCTAAGCGACGCAGTGCAATTGGAATCTAAAGGCGCAGGCGTCGATGCTGTTCTGCTCTGTGCAAACGCTTCCGATGGGAGTCTGATCGACCAAGCGCTGCGCTGGGTTAAAGAACGAGGTCAAGTCGTTGTCGTCGGAGACATGAAGATGGATTTCAATCGGGGTCTCATGTTCATTAAGGAAGCGAATTTGACAGTATCCAAAGCGGGCGGCCCCGGCCGAGGGGATCCCACATATGAGAGAGACGGCCATGATTACCCGATCAACTTCGTACGGTGGACGGAGGGGCGCAACATGGAGGAGTATATGCGATTGCTGGAACGCAAGCTGATCCGTGTTGGTCCGCTGATTTCCGATCAAGTTTCATTCGAGCAGGTATTAGATGTGTACGAAAGGTACAAAACGAGGCCGGAGCACACATTAGGGATGGTTATCCGGTACGATACTTAAACAATGAGGAGGCTTACTATGAGATATCGAAAGCTAGCAATCGTGTTGACTGCCGGGATGGTGCTTACAACTGCATGTTCTTCCCAAAGCGGATCGAATACTAATACTAATGACCCAACACCAACCAAGACGCCTGCACCGAACGAGAAAGATCGTAAGATTACGATAAAAGCCATGAAATTCGGCTTCGGAGAGCTGCCGCCGAACGATGCACCAGGTGTCAAGCTGATCAACGATCGATATAACGTCGATTATCAAATCAATCAGGTGCCGCAAGCCAGCTATGGCGAGAAATTGAGCGCAGTTCTGGCGTCCGGATCGATTCCGGATATGATCGCATTCGAGGCTCCTGATTTAACGAACCGATATGCAAAATTCGCCAAGCAGAAAGCATTTTTGCCGTTGGATGACTACATAAAGAAGTATCCGTCTTTGTCTGCCGTTCCGGATTTCGTATGGGATCAATTCAGGGTGGACGGTAAAATTTATGCGATTCCGAAATATTATCCAAGATTCGGTTTCTTGCCAATGATCCGGCAGGACTGGCTGGACAATCTGGGCTTGAAAGTGCCTACAAACTATGAGGAACTCAAAAAAGTAGCCATAGCGTTTACAAAGGACGATCCCGATAAAAACGGAAAAAATGACACGTACGGCATCGCACTCGGCAAAGATATCAACCCGAACTACAACCTTGGCGCTTATTGGGACCCTGCCGCTTGGTATCATAAAAATGAAAAGGGTGAGTTCATCCCAGGCATTATCTCACCTGCAAGAAAAGAACAGGTTCAATGGTTCGCCGATTTGTACAAACAAAACGCGATCACGCGCGACTTCGCCACTATCGATTGGAATGCCACGAATAAGGAGTTTTATTCCGGCCAAGCAGGTATTTTTATTGGAACTCCGCGCGGGATGATACAGGCTAACTCGGACAGTCTTGTGAAAATTGATCCGAAGGCGAAGTTCACATTCATGGCTCCGGCGGTCGCTCCCGACAGCTCGAAGGGGCTTGCGTCGAGCAGCGGGTACTCCGGATTTATGACGATTTCGGCAGAAGCCGGGAAAGATCCAGAGAAAGTGCGCCGCATCTTGGAAATGACGGAGGCTCCTCGTACGATCATCGCGCCGGATAAATCGAATCCGGACAACAAAGATTTCGATTGGCTGATGGGCGGACTCGGTGTTGGCTATGACATGGTGAACGGTGCGGCAGTTTCCAAGGCGAATGCCTTAAAGGACGGCCTCCGTCCCACATCCTATCTGCTGGATGATGTTTCCTGGCCGAAGAAGGAATCCGACAAAATTTATAAATACTCCAATCCTGTTCTGGACGCCGTCGTTCAGGAAATGGTTAAACTGCACGGAGAAAGCAAGTTTTACGGTTCACCGCACTATTCCGTTGCTTCACCGACACAAGTTGAGAAGGGCGCGGAGCTGAACAAATTCATTCTTGATGAGCAAACCAAAATGATTGCCGGACAACGGCCGATTTCGGATTGGGATACTGTGGTCAAGGAATGGATGGCCAAGGGTGGAGCCCAATGGATCCAAGAAGTGAACGCAGGTACGAAACTCAAAGATCCAAAAACGGCTTGGGAATAAGAGCTGCACATAAACACTGGGAGGAACTTCGATGAATCTACGTCCCGTTCCAGCCGAACAAGGGGCTTCCTTACGGAAGCCCCGGATCGGCCGCCTCCTATGGCGAAAGCGGTATGCATACTTACTTATCTTGCCTGGACTTCTTTATTTTATCGTTTACCGATACGTTCCGATGCTCGGCTCCATAATCGCTTTCCAGGATTACAGTCCGTTCCTTGGCTTTACCGGAAGCGAATGGGTCGGTTTGAAGCATTTCGCTAAAATTTTTGATAATGCTGAGATATTGCGCGTTCTATGGAACACATTAGCGCTGTCATTTCTGCAGATTGTATTTGCCTTTCCGGCGCCGATCTTATTGGCGCTTATGCTTAATGAGGTGAGGAGCAAGCCCTATAAAAGCTTGATCCAATCGATCGTTTATTTGCCCCATTTCTTATCCTGGGTTATCGTGGTGGGAATATTCACGATTTTTTTGCGGGGCAGTGGTCTTGTCAATACGATATTGAAAGTCAAATTCGGTCTCCCTCCAATTGACTTCTTGACGATTACGGATTTTTTCCGCCCTCTAATCGTGTTGCAAGTGATATGGAAAGAAGCAGGCTGGGGGACGATTATTTTCCTCGCTGCTTTGTCGGGTATTAACCCGAGCCTATACGAAGCTGCCGTTATGGACGGCGCAAACCGTTGGAGGCAAATGTGGCATATCACGCTTCCAGGCATTCGGAGCACAATCATCATTTTGCTGATTTTGCGACTAGGCCATGTTCTGGACAGCGGCTTTGAACAAATATTTTTGATGCTGAACTCGTTCAATATGGACATTGGGAATGTTTTGGACACTTATGTGTTTTTTAAGGGGATCAATCAATCGGATTACAGCTTTGCAACAGCGGTCGGTTTATTTAAAGGGCTTATCGGCCTATTGCTCGTTATGGGAGCGAACCGGTTGGCCAAAAAGTTCGGGGAGGAGGGCATCTACTGATGGAAACGTCGACGGGCAAAAAAGACGGAATGGGACGCAGCAGGCTATCAAGCCTGGCGTTTGACCTCCCGAACGTATTGCTGTTAGGCATCATCGCCCTTATGATGCTGCTGCCATTTCTGTACATTTTCGCCGTATCTTTTTCGAGCTATCACGAATTTATGTCGAGCGACCTCCTATTGTGGCCGAAGGAATGGGTATTGGATGCGTATCGGTATATTTTCGATTCCAAATCATTCGTCCGGTCTTTGGGAGTGACCGCTTACGTCACGATCATGGGAACCTTGGTGAATTTAATTTTCACTTCAGCAATGGCCTACGGTTTAACACGTAAATTAATGGGGCAATCATTTATCTTATTCTTGGTATTGTTTACCGTATTGTTCTCGGCGGGAATGATTCCCACTTACCTGATCGTCAAGGAGACAATGCTGCTGGATAGCCTTTGGGCGCTCATCATACCGGCAGCGATTGCACCGTTCAATCTGATTGTGATGCGCCAATTTTTCCTTAGCATTCCTGAGGAATTGAACGAGGCGGCCATGATTGACGGGGCGAATGAGCTGCAGACGTTCATTCGAATTATTTTGCCGCTTTCGAAGCCGGCAATGGCCACGTTCTGCCTGTTTTATGCGGTCGGACATTGGAACAACTATTTTGCTGGAATTTTATACTTGAACGATCCAACGAAGTGGCCGATTCAGGTCATATTGAGGCAAATTGTCGTGCTTAACGATCCTATGAATTCGCTTGGAGCGGCCGAGCTGATGTCGGAGAATCCACCGCCGCCCGAAACGATCCAGATGGCCGCTATATTGGTAGCAACGATGCCGATTCTGATTGTGTATCCGTTTCTGCAAAAGCATTTCGCAAAAGGTGTCATGATCGGATCCATTAAAGGATAAATCCATACCACGGAGGAAGCGAATGACCCTCAAAGAAGAGCAAATTCAAAGGATTGCCAATAGTCGAGGAAGCAGTGTCGACCTGGGGATTCCGATCCGCAATGCGACTGCGCATGCATCGGCCTTCAGCAAGACAAATGATGGAAGAGATGCACTCTACGTTGTGTTGGATGGGGCATCGGGTGAGGACGCCCGACTGACTAAGGTAGATCTGGACAGAGAGCAAACGGTGCGGACGATGCGTCTTCCGGGTGCAGTAGGAGCATTTACTGCCGGAACGGCTTCGGACGGAAGCATCTACGTCGCCTCCTACAACCGCGGCGGTGTTTACCGTTTCACCCCATGGGACGGCGAGCTGGAGAGTCTAGGCAAGCCTACGCCTGAGACCTCGTTCGGTTACGCCCTTACAGCTGGCCCGGACGGAGAGATGTACGCCGGAACTTATCCGGGATGTGTGTTCTACAAGTTCAAGCCGGGTGAAGGCTTTCAGACGATCGGCCCAATGCCGTTCGAAGCCGGGGAATCCTACGTGCGTTCACTCGCGCATACCGAATGCGGACGGTACAGCTATGTCGGTATCGGCTCGCATGCTCGCCTGAAACGCTATGACCACAAGACCGGGGTTATCAAGGAGCAGCTGCTTCCGGAGCAATACTGGAATGACGAGTTTGTATACACCGCCAATTTGGAAGGAGGGAAGCTTTTTATACGATTGCATCCGTCTAACACCTTGCTAGTGTTCGCTTTAGAGCGGCAGGCGGACGGAGAGGTGACCGAGCATTTCGTAAAGGAAATATCCGGAATCGGCAGTATGGGCGTTTCTCCGGAGCATGAAGGATCGGTTTACTTCACTATAGCTGGCATTCTGCACCGTTACGAGCTTGCAACAGACACGTTGGAATCACTTGAGATCAATACGGGAATTGCGCCGCTTGGATTTGGCTTCGCGGAGCTTGAGGATCTAGCCGCTTATCCAGGCAAAACGCTGATCGGAGCCGGCAGTCGGATGGGGAAAACAACAATCTTTAAGTACAACCCGTCTCGTAACAGCTATTCCGCATTTGATCTCGATGTAGAGGGGGCACCGACCGATCTGCAGTGCGTTGTCACCGGTTCCGACGGCAAAATTTATACCGGAGCTTTTCTTGTCGGCGGCACGTCCGTCTTCGATCCAGAAACAGAGCAGTATACGGAATACAAAGGCGTAGGTCAAACCGAAAACATCGCTGAGCTTGGCGGGAAGATGTACTTCTCCGTCTACCCGCTCGCCAAGTTGTTCGAATACGATCCTTCCCAACCATGGGACTTGCCAACCGGCGGGAGCAATCCTAAGCTTCTGTTCGACCATGCCGAATATGAGCAGGATCGTCCGTATGGCCTTGCCGTTGGGGAAGGCAAGCTGTTCTTAGGCACGATTTGCGGATACGGGAAACTCGGCGGAGCTATTCTGACCTACGATCCAGCGACTGGGGAGAGGCGGGCGCACCGGAATCCGCTTCCCAATTTAAGCATCATAGCGCTGCTGTACCGGGATGGTCTTCTCTACGGAGGCACTACGGTATACGGTGGTCTTGGCATATCGCCCGATCCGAACACGGAAGCGGAGCTACTAGTATATGACATCGCGCTGCGTGAGGCAAAGGGCATCCCGTTTCCGGTTCGTGGATTGAAAGCCTTAACCGCTATCGTATTTGATAAGAATGGTCTGTTGTGGGGCATGGCGGAAGGTTACTTATTCTCTTATAATCCCGCTTTTGAATCCTTCGTCACCTTCGAAAGGCTCTTTCCGGAAGTCGATAACAGCAAGAAGGCGGTTTGGAGAGACGCAGCGCTGTTGTTCGGCAAGGATGGGGCTTTGTATGGAACGATCCATGATCGTTATTTGTTCCGGTATGAGCCGGATACAAGTCAATGTACACTGCTAGTGGCTGATGGAGCCAAATTTCTAGCGCAGGACAGACTGGGGCGATTGTACTACTCGGATTCCAAGACGCGGCTACACCGCTACACCTTCTAGGATTGCAATAATTCATTAGATCGTAAATCGAAAATGAAGCCCACGGAGAGTAAGCGGAAAAATCTCATAGCATCATGTCACTTTCTGGGGTAAAAAAGGGAGAGTGAAATTAATGATAAAAGGATTGTCTAGGTTAATCAAAATGTTGGCGGCAGTGATCCTGTGTGCTGGACTCGGATGGGGAAGCTTGAGTGCGGGTTATGCGCAAGCGGACAGCAGCTCGGCAGGTTCGTACGAAAATTTGGGGACGGCTATCAAGCGAGTTGTCGCGGTAGCGGGCACGCCTTTCAAGGATGCCACTGGCCGATCGTATATAAGTGGGAGCGTGAACGGCTCTCCTGCCCAGTTAGCCGTGTTGGACGCTCTTACCCTTGACGTGGTGAAGGTGCTCGAAATCCCGAATACGACCTCAGTCGTTGCCGTGCTAACCGGCAATGACGGCAATGTATATATAGGTACGACGGGGAAAGGCGAGCTGTATCGCTACGTCCCCGGATCGGATCAGGTAGAGTTGATCGGGAAGCCGATCGCCTCTGAGACACACATCTACGATTTGACGAACGGTCCAGATGGAAAAATTTATGGCGGTACATATCCAGGAGGCAAACTGTTTGAGTACGATACAGTCACGGGGGCATTCCGGAACCTGGGCACACCAGTTCCGGGGGAGAAATATGCCCGTCAGGTGCTTTACGATGCAAACCGTGACATCCTGATAGTCGGTACGGGTGCGAATGCACGGCTTGTAGAAGTTAACCTTCAAACGGGCTCGGTTTCCGCGAACCTACTGCCGGACAGTCTAAAAGTGGAGGAATACCCGAACAGCATCGATTTGATTGGCGGCAAGCTTTTCATCCAGATGAACAAGACGTCGACTATGATAATCATGGATTTGGCTACACATACAATCGAAACACAGGTGCTCAAAGCATCTGCCAATACGCTTGCTTCACCTGCAGGGGACAAAGCTTACATGTTCGTGCCGGGTGACGCTCACTTGTATTCGTACACAATCAGCGAGAAGAAGCTGGAGAAAGTGATCCGTCTTGGCGGATATAACGGTTGGAAATCCGCTTCTATTATAAATGGAGCTGGCACGGGCAGCGGTTCTCCCGATATTCTATCCTCCTGGATGGGCTACAATGCTGCTCTAACCTATGACTTGTCGACGGGAACGATTCGCAGCAAAACGGTTGACGTTCCCGGGCAACCGATTGAAATTCGCTCTCTCGGCCAAGGTCCGGACGGCAATATCTATGTGTCGGGTACGCAAGGTGGAACCGGAATCTACAATCCGAACACGGGCGGCATCGAGATGCGCACATCGGGTATTAGTCAAGCGGAAGGCATGACGTTCCTGGGGTCTACGATGTACTTCGGGATATATCCGCAAGCGCGGTTGAGTGCTCTTGATACAAGCAAGCCTTGGGCTCCTAAGGAAGTCGCCAAGCTGCCGGCCGATAGCCTGCAGGACCGGCCTTTCGGGATGGCTGTATCAGAGGAGTTTGGCAAAGTGTTCATGGGGACCGTCCCTCAATATGGACAGTTGGGCGGCGCCTTCGCTGTATATAATCCGGCGGATTCTTCGATCCAGACTTATCGCAATCTCGTGCAAGACCAGAGCATTATCACCTTGATACAGAAAGACGGCAAGATCTACGGTGGTACCTCCATTTGGGGAGCTTACGGTGCTCCTGCTCCGACCCAAACCGAAGGCAAGCTGTTTGTATGGGACATTGCGAGCGGTGTCAAGGAACTGGAGCTTACACCTGTTCCCGACAAGGAAGCGGTCACATCATTAATTATCGGTCCGGACGGCAACATTTGGGGCTTTGACGAGGGATGGCTGTTTGTATTCGATCCTGTGAGCAAGCAAGTCATCCACCAATCCGAAATTTTCCCTGTCTCTTACGCGGGAACATTGTGGTCGGATGCCTTTATGCTGACTGGCAAAGACGGCAACGTCTATGGAACCGCTAGAGGCGTATTTTTCCGCATCGATGGAGCTTCGAAACAAGTGACCATTCTGGATCGCGAGAAGGGTTTTGACAATCTGACACAGGATGATTACGGTCATTTGTACATGCGTTCTTCGTTGGAAGGCCGCAAGCATGAATTATGGCGCTATACAGACCCGTCGCTCGTATCACTCCCGACTGGGGCTCAGCTTAGCGCGGACAGGACCGAATTAAAGCGGGCCGAGTCCTCTTCGATCAAAGTAGACCGTCTGCGTTTAGCGGACGGAACGTTTACTCGCAATGTGACCGGACTGTCTGTCCAGTATACGAGCAGCCGTCCCGATGTAGTGACAATCGCTAATGGAAAGGTGAACGCTGTTGGTGTGGGTACAGCCGAAGTTCGTGCTGCTATTCAGCTTGGATCGACCGTAATCCAATCGGATCCCATGGTGTTCCGGGTGAGTGAGCTGCCCTTGTCATCCGTTTCACTGACCGTATATTCGACCGAGCTGCACCGTGGCGATACAGCAGCTATTCACATTAATGCGGGAGCCATTGACGGAGCAACAGCCGACTTAACAGGGGCTCAAATCGAGATCGTCAGCTCTCAGCCAAGTGTGGTTGCAGCCGAAAGCAGCCTGCTGCGAGCCTTTAATCCCGGCACCGCCGAAGTGTTCGTCCGTGTTACGCTGAACGGTCAAACGATGCAATCGACACCCGTTGCAATCCGGGTTACGAGCACTTACGAGTCTGTTGCATCTCTGTTAGACACTTACGAAGCAAGCGGCCAACTGCAGCATCCGCTTGCGATGCAGCTGCGCAATTCGTTGGATCAGGCGGCGCACCACAGGTCTGCAGGGCGGCTTGATCAAGAGGCCCATCATTTGAACAAAGCGTTGGAGCATCTAAGCATGAAGGCAGCCGATGCAACTGAAGCGGCGAGAAAAGCCTTAGAAGCAGATATAGCGGCAATGCTCGCAATATAGAAGGAAACTAGAGATATAGAGGTGGAGGAGAATGGAAAGTAAAGCTGGGTCAACTGCTCGGATCGCCATAGTGGCTTCTCAATCTTCAGATCTAGAGACTACATTCCGCTTATCGGGTATTGATGTCATCTCAATCTCGCCGGTTAACGCTCACCAGGCGGATTGGGAAAGCTTTGATGCTATTTGCCTGCTCGGCGGGACGGATGAAGAACCCTTCATCCCTGATCCCCGCATGCGAAGTAGTCTGGAACGGGCAATGAGCAAGGGTGTACGGGTTTTTGCCGAGTATACAGCAAGCATCGCGCATTATTACCAGGCAGGCATGACGTCGACTACCCGGTACGATCGGCTCGTGTATGTGGGAGAAGACCGGAACGGGTTGACCCGCGGGGGTCTGCTCGACGATCAGTGCAACCTGATGATCAGCGCACAGGGCGGAATGTACGAGGGTGGAACTCCTATTCTGGAATACTCGTCCTCTAGTGAGCACGACCAGGTGCCGACGGAGGAGTTGAAGCCGGGACCGCCGACACGTTGGGGACTGTGGATCGATCGTTCGGGGTCGCTCATGATGGCTTCCTTCCGCTTGTGCAACTACATCCAGGCACGGTTTTCTCCAGCTGAACATTGGAAGTCGGTGATTTCCTTGATTTTGGAATGGTTGGTCGAAGAGCCAGTTTTACTCCAATGTCCTCAGCCCACTTACACAACACGTCTTGGCAGAGGGGATGAATCTTCGGATAACCATTTCCTCAAAAGCACGGAACAGGCTGTTCAATGGTTCCGCCGGTCGGGGCTGCTCCTTAATGACGGCAACGATGGTCTGATGGAAGGAATCGCCACCGAGATTTATCCGGATGGACGCCCGCGTGTGCTCACCGAGGTACGATCGGATTGTATTGGCGAGACGTCCTTTGCGTTTTTCATGCATGGCCTGCTGACAGGGGATCGGGGCAGCTTGGACATGTCCGAGCGGCTGATCGGCTTCGCATTTGATGTGTTCCAAGAGAAGGAAGACCCGCAGCTAAAAGGAATGATGCGCTGGTCCAAATCCCAGTGGGACATCACTTATCAGGACGATGTTGCCAGGATGCTGTACGGAGAACTGCTGAAACAACGGTATACAGGGAGCAGCGCATATCTCCGGGAGTGTCTGGATGCCCTTGAATTTCTCGTGAATACGACGGGGACAGACGGGACTCGGGTGTCTTTTACTCGAGGTCATTTGCTCAATGAAAAAACGATCTTGGACCTCAGACAGCGGGATGGGAACTCTCCAAGCGGACACTATAACGGCTATTATTTGGCTTCCCTTCTTCAAGCGCATCGCGTGGCCAACCGCCCGGACTTGCGAGATGTCGGCGTCAAAGGGTTAGAAACGCTGATGCGGGCTTACCCGAATACGACTAGAGAGCACAGTGAGACTCAAGAGCTGTGCAGGCTGGTGCTGCCGGCGGCTTGGCTGTACGAGGAGACCGGGGAGCAGAAACATCGGGACTGGTTGTACCGAATCTGTGCGGATTTGGAGCGGTTCAGGCATGAACCGAGCGGAGCTTACCTGGAGTGGGACACGGGCTACAAGGCGAGACGCGGCTCGGCCCCTGCAGGTGAGGAAAGCACCTTGCTCAGCCGCAATGGCGATCCTGTCACCGATTTGCTATATTCGCTCAATTGGCTCCCTGTCGGCTTCGCACAGGCTTATCTCGTTACCAAAGATCCGTACTTCGAAACGTTGTGGAACCGGATCGTCCGCTTCCTATGCGGCAGCCAGCTCCACAGCTCTAACCCGCAGCTAGACGGAGCATGGGCTCGCGCTTATGATGTTCGGCACCGTGAAGTATACGGACTTCCGAAGGATGTAGGCTGGGGCCCGTGGGTAATAGAATCGGGATGGACGGTCGCGGAGATCTCCTCCGGGATCAGCATGGGACTTATGAAGGAGAAGCTATTGCAATTTCATCCATGATTTCGATTCAATCAGGAATTGAAGAGGGGAGCGTGAAGTGCGCCCACCTCTTCGATTTCATTTGAATGGGCGATGTTACCACAATTTCAAATGAAAGGTGGAGGTTCATGATGAAAAAAGGATGTAGTCTATTAAGATTGATTATGATCGTATGTTCCTTGTTCTTCTTCGGCGCATTTTCCGCAAGTGCAACGTTAGACACTTATTTCGGGCTAGTAATAAATAATGGAGACTTTGAATTTGACGATGACTTGAATGCTGCAACGATACCGGGCTGGACAAAATCGGGTACGGGGACCATACAAATCTCGACTGCGAATAAGTTCAGTCTCAATTATTCTATGGAGTTTGAAGACACTAGCTCATCCACCACACTTACAGCATCCAGCGATAAAATAAGCAGTGTTCTCGCAGGCAACTATTATACGGCATCAGCAATGGCTTATGTAAATAACGGAGGTTTAAGCATTTACCTTAAATTTTATGATGCAAGCGACCTGCTATTGTCAAGCCAGTCCAAATTCTATGGAACGCCCCTCAATCAATGGAAACCGATCAGCATTACTGGAGCAGCTCCAGCAGGAGCCGTAAAAGCCCAAATCCAATTTTATTCATCCGCAACCAATACAGTAAAGGCATATCTCGATAACGTAGCCTTGGTAAAGACATTGAATAACCCTGGGTTTGAGGATGGCAGTCTGTCAGGATGGACAAAAAGCGGCACCGGTACCGTTACTGCTGATACGACAACCGTTTATGGTGGAAGCTACAGCATAAAAATGGTTGACAGCAGCTCTTCAAGCTCATTAAGCATGACTAGCACGAATATCTCCCTCGCGGCAACCGGTCCGAGTTCCTCCGTACAAACCTACAACGCTTCGGCCAAGGTGTATATTAGCAGTGGGTCGGCCAGCCTGTATCTCAAATACTATGACGTAAACGACGTTCTTTGTACCAACGGCACTTTCTCCGCTTCCGTAAGCTCGCCTACAAATCAGTGGACTACCATTAGTGTTTCGGGAGTTGCACCCTCCAATGCAGCCAAAGCGAGCGTTCAGCTTTATTCCAATATCAGCAATACAGGCACGCTTTATTTCGATGATGTTTCTTTATCTAACAGTCTGATCGACTTAGGAACACAGCTAACGGATGTTGCCGTGCATTCCGCTCAATTCGGCAAGGATGGCTCGGGCAATGATGTGGTCTATACCACTCTAGGCTTTGCCAATCCCGCCAAATTCATTGAGGCTAATGTTAAGACAGGTGTTGCACAAAAATATTTGGATGCTCCAAATGCTGAGCTTCTGAGAGCAATGGCTAAGGCTACTGATGGAAGCGTTTACTCGGCCTCATCCAGCTCAGGAGCAAGCGGGGGAAAGGTGTATAAATATGTTTCCGGTGCGAACAGTTTAGTGGATCTGGGGCAGGCGATAACCGGAGAAACAGATATATGGGATTTGGAGCCGGGATTAAATGGTGCTATTTATGGAGGAACTTCTCCTAATAGTTACGCCTTTAAGTATGATGGTTCAGTATTCTCCAAGGTTTCGGGCAGCTCGATGCAAACCGGAGAGACCTATGTGAGAGCGGTCGCTTTCGATTCAACGAACAATATCCTTTATTCTGGAATCGGCTCTCACGCTTATCTAATAAGATACAACATCAGTACCGGGGTAAAGACGAACATTCTCCCGTCCGAATATAGCAGTGAAGAAATGGTAACCGATCTGGACCTCATAAATGGGGTTTTATTTGCCCGGTTGTCACCAAG
The DNA here is from genome assembly GCF_059692235.1 of Paenibacillus sp. J2R1T-4. NCBI lineage: Bacteria > Bacillati > Bacillota > Bacilli > Caryophanales > Paenibacillaceae > Paenibacillus > Paenibacillus sp. J2R1T-4. Next base: position 202,439 of record NZ_JCAUBA010000005.1, on the reverse strand, counting down.
CAAAAAATTGGTTGTTCTTAGCAATCCACAGGGAACGCCTGTCAAGGATGCAGAAATTCCAACCGCCAACTCCCGCAACGTATCCCCCGTAAAGCCAGGCGATGATAAAGTATATTTTACGAACGATGGCGAGTTATTTGTTTATGATATTTCAACCAAAACCTATTCGACAACAAGTATTGATCTGGGAGCAGACCCGGTTGGTTGGGGATTTGTACAATTAAACGAGACGGGATATATGGGCGATACCCTTGTCGGCATGTCAGGTAAAAATAACGGCACCCTTCATAAATATAACTTAAGTACAGGTAATTATAAGGAAACAACCTTGAATTTAAAGGAGCAATCTGTAGACATTCGATCGATTGGGCTCGGACCCGACAATAATATGTACATCTCGGGATTATTAACAGGGGACCTTAGCGTGTACAATCCCGCTGATGGAAGCCAGTATCAATTGAAGGGGATCGGACAAATCGAAGGCATGGGTGTGTTGGGCAGTAAGCTGTATTTGGGCCACTATCCGAGGGGGCAGATCTATGAATACGATCCAACCCAGGCCTGGAATTTGGGTACAAATCCTGTTGAGAAATTCAGGCTGATCGATGAGGGGCAAGATCGTCCGTTTGCCATTGTAGGCAATGGAACGAAATTATATATAGGTTCGATTGCCAAATACGGGGAGCTTGATGGTGGGTTTACTGTTTATGATACGGTAACGGGAGCCAGAACTACTTATAAGGGTTCGAGCTTGGTTGATGATCAGTCTCCTGTTGCGCTTGTTTACAAGAACGGCAAAATATATGGCGGAACTACCGTTTGGGGAGGCTTGGGTTCCAATAAAACCAAAACCAAAGCGGAAGTATTTGTATGGGATACGGCCACAAGTTCAATGATCACTCATTTCGTACCTATCCCTACAGGAAACAGTAAGTCTGTGATCTCAGCGTTGGTAGACGGTCCGGACGGTAAAATATGGGGAGTGGCCGATGGCTGGATTTTCAAAATTGACCCGTCAACCAATACGGTAACGGACAGCTTTGTAATCGAAGAATTCTCGTATACGAACACTTCCTGGAAAGCTGCAGAGTTGGTGAACGGAGGCGATGGATTTGTGTATGCCACTATAAGGGGAAGGCTTTACAAAATTTCCTCTTCTGACAATTCCTTTATTAAACTTGATCATGACGGTGATTTGTATTTGGCCAAAGACAACTATGGCGATTTATACTTCAGGAACTCCGGCCACAGTCTTTATAAATATGATAAATAGACAGTAATTCGTAGAGAACAACTATAGATGCTATACGACAAAAAGCTGCTTTTGGGATTAGTCCAAGGCAGCTTTTTGTATTGGCATGTTCCTACAACTTTAAGAGCAAAAAAAGTATTGAACATATAAAGAAACGTATTGACTGCCCAAAAATAATTATATATAATATGTATAAATTCAATGTAATTATTACATTTTATATTCAATTATTGAGGGGTGATACTAAAAAAATGAAATTTAGAATTAAATTAGTATCTCAAAGTCCAAATTTACAATTAGAAATTGGGAGGGGAACCAAATGAAAGAAACTAAAATATTACTAACCGATGAGCAAATGTCACAATTTATTGCACAGGGATATTTGAAATTGAATACCGACTTTTCTGAAGAATTCCATCAGTCCTTGCAAAAAAAAATTAAGGACATCTATGTCGAGGAAGGCAATCCGGGAAATAATTTATTACCTAGAATTCCTGAAATCCAGCGTTTTTTTGATCATCCGACCGTAACAGGAGCATTAGAGAGCATATTAGGCCCTGATTACATCATGGACGCCCATAGGCACGGACATTATAATCGACCAGGCAGCAAAGAGATGATGTGGCATAAAGACGATTATTGGGGAAATGAGAAAGTACGAAATCATCACCCGTGGTACGCCATGATCTTTTATTACATGCAGGACGTGACGGAAGACATGGGGCCTTCCTCCATCATGCCAGGCACACAAAATTATTATAATCGCGCGGAGGACAAATCCGAGTATATATTACCCATATGCGGCAAAGCGGGAACTATGGCATTAATAGATTATGATATTTGGCATACCGCCATGGCGAATCGTTCTGATCTCGACCGCTTTATGTTGAAATTCCTGTTCTACCGTTTAGAAGCGCCGAAACAACCGGAATGGAACAACCAAAGCTTGCAATATGTACCGCCGCAGCCTATCCATCCTATTCATGATCATCATCTTATGTGGCAGAGTGTCTGGAATTGGTTAGCGGGAAATCAAGATAAGACACTTGAACATGGAGCCGCAGCGGAACTTGCTGAGAAGACGATCTCGCAGCTTGCGAGTGAGCTCGAGGATAAAAGGGAGCATGTTGCATTAAATGCTGCATATGGATTAGCTGCGATGGGCGAGAAAGCGATTCCAACCTTGATTCAAGCGTTGAATCATTCATCGGAATCTGTTGTCCGCAATGCCGCATATGGATTATCCGCCCAAGGTAGCCTTGCTTTGAAACCGCTTATTGATGCCATGGAAGTAAATTATAGCAACAACAATGTACATGGATATATTGCTTTTGTTTTGGGCGAGTTAGGGGAAAGTGCTTCTTCAACAGTGCCCAAGATGATGGGATGGTTGGATGACGATTCAGATTTTGTACGCATGCATGTCACCGAAGCTCTGGGTATGATCAAAGAGCCTGTTTCTCAAATCGTACCTGCCCTATGCGAAAGATTAAAGGATGATGTGAATGGTTATGTTCGTTTTACAGCGGGATTAGCCCTAACTCGATTAGGGACTGAAGCTAGCGAGGCAGTATCTGCATTAGAGCAATCATTAAATGATAAAGATCGATATGTTTCGGCTATTGCAGCCTGCGGACTAGAACGAATCAATACTAAAGAAGCTATGGGGATATTGCTTCCGTTCTTAAAAACAGCTCGCTGGTGTCCGGTAACGACTATTAAAAGTACTTATTGAGAAGGGAGATTTACAGGATTCATCCAAGTGAGTAAGTGGCGGCATGGGGGATACTACTATAGGTGGCCCCCTCCTCCTTTACGCAAATATGAAGAGGTCAAGGAGTAACTGTATGCCGGTGCAAACCCGAACATTAGACAAAGGAAAAAATTCGGAAAGGCAGCGAATTGAAAGCGCTTACAGAAAAAGGTTATTGATTTTATATTAATAATTGGGAAATCCGTAGACAGCTCCTCAGAGACATTCTCTCCGGTCTTATATTAATGATGATTGAAGGGGCGACATTATACTTTGAATGGGGTGATTACTTGGAAACAAATGTAAGAACGAATAGAGGGCTATTGGTTTTAAAGCTTATCCAAAAAGAAGTTTTTGCCCGTTATCAATTATATTTGCTCATTTTGTTACCGTTCACATATATCCTGGTATTTCACTACTTCCCTCTTTACGGATTGCAAATAGCCTTTAAAGATTTTATCGCTACTAAAGGAATCACTGGCAGCCCCTGGGTAGGCTTCAAACATTTCGAAAACTTCTTTGCTTCTCCATCGTTTGGAGTGGTCATACGAAATACGCTGTTTTTGACGCTTTATGGATTATTGGTCGGTTTTCCAATACCCATTATTCTAGCGCTTGCATTCAACATTACACTTCGCTCCAAATTCAAGAAAGCAGTGCAAATGATTACCTATGCACCCCACTTCATTTCGGTAGTTGTACTAGTCGGTATGCTGTATCAAATGTTGTCACCCAAGCTTGGTATTATCAATCATTTGATAGGCCATTTCGGAGGCGATCCAGTGATGTTTATGGGTTCCGAACAATGGTTTCGTCACTTGTACGTGTGGTCGGACATTTGGCAGAATATGGGTTGGAGTTCGATTCTATATATCTCTGTCTTATCAACCGTAGACTGGCAGCAGCACGAGGCAGCAATTATGGATGGCGCCAGTAGGTTCAAGCGTGTACTATATGTCGATTTACCCGTCCTGATCCCGGTCGCCGTCATCCTGCTTATTCTGAACGCGGGACATATTATGAGCGTCGGTTTTGAGAAAGTTTATCTCATGCAGAATACTACTAACCTTGCATCTTCTGAAGTCATCTCGACTTACCTTTATAAGCTGAGTTTTCTTAGCAGCTTGCCGAACTATTCCTATTCGACAGCCATTGGTTTCTTTAACTCGATTATCAATTTCATGATTTTAATCTTCGTTAACGGACTCGCCAGACGATTCGGAAATACCAGTCTATGGTAAATCTCAGCTAAGGAGGAAACTATGAGCGTATACAAACAACGGATAAACAGACAAGACCGCCAATTTTATCTGGCTAACGACCTCTTTTTGTTCATCATTCTGCTTGTCATTATATATCCCCTCATCTACGTAGTCAGTGCATCGTTCAGTTCGCCCAATGCTGTCGTGACCGGCAGAGTATGGCTATACCCGGTAGACTTTTCACTTGCAGGCTATAAGGCGGTATTTGCCAATAAGAGCATCATGACCGGCTACGCGAACACCATATTTTATACTACCGTCGGTACGACCATCAGTGTCATTTTGACAATTGCCGCTGCCTATCCGCTGGCAAGGCGCGACTTCAAACCGCGAAAGGTGATCATGTTGATCTTTGCCTTTACGATGTTCTTCGGCGGAGGGATTATCCCGACCTATATCCTCGTAAAAGATCTCGGTATGATCGATACCCGCTGGGCGCTCCTGTTGCCGCAAGCGATGTCAGTTTTTAATGTCATTATAGCGCGCACCTTCTTCCAGAGCACGCCCTCCGAACTGCTCGAAGCGTCACAAATTGACGGCTGCAGCGATATGCGCTATTTGATTTCCGTACTCCTTCCTTTGTCGAAACCCATCATAGCAGTCTTGGCACTTTTTTATTCCGTCTCGATTTGGAACGCCTACTTTGACGCCCTCTTGTATATTAACGATGAAAGCTTAAGGCCCTTGACATTAATTCTAAGGGACATTCTCGTTGCCAACAGTATTGACATGGCGATGATGCAGAACGTCGATATTGATACATTAACTGCCAAAATGGGACTCAGTGAACTGCTGAAATATTCGTTGATTATCGTTTCCTCTGTCCCCATGCTTATTATTTATCCGTTCATTCAACACTACTTCGTTCAGGGTGTCATGATTGGCGCAATAAAAGGGTGAACCGGCTTCGGCCGTTCATTATATGCACCATATCTCAAGGAGGGATTTAGATGAAAAAAAGGAAGAGTATTCAATGGGTCGTCATCATCTCTGTAGCTCTATCGCTTTTGCTCGCTGCATGTTCGGGAGGCGGAAATGAAGGCACTACAACCAAGGAGCAGAAGAAGTCTACGAATTTGACAGCCCCCGGAGCGTTCCCGATTGTAGAGAAACTCGAGGAAATCAGCATGTATACGCCAAAGATCTCTTGGATCACAGACTGGGATAACAGTGTAGCAACCAAATGGCTGGAAAAGAAAACAAATATTAAATTGAAATTTACGCTTGGGCCTGAAGCAGCGGACGAAGGAAAACAAAAGCTTAACCTGATGCTTGCAAGCGGCTCGGAATTACCGGATGTTTTTCTGAAATCAGGTCTGACGACTGATCAAATTGCTACTTATGGAGAACAAGGATTGTTCCTGCCCTTGAACGATTATATTAAAAAAGATGGCGTCAATATCAAAAAGCTGACAGAGAAATATCCTAATTTGTTGAAACAAATTACAGCTCCAGACGGCAATATCTATGCATTGCCAATGGTGTCCGAGTGCATGCACTGTATGTATGCGCAGCGATTCTGGATCAATAAAAAGTGGCTTACTGCGACCAACATGAAGATGCCGGAAACACCAGACGAACTTTATAACGTGTTGAAGGCATTCCAAAAGGGAACCGATTTGAATGGTAATAAAAAGCAGGATGAAATACCTTTAATCTCGACTACTAATGGCTGGAATGGGGACTTGACGGGTTTTCTAATGAATCCTTTTGTAGCGAGCACCGGCAAAGGCTATGGATGGCTTTATATGGATAACAATAAAATTAAGGCTTCCTACATGCAGGATGGATGGCGGGATGGCCTGAAATTCCTGAAGAAATTGTATGACGAAAAGCTTCTTGACCAAGAAGCATTCTCCTTAAAAGTTGACCAAGCAAAAGTGCTGATCGGCGGTCCGGACGGCAACCGCGTAGGCGCCTTTGCCGACGGAGCACTCAGCTCCTTGATTCAGATCGATACCCCAGGGGCAAGGGATGAATTTGTCGTTGTACCTCCGCTAAAAGGTTCAAATGGCAAACGAATAACACCTTGGTACGAACCATTCGGTGCACCGTCATACGTTATTACCAAATCTGCAGATAATCCGGGGGCCGCTTTCCGCCTTGGTGATGCCTTGGCTGTTGACTATTCCCATGATCTTGAATGGAGAAATTTCTTCTACGGTCAAGAAGGTGCAACGTGGGTGAAACCTGAAAAGGGTGTTAAAGGACTAAACGGCGAACAGGCATTATGGAAGCAGACGTACCAATGGGGCACACCAACCAATCAGTTCTGGGCGAGTGTGGGTATTTTGTACGCAGCTGCTGACGATAAGGGCACACTAGCCGTATCGAACGACGGATCCTTTAACCAGGAACAAATCTTATGGAATGCTGCAGTGAATGATTATAAGCAATACGGCGCTAGCATCATTACACCGCCGATCTTCTACAAGAAGGATGAAGCGGAAGCCATTGCCGAGCCGAAAACACAGCTGATAAATTATGTAGAAAAAAGTATCATGGAGTTCGTTACAGGCAAAAAAGATATCGACAAAGATTGGGATGCATACAAGAAGGATATAGAGAAATTGGGATACGATAAATATTTGAGCACGATGCAAAAAGCGTATGATCGACAATACAAATAATTAACCGTAGACCGTTATAGTAATCATGCCTCTTAAACAGTGAACTAAAATTAGTTCTTTAAAGGATAATAGCTATTCTGCTGTTTAAGAGGCAGTTGTTTTCCTAAGGAAATATTGACTTCCGCCAATGATAATATATAATTTGACAATATTATATAATTAACTAAGGGTGGATAATGATGCTGGAATCCGATCAATTGAATGCCATAGACAAACATAGCTTAAGATCCGATATTGTGTCGCTGATCAAGCAGAAAATCATTTCCGGTGAACTGAATCCTGGGGACAGGATCGTAGAGACCAGATTGGCCCGTGAACTCGATATCAGTCAGACTCCGATTCGAGAAGCTATTCGTCAACTTGCAGGAGAAGGGGTTGTGACGATCGTCCCGAATAAAGGGCCGTTAGTGCGAACGTTCAGTGCCAAAGATATTTTTGAATTATACTCCTATAGGGCTGTGCTTGAAGGGATGGCCATCCGATTAGCCGTTCATAACGCATCTAATACGGATATTCGGCATTTGGAACAGTTCTATAGTGACATGAAGGAGAAGCTGGCAGACGAATCTATCCTCTCCTTGTCGCAAGATTCCGGGTATATTCATCATTACATTTTCAAGCTGTCCAAACATTCTGTCCTGCTCGGCATGTTCGAGTACATCTCGTTTCGGATTCAATTAGTCAACCGGATTGTCGGCCGAACCTTCAGCAAGGAAAGAGAAGTGGCAGAGCACTGGGAACTGATCGAGGCGTTGAAGCAAGGAGATCCAGACCAGGCTGAAGCGGTAATGAGGGAGCATATACACCGTTCCTATCGCGAGTTCGTCCATATCGGACAGTTCGACCAATCGGAGTTGGCCAAGAACGAGTGGCTCTAACTCCATCAGTCCGCTTGTATTGCATAGAAAGGCTGCTCTTTAGTAGATAATCTGCTATTGGGCAGCTTTTTTCTATTCCACTATGGACCTCATGGAATCACTCCTGCAATCTCTAAAAGTGTAAGGACAACCTCAATGACAATGAGAATTACGATGATCCATTCAACGAATAGTCCCCGAATCGAATGGCTAATAGTGGAAAATCCTTCCATTATGTGATATAAAATATCCGTTTTGCTTTTCAATATTTTATATCGATCATTCAGTTCAAAAAAATCCAGCATCTTGTCGTGGAATTCGCCGGCAGTGCTGCTGCTCCATGTAATATCAGGTTTATCCAGAATCATGATATACGCAAGAGTGTTATACTCGTGGCGTACGATTTTCGCGGTTGTCCTTGCCAATTCCTTATTGCCGATTCTCAGCTTTCCTTTTTCCAACCGGTCTATCATGGATTCTAGCTTGTCGTGGATTTTTCCGAGTTGTTCCTCCGTTTTCTCGAGTGCTACCGATTTGGCCAACACAGTGGCTATCAATTCAGGGTAGAATGTCTCATATTCAGGTACCACAACAAATTCGTCCGTTAACTCGATGGTTTCGGTCTCTCCAATGTGCAGGCTGTAATCGTCCGTATATGTAACTGTATTTTGGATATCAATGTCCGGCTCGAAGGAATGAATATACTTCAAAAAGCCCGTTATATCATCCCTGTGCAGGTGATTTATAAAGACAATGCTGCCAAAGGAAAAAACAAGCACCATTTTCGATTCGTCCACATTTTTATGGAGGATGGACTTTAGAATATCGCTTTTCAGGATTAATGGTTGTTCCCAGGTGTATTTTTTGGGAATGCCGCAATGGATGGCGATTTTGTTCAAATCAATTTCATTCATGATTGCAAATGCTTTAAAGGTAATTGCCTTCATTTTCATCACTCTTTTCAGCGCATTCGATAGTATTCGATATAAATCTATTCTTTCCAAAAGGGGATATCGTAGACTCGGAAGAGGAATAAATATAAAATTATAAACAAAAGAAATTTGCTTCGGTTCAGCACGAACAAGCCTGGCCGCTTGTGCTTGAACAGCTAGACAATCGGATGACAGATCGTTACTAATTCAGGAGATACAAAGATAGTACAATAACCAAGAGAAGGCAGCCGATCCATAGTAAGATCAGCTGCCATTCTTCTAGCTCCACTAAAGCAGATTTAGTACTCCGGATGCAAGACAAAAATGGATAATAGGGAGTGTTACCATTGATAAGAAGAGTCGAGAAGTGGATGGACGAATTGACGCTGGAGCAAAAAATAGCACAGATGATCGTTGTTAGAGGACATGATTTCGCGCAAAAAGCCCGCCAAATGAATGAAGAAGGCAGGATCGGGGCAATCGGGGCGGTTATGTTTACAACGAAAGGGTCGCGCGAATTAGAGGACATAGTATCCTGGGTGAATGAATTTCAATCCGCAGCCTCAGCTCCACTTTTATTTTATTTGGACGCTGAGAACGGTATCGCCGATACATTCAGCATTGGCACATCGTTTCCGACACTGATGGCGCTCGGTGCTACTCGTTCCAAGGAGCTTGCCTACAAAATGGGCTACTGCATTGCTAAGGAAGCCAGAGCCATGGGTTTTGGCGTTGTTAGTAACCCGACAGTGGATGTCAACTCGAATCCCGATAATCCGATCATCAATACCCGAGCGATTAGTGACCGAGTCGACCTAATAGTTGAACTGGCAGCAGAGCTTGTTCGAGGAATGCAAGAGGCTGGAGTGATCCCGACAGCGAAACACTTCCCGGGACATGGTGATACACAAGAGGATTCTCATGTCTCTATGCCAGTGGTTGAGCGCGATAAAGAATATTTGATGAATGTCGATCTTCGACCCTATCGGGAGTTGATCCCAAAAGGTCTGATGGGCATAATGACGGCCCATATTTTGTACCCAGCACTTCTCGCTCCTGAAGAAGAGAAGGTTCCTGCTACATTGTCAAAAACGATAATGACCGATTTGCTGCGTGATGATTTCGGTTTTCAAGGCTTGCTTATTTCCGACAGCTTAACCATGCGAGGAATCAAGACGCATTACGGAATCGAGCGATCGGCTGTTTTGGCTGTGAAGGCGGGGCACGACATCATTCTTCAGGATTATGAATCCGATCCGGAAATTACATTTCGGGCCATTTACAATGCTGTGAATACTGGGGCAATCGGGATCGATCAAATTGATAACTCCGTGAGGAGAATACTCGAAATTAAAGAGAAGTTCAATTTGCTTGATAACAACCTGATTGAATTGGAGGAAGCCAGGAAAATCGTAAGTTCTCAGGAACATGCTGCAGTAGCGGCGGAAATCGCCGACAAGTCTGTAACGGTTCTAGAAGCGGCAAGCTTGCCATTTGCCAACCAAAAAACACTCCTCATCGCTACTAAAGGTGAAGAAGAGGGGATGGAAGCGGAAGATTTAGGTTATGTAGTCAAAGGTAAGACTGGTTATCTCCATTCACAGATCAGTAAGCATGTAAGCGATTTGGAAATGATAGTTGTCAACGAGCATGCTACTGAGGAAGATTTTGCAAAAGTCACACAGACCCTGGCGAGCAATCATTACGATCATGTCATTTACGCGACGTTTGTCAGGGTTCTTTCTTACAAGGAGGGCAGCGGAACGGTCCCCAAGTCTCAGCTGGAGTTGATTGAACTCATCAAGGAACAACATACAGATGCAGCTTTGCTTATTTTTGGGAGCCCATATATTATGAGGAAAATGTCGCCTTATCCCAATTGCATTTGTGCCTATGGTGATTGTGTATACTCCATTGATGCTGTGTTGAAGGTGCTTTATGGCACCATAAAAGCAAATGGCAAACTGCCAGTTACCGTAAACGATAAATATCAATATGGCTACGGCTTATAATTAATAAAGGCGGTTGGGCAGAATTAACGTTCTGGACAACCGCCTTTATTTTCATAAACAGTAACCTACCGGAGCTATTCCTTAACAGAATTCGCGTTCACCACAGGTGTCCTGTTCAAAAATACATGAACTGGCCATCTTGGGGAATGACAACCGAGTCGAGAACATTATGTTGCTCCAGGTATTGGGACAAATCTTTTCTTTTTAACGTACAATGACTAATTGCATCCATATGCACGGCTACAATTTTCGTTGCGGGAGTTATTTTCAAGATCTTAATGATATCTTGAGGGGTCATGGTTATGATCGAACCTAACAGCAACTGAGCCCTTGGTGCATTTAAGATACAAACTTGGGGTTGATATCGTTCAAAAACCTGACTGATAGGATCAGTGAGAATGCAATCCCCTACTATATATAAGGAACCCTCGTCTGGCGTGCTAAGAATATATCCGGATACTGGACCAAGCAGTTTTGATACGACCCCCTTTGCGTGTTGCCCGCTAATCCTCTTAATTTGGATCCCGCACCATTCACTGATATCGTCTATTGTATAAACATTATAGAAGCCCCAGGATTTAACATGTTTTAGGTCCGCAGGTTGGCAAAAGACGGGGATCTTCTTGTTAAGAATCAACTTTGCTGTTTTATCGAAGTGATCGAAATGTACATGAGTTAAGAGTATCGCATCTATATTTTCAAAGGTACTTAACGATACTGGGAGAGGCAAGATTGGGTTTCTGCGTAAAGTCCTCGTAAAAGGAACAGGAGGGAGCTGCCCTGCGTCGCTTAACATAGGGTCGACAAGAATTATTTTCCCGTTCATGGTAATAAGTGTAGCAAGTACATTCGACATTGCTCGAATAATGTAATGAAATATATAGATCATCAGATGCTGAATGTATAAATTATTATAGGGGCAGAATTAATTTTCGTGATAATATTAATCTATGAATATGCCAATTTTAGCAACTAAACTATATATTCCCCTGCCACGTACTAAAGTTGTCCTCCGACCGCGTCTAATGGAGCGGCTGAACGAGGGTCTGGACCGCAAGCTGACCCTCATCTCTGCCTCCGCTGGCTTTGGCAAGACTACGCTGGTCAGCGAATGGGTCGCCGGTTGTGAACGACCAGTCGCATGGCTGTCGCTGGACGAAGGGGATGACGACTCTACACGCTTCCTGACTCACCTTGTCGCTGCTCTGCAAACGATCGCGGAGAATATTGGAGAAGGTGTGGTTAGTGCGCTCCAATCCCCACACCCACCGTCAACCGAATCGATTCTAACGATCCTGCTCAATGAAATCTCAGCCCTCCAGTACAAATTCGTCCTCGTCCTTGACGACTACCATACTATAGGTGCCAAACAGATCGACGATGCCCTCATCTTCCTTCTCGAGCATCTCCCGCCACAGATGCACCTGGTCATCGCCACCCGTGAGAATCCGCAGCTTCCCCTGGGCCGGTTACGCGCCCGAGGCGACTTGACCGAGTTGCGTGCCACCGATCTGCGCTTTACTCCCGTCGAAGCGGTCACGTTCCTCAACCTGGTGATGGGCCTGAGTCTCTCGGCCGACGAAATTACTGCACTGGAGACCCGTACCGAAGGCTGGATTACGGGGCTCCAGCTAGCGGCACTCTCGATGCAGGGGCGCGAGGACATTCCTGCGTTCATTCGGGCATTCGCTGGAGACAATCGGTACATTGTGGACTATCTGGTTGAAGAGGTCCTGCAGCGTCAGCCCGATAATGTCCGGAGCTTCTTACTTCAGACCTCCATTCTCGACCGGTTGCATGGCCCGCTGTGCGATGCTGTTACCGGCCAGGAGGAAGGCAACGCGCGGTTGGTGGCCCTGGAGCGAGGCAACTTCTTTGTCGTTCCATTGGATGACAGGCGCCACTGGTATCGCTATCATCACCTCTTTGCCGAGGTTCTCTCTGCGCATTTGAGGGCGGATCAGCCTGATCAGGTAGCTGCGCTGCATCGGCGTGCGAGCATGTGGTACGAGCAGCATGGCTCGGCGGCCGATGCGATCCGCCACGCGCTGGCAGCCGAGGATTTCGCGCGAGCGGCGGACTTGATCGAGCTGGCCTTGCCAGCCGTGCGCAGGAGTAGACAGGAGGCTGCAGCGCTCAGCTGGCTGAAGGCGCTCCCCGACGAGTTGCTTCACTGCAGGCCTGTGCTCAGCGTCGGGTATGCCTGGGTGTTACTGGCTAGCGGTGAGTTAGAGGCTGCTGAGGGCCGACTGCGTGACGCCGAACGGTGGCTGGGAACGACAGCAGACAAGCGCAAACAACCGAAAGCTCCATTGGATGAGATGGTCATTGTGGACGAAGAGGAATTTCGCCGTCTCCCAGGTTCGATTGCCGTGTACCGTGCCGCGCATGCCCAAGCATTGGGTGATGTACCCGCCGCTATGAAATACGCCCGGCGGGTGCTCGACCTCGCACCTGAGGACGACCATCTCCGGCGCGGAGCGGCAGCTGCGCTCCTGGGACTCGCATCCTGGACAAGCGGAGATCTCGAGGAAGCTCACCGGATGTTCGCCGATGGCATGGCTAGCATGCAGCTGGCCGGGAACATCTCTGACGCAATCGGGGGCTCAATCGCTCTGGCTGATATAAGGATTACGCAAGGTCGACTCCGCCAGGCGATGCGTATCTATGAGCGGGGATTGCAGCTTGCGACGGATCAGGGCGAGCCTGCGATGCGGGGAACGGCAGACATGTACGTGGGAATGAGTGAGCTCTGCCGTGAGCATGACAATCTGCTTGCCGCCACGCAGCACCTGCTGAGAAGCAAGGAGCAGGGCGAGCACACCGGGTTCCCGCAAAACCGGTATCGCTGGCGCGTCGCAATGGCTCGAATACGGGAGGCCGAAGGAGATCTGGACGGTGCGCTCGACCTGCTCCACGAGGCAGAGCATCTGTATGTGAGTGACTTTTTCCCAAATGTGCGTCCTGTAGCCGCGTTGAAGGCACGAGTGTGGGTCGCGCAGGGCAGGTTGGATGAAGCCCTCGAGTGGGCACGGGAGCTTGGCCTGTCCGCCCGGGACGACCTTTGCTACCTGCACGAATTCGAGCACATCACCCTGGCCAGGGTGCTCACGGCCCGGTATAAGAGCGACCGAGCAGACCGCTCCATGCTTGAGGCAATGGGTCTCCTGGAGCGCCTCCTCCAAGCAGCGAAAGAAGGCGAGAGGACGGGAAGCGCGATCGAAATCTTGGTCGTGCTGGCACTTGTTCACTATATGCAAGGCGACATCCCTGCTGCGCTTGTGCCGCTGGAACGCGCCCTGACACTGGCTGAGCCAGAGGGCTACTTCCGCATCTTTGTGGACGAAGGTCGACCTATGGCGGCCCTGCTGGAAGCGGCCGTGAAACAAGGGATCGCCCTGAACTATGTCCGTCACCTCCTGACAGCCTATGACAAGGCAGAGGGCAGAACACCTGCCAAACAGGTAATGATCGAGCCACTCAGCGAACGTGAACGTGACGTGCTTCGGCTGCTCGGAACCGACTTGAGTGGCCCGGAAATTGCCCGCGAACTCATGGTGTCCCTGAACACCCTCCGAACCCATACCAAGAACATTTACGAGAAGCTTGAGGTGAACAACCGTCGGGCAGCAGTCCGTCGGGCGGAGGAACTCGATTTGTTCTAGCAAGCCCTTATATACCACCCCCCAAAAAGGAATTCACTCCGACCCTGGCAGGTTTAGCAAACCGTGCCGGGGCTTTTTCTCATTCCCCATAGCCTCCCGATTGACAAATCACCACATCAATCACCACATGTGGTGATGCCGTCTCACCACATGAACGTGTATCTTCTAATTAAGAAAGGAACGACGATGTGGAGATACATCCACAGGAGAAACATGAAGGAGACGCAAAATGAGTCAAACAAATGTATCAATTGAGGACCATCACGAGCATGGACAGTACGAAATTCGCTCCAAGGGACCGGCACAAATCACAATTGTTCGAAAAAGGAGAGAAACATATGAATTCCAATCGTAAGACCGCAGTTATTAACGGAAACAACCAGGAGAGCAAAATGAAGATAACAACCTCGAGCCTCATCCGTTGGGCAGGTCTATCAGCTATGGTGGCAGGGATAATTTACGTGGTTGTTGTTGGGATGTTCCATCAAGCTAACATTGTTTCGTCAGTCACCACCACCCAATGGGCAATCGTCCACGCCTTGGCCACCGCCATGTGCTTCTTCTTCCTGCTGGGCATTACGGGGCTCTACGCCAGGCAAGTTAAAGAGGCTGGGTGGCTTGGTCTGGTCGGCTTTCTCCTGTATAGCCTCAGTTGGGTGCTCACAGTACCTTTTACCTTCGCCGAAGTTACTATCTTGCCGCTGTTGGCGACCGAGGCGCCGACGCTTGCGGAGGGCTTCATAGGGGCCTTTACCAACTCCGCCGGTGATACGAACTTCGAAGTCCTCGCAAATCTATGGACGCTAACAGGGTCCCTGTATATCCTCGGCGGCCTGCTGTTTGGCATCGCGACATTCCGTGCTGGCATCCTGCCGCGCTTGGCGGCCGGTCTGCTTGCCGTCGGGTCCGTGTTGTCCCCCGTGGCTGCGTTGCTTCCGCCCGAGCACGAGCCGAAAGTTGCGGTGCCGGTGGGGATAGCTTTGGCCTGGCTGGGCTATGCGCTCTGGTCGGAACGGCGCAAGCAAGCCTCGGAACCCGTCGAAAAATGAAAGTGAATAACTTCAATGAAGATCAAGCCTCTAATGTGCCCCAGCCCAATGAATTAGGGAAACCCATGACACAGATAACCAAAGTGTCGGCAAAAGCAGGTTCGGCAAAGTGGCACGTCGCTGCACTGCTCTTGCTAGGCGCCCTTCCACTCGTCTTCGGCGCCTTCCGCGTAACGGAGCTAGTCGGCGGTGCGGAAATTATGCCGGCCGACGCACGGTTCTCTGCGTCGCCCCTGCCGATAGTGCTGCATATCCTGTGTGCAGCTGTATTTGCCATCCTGGGCCCGTTCCAGTTCGCTTCCGGTTTCCGGCGGCGCAGGCCCGGCTGGCACCGTGCGGCCGGGAAGCTCCTGATTATATGCGGACTGCTGGTTGGGCTCTCAGCGCTGTGGATGACCCTTTTCTATACCCGGAAGGATGGCACTGGTGAACTGCTTTATGCATTGCGGCTTCTGTTTGGGTCGGCTATGGTCGTGTCCATCGTCCTCAGCTTTAACACGATCCGGCGAGGGGACGTGATCAGGCACCGCGCATGGATGATGCGCGGCTACGCGATCGGACTTGGTGCTGGCACGCAGGTGCTGACCCTGATGGCCGGGGAATTGATCATCGGCCCGCCGAGTGAGCTCAGTGAAGCGCTACTGATGGGCGCGGGCTGGGTGATCAACCTCGCCGTGGCTGAAGGGGTCATCCGCAAGCGGCCGGCCCCTCACAAACAACAAAAAAGCTAACAAAGGAGAGGTAATGTCAAATAATCAAAATTCCATAACGGATGCAAATGATTCTATCGTCTATCAAATCAGGATCAAGGGACATCTGGGTCCTGTTTGGACCGACTGGTTCGAAGGCCTCACCATACAGCTTGAAGAGAACGGTAATACGCTATTAACAGGTCCAGTTGATCAGGCTGCATTGCATGGATTCTTAAGAAAAGTCCGTGATTTGGGAATGCCATTAATCTCGGTCAGTCGTGTTAAATAATAAATAAAGGAGAGAAACCCATGAATCTACCTATTCTGCAGCTTCGCAATGTAACGAAAAGGGTTGGCAGCAAAACGATTATTGATGGTTTGAGCTTAGAAGTGCCGAAGGGTGAGGTGTTTGGTTTTCTTGGCCCGAATGGTGCTGGGAAAACAACGACGATCCGTATGGTGGTTGGCTTGATGAAGATTAGTGAAGGTGAAATTGTGATCGATGGGGAAAGCATTACGAAAAATTTCGAAAGCGCGATTGCAAAAGTAGGGGCAATTGTTGAAAATCCGGAGATGTATAAGTATTTGACGGGTTATCAAAATCTGATTCATTTTGCCCGCATGTCTCCAGGTGTGACGAAGGAACGCATTCAAGAAGTAATTACGTTAGTTGCTTTGGAAAATCGCATTCATGATAAGGTGAAGAACTATTCACTTGGCATGCGGCAAAGATTAGGTGTTGCCCAAGCGCTGCTGCACAAGCCCAAATTACTCATTCTCGATGAGCCAACGAATGGCCTAGATCCTGCCGGTATACGGGAACTCCGCGATTATTTGCGCAAGCTGACGCAAGTTGAAGGGACTTCTGTCGTCGTTTCCAGCCATTTGTTATCAGAGATGGAGTTGATGTGTGACCGCGTAGCCATTATTAAGAACGGCAAGGTCATCGATGTTCGCCTTATAAAAGAATATGCCAACACGGACGACCTGATTAAAGTGGTTTTCGAAGTGAATCAGAAGGAACTGGCGCAGCATGTCCTTAAATCTGCTCCTTCCTTTAACACTACTCTTGTAGAAGATGGGTTGGAGCTTTTGCTGGATCAGGAGCAAATTGCTGATGTGAATGCACGATTGGTTCAAGCCGGCGTTAGAGTGTACAGCATGAAAAAGCAAATTCAAACGCTTGAAGATAAATTCCTGGAAATGACTGGGAGTGATCAAATTGCTTAATCTTATTCTCAACGAAAATATGAAAATTTATCGCCGTCTCCGCACCTGGATTTTAGTGTCGGTAGTCATAGTCATAACCGCTACTATGCTGATTGTTGCTCATAATACAAACAAGCTTCCCCAAGCTAACGATGATTGGAAAACAACAATCCAACATCAAATAGATGAAAACAAACGAACATTGGTACAAACAGAACTACCAGCAGCAGTGAGAACTGATATTGAGGCTAAGTTGAACGTAGCTCAGTACCGATTGGAGCATAACAAACCTCCAACGGATCGATCGTTGTGGGGCGGAGTATTGAATGCGGCGCAAATGATTAGTTTGGTTACTATTTTCACCGTGGTTATTGCGGCAGATAGCGTAGCAGGGGAATTTAGCGGAGGGACGATCAAAATGCTATTGATTCGTCCGGCCTCACGTTCGAAAATATTGTTAGCCAAATATATATCGACATTTGCCTTCGCTGTGTTACTGCTTGTTGCACTATTCGGATCGGCCTTCTTGATTTCCTGTATGCTGGAAGGATTTAGCAATGTGGGTGCGCCATACATTTATGCTGCCAGTGACGGCATCGTACATGAAGTAAATATGGTAGGGCACGTGTTAAGCACCTACGGTTATCAGTGCATTCAATTGATCATGATCGTAACGATGGCATTTATGATCTCCACTGTATTCCGCAGCAGTTCGATCGCAATTGCATTCTCTCTTGGCAGTATGTTCCTTGGGTTCGCCATAGGGCATTTCCTGACCCAATATAGTTGGGCCAAATATTATTTGTTTTCGAACATCGATTTGACCCAATATTTGAATGACAGTCCTATTATCGAAGGTATGACCCTGCAATTTTCAATTTTAGTGCTAACCGTCTACTTTCTCATTTTTAACATGCTGTCGTGGGGAGTTTTCAAACAAAGGGATGTTGGTGCGTAAAATGAAAGCTATTGTAGCAACCAAATACGGACCACCGGAGGTTCTCCAGCTTAAAGAGGTCGAAAAACCTACGCCCAAAGACCATGAAATATTGGTAAAAGTGCATGCGACAACCGTAAACGTAGGGGATTGTAGAATGCGAAGTTTTACAGTTCCTCCCATGTTCTGGATCCCCGGTCGAATCGCTTTAGGTTTCAGAAAACCAAGAAATCCGATATTCGGAATGGAACTAGCCGGTGAAGTTGAAGCCGTGGGCAAAGATGTAAAACGGTTCAAGGCAGGTGACCAGGTATTCGCATCGACCTTCAAGGTGAATTTTGGTGCCCACGCCGAGTATAAATGCCTGCCCGAAGACGGGGCGGTGGCAGCAAAACCGAACAATTTGACCTATGAAGAGGCCGCTGCTCTTTCTATTGGAGCAAATACCGCCCTTATTTTCCTCAAAAAAGGCAACATCCAGCCCGGACAAAAAGTTCTTATCAATGGCGCTTCAGGAAGTGTAGGGACTTTTGCGGTGCAGCTGGCCAAGTACTTTGGAGCAGTAGTTACCGGTGTGTGCAGTACTGTGAATGTTCAAATGGTAAAATCACTAGGAGCTGACAAGGTAATAGACTATACGCTAGATGATTTTACGAAAAACGGAGAGACTTACGACATTATCTTTGACACGGTAGGCAAGACTACGTTTTCACAATGTAAAAGCTCGCTGAAGATCAAAGGACATTATCTCAATACGGTCAAAGGTGGGACAGCAGTCCCGAGCAAAGAAGCTCTGGTTTTTGTCAAAAATCTTGTTGAGACGGGCCGGCTGAAACCAGTTATTGATCGCTGCTACCCTCTAAATCAAATTGTAGAGGCGCACCGGTATGTCGAACAAGGCCACAAAAAGGGAAATGTCGTCATCACGATGTAACATCATATTAAAGCTGCTCAATATGGAGGTATAAGAATATGTTCGTAGGTGATGAATCTCTAGATATTGACACATTAGTCATCGGAGCTGGCCCTGGCGGATATGCGGCTGCAATCCGCGCAGCCCAGCTGGGACAATCCGTCCTGTGCGTGGATAAACAATATGTGGGCGGCGTTTGCTTGAACGTCGGCTGCATTCCTTCCAAGGCGCTGATTTCCGCCGCCCATCAATACGAATCGATTGCCCACGGCGTGGCGATCGGTATTGAAGCAAGCGAAGTGAAGGTCAACTGGCCGAAGGTTCAAGAATTCAAGAACGGCGTGGTCAAGAAACTGACGGGCGGCGCTGCTTCACTCCTGAAGGGAAACAAGGTTGAATTCTTCAGCGGCGAAGTCAAGTTCATTAACGAGAACGAAGTGCGCGTCTTCAACGACCAGGAAGCGTCCCGTTACCGCTTCAAGAACTGTATCATCGCTACCGGCTCGCGCCCGATCGAGCTTAAGGCATTCCCGTTCGGCGGACGCATCATCTCCTCTACGGAAGCACTGTCCCTGCCTAAGGTTCCGAAGAGTCTCGTTGTTATCGGAGGTGGTTATATTGGCGTAGAGCTCGGACAGATGTACGCTAAGTTCGGTACGAAGGTAACCATCATAGAAGGACTGGATTCCATTCTTCCAGGCTTCGATAAGGACATGTCCAAGCTGGTCGCGAGGAAGCTCAAGAGCAATGGGGTGGAGACGTTCACAGGTGCCCATGCGAAGAGTGCGGAGCAGACCGACAAGGACGTGACCGTGACCTTCTCCGTAGACGGTAAAGACCAACAGGTTACTGCAGATTATCTGCTAGTAACCGTCGGCCGCCGGCCGAATACGGACGGCGGGCTCGGTCTGGATCTGATCAACATCAAGATGGCCGACCGTGGCCTGATCGAGATAGATGACCAGTGCCGGACCAGCGTTCCACATATATATGCAATCGGCGACATCGTTTCCGGACCTGCGCTGGCACACAAGGCCTCTTATGAAGCCAAGGTAGCCGCGGAAGCGATCGCCGGTCATCCATCGAAGATCGATTACAAGTGCATTCCGCTGGTCGTCTTCTCCGATCCGGAATGCGCAAGCGTCGGCTTCAGCGAAATCGAAGCGAAGAGCAAGGGTCATAACGTGAAGATCGGACGGTTCCCGTTCAACATCAACGGCCGCGCGCTCTCACTCCATGCAACGGAAGGCTTCGTCAAGCTGGTGTCGGATGCGGATAACGGCCTTGTGCTCGGAGCGCAAATCGTTGGACTGGAAGCTTCCAACCTGATTGCAGAGCTTGGACTTGCCATCGAGATGGGGGCGACTATGGAAGATATTGCGCTTACGATCCACGGTCACCCGACACTTGGCGAAATCGTGATGGAAGCGGCGGAGGTCGGCCTAGGCCACCCGATCCATACCATGGTTAAATAAGGTTTGACTCCTGTCGGAAGAGGAGGTTTGCCGCATGCGTGCGGCAGGCCTCCTTTTTCAAATCATTCAAAATATTTGGTGAACCTACAATTCTTGCAATTGCCCTGACTTCCGGCGCCGCCAACTCATGAATAACAAGGACAATGCAATTACTGTGAGGATAATCCCAAGCACTTGCAACCCCCCGGCGCTGAACTTATCTCCCATTACGATGCCTATCAACAATGAAGAGAGAATGGTTCCCAGGTATCTGGATGTATTAAATAATCCGGATGTTACACCGATTATTTCTTTTGGAGAACTTTTGAACAGGGCTGCCTGCATAGCGACATTGTTCAACCCGTTGCTAATACCGAATGCAGCTAAAGCCAGACACACACTGATAACCGGTGAAGTTTGATTCAATGTCACGAGCCACACCGACCCTAATGTCATCAAAATTCCGGACACGAGCAATGCTGGTCGTGGTCCTGATTTATCGATCCATCGTCCTGCTGTTGGGGAAACAACGAGCGAGCATAAGCCTAAGCTTAGCATGAGAATCCCTGTATGGAACTCGCTGACATGACGTACCATTTGCAAGTAAGACGGAAGCCCGAAAAAGAGCGAGTAAAAAAGTACGTTAACGAGCATGAATTCGACATTGACCCAAGTCATTGCAGGGTATTTGGCGAATGTGCGCAAAGGAATAAAGGGTGACGTCGCTTTTAACTCATGTCGTACGAAAGCCGTAAGCAGCACGAGGCCTATCAGCCCGACAATGACATGCCCAAATGAGACATGCCCAGATGATTTTGCTGTCAGTAATCCAACGAGTAGGGCAACCAGACCCACTGTGAAGAGCAGGATCCCTGGCGCATCAATCAAATCAAACCATTTACGAAAGGACATGTTGCGTGCAACGGATGTTGGCGGTTCGTCCTTAGGAATAGTCCTCCAAGCTAATAGAAAGCTCGCCACCACGAAAGGAATATTAACGAAGAAGATAGCAGGCCAATCCCACCAGTGAATCAAGACCCCGCCAATAAAGGGTCCAATTGCTGCCGCTCCTGATAGAAATATGGACATAACTGATAGCGCAGTCGCTTGTTTCTCCGTAATATGAATTCGCACAATGGCCATTCCAACCGCAACCATCATGCTTGTTCCGATAGATTGCACAATGCGGAATACGATGAGCCACCCAAAGTTTGGTGATAGCGGAGCTAATAATGATGCAACGAAGGATACAACAAGACCGGTAAGAAATATCCTCCTGCGACCAAATAAATCGCTGGCCTTCCCCATGACTGGTTGAGCGATAGCACTCGCAATGTAGAAAGAAAAAATAATCCAGGAAACAACTGTAAAGTCAAGATGGTACACATTTTGCAGCCTTGCAATGGCAACAGCAATCATCGAAGAATTTAATGGGTTTAATAGCACCCCTAGTCCAACGGAAATCAGCAACCAGCTGCTGCGAACATTCATTTTTGGCCCTCCCCCCAAAGTGTTTTGTTGTCATCGTACTTGAAATCAATTATTTATTCCAACGCATTATATGTTATGATTTCATTGACTTGAAGGAATGAGGGAGGGTGTGAAATGGAACTTCTTCAACTGCAATATTTTCTCGCGGTAGCTCGATTGGAACATGTGACCGAAGCTGCACGAAGTCTGCACGTTACTCAATCGTCACTAAGCAAAACGATTCAACGCTTGGAAGAGGATCTAGGGGTCCCTCTATTCGACCGAATAGGGAGGAAGCTACGATTGAATGAGTTCGGAAGCAGATTCCTTCGTCGTGCAGAGAGGGCGTTGTTTGAATTGGAACAGGGAAAACAGGAGATTAGCGATTTATCCAGCCCGGAACGCGGCACACTCGAATTGGCGGTGACTACCGCAAGCACGTTACCCAATATCCTTCGAGAGTTTCGGAAAAAACGGCCCTATATCCAATTTCATGTGCAAATGCTGACCACGCAGGAAATGGTTACGCGTCTTAATAGAGGAGAAGTCGATTTCTGCTTGTCTTCACCTCCTGTAGAAGGGGATGACATTGAATGTCAAATCGTGTTCATCGATCCAATCCTTGTAGCTGTTCCAAAGGGGCATCGGCTGGCAGTTCGGAGTAGCGTATCCTTGACAGAACTAAGGGATGAGTGGTTTGTCGGTGTAAAGAGAGGCTACGGTATACGCAATTTAGTGGACTCTGTATGCAATTCGGTTGGATTTGTACCTCAATATGTGTATGAGGGGGATGAACCTGCAAGGTTAAGCACTCTTGTGGAAGCAGAAATTGGCATAGCCTTCATACCAAGCACGGCGAGGAATTCACGGGAACATATCAAATATATCCAAGTAGAGAATCACGAATTGGTACGGGAAATAGCTTTATTATGGCACAGGAGTCGTTACATTTCGCGAGCTGCTCTGGAATTCCGTGAGGTCGTTGTAGAATATTTTGCTGGTAACCCCTAACCATTTTCTTGAAGAGGCAGCTCTGTGGTTGAAAAGTAAGGGTCAAAAAAAGCTTTTGGACAAATATGCCCAAAAGCTCTTTTTATTGCGGATAAAGTTTCTCTAATGCATCTCTTTGAGGCTCTCTTATATGAATAAGAGGTCGAATGCTCTTTGCCATATTTTCAGCAGCTTCAATCGTTGAGGCTTTCCCAAGTTCTATTAGTGTTCCAATTGCGACTGCTCCTGTACGTCCTTTTCCGCCGCCGCAGTGAAAACCAACTTTCTTGCCTTCTTTATAGGCGCTAACCACTTGATCAATCGCCTCTTTGAACAACAGTTGTTGTGGAACATCAGCGTTATCTCCGATCGGTACTTGAATCCATTGGACATTCGGGCTAGGGTATGCGCTGCCCGAGGATTCTCCCCGCAGATCGACGATCACTTCAATTTGCTCGTTGTTCACCATATCCTCGATGTCGGATGCTCCGCCCATAAATATTTTATTGTCCACTAAGCTTTGATATTTCTTTTCCATAGACAATCCCCCTTCATTGTATTTCCCTGACTCTACAAATTGAACGATGCGGCTTTTTATTGAGTCGCGTACTTCGCGGAACTTAGCAGTAATTTCTTCTTCTGTACCTGTCGCCTTTGCTGGGTCTTCGAATCCCCAATGCCATTTCACAACGTTTTTGTTCGATATAACGGGGCAGTGTTCATCTGCATGTCCACACAGCGTGATTACATAATCAGCGTTGTTCAATATTTCTGGATCAATGACATCGGATGTATGGCCGGTGATGTCCAAGCCTGCTTCTTTCATGGTTTGCACAGCTCGGGGGTTTAATCCGTGCGCTTCAAGACCTGCACTTTTCACCTCGAATTTGTCGCCGCCGAGCGCCTTCAAGAATCCGTCCGCAATTTGGCTTCTGCATGAATTTCCTGTGCAAAGAAAGTAAACTAACGGTTTTTTCTCCATGTCGTAAAACTCCTTTAAAGTTTGATTTTATGAGTCAAACGCTTTGTTGGCTTTTTCTTCCCTGTTTACTCTTTTGAGCCGATAGAAAGATATATGCGACAAACGTAAGGACAAGAGTAATTACACCGATAGGAATCCAAAGATTCATCGTGTAAGTGTCAATGAATTTAAGCCATAAGTAGAGACCAGTGAGCGTTATGAGTAGAGTTGGAACAGTCAATATAATACCAATTTTGAAGTAATACCCCCAAGTGATTTTAACGCCCTTTTGGGACAAGACGTGAAGCCACAACAATGTTGCCAAAGAGCCGATCGGTGTGATTTTCGGACCAAGGTCGGACCCGATTACATTCGCATAAATCATGGACTCTTTTATGATTCCTTGTGCGTTAGTACCGTTAATGGCAAGTGCGTCAATCATGACAGTGGGCATATTGTTCATGATGGAGGACAATATGGCGGCAATGAAACCCGTACCTAGGGTGGAGGCGAACAATCCATTGAGAGATATGTTTTCAATGACATCTCCCAATACGTCTGTGAGCCCTGCATTTCTAAGCCCGTATACAACCACGTACATGCCAATAGAGAAAATGACAACCGCCCAAGGTGCCCCTTTGACGAGCTTCATAGTATGGATGACTGGGCTTTTTCGCGCTGCAAGCAGGAATACAATCGCAGCTGCTCCCGCGATAATAGAGACAGGGAGAGCGATATATTCGCTTAGGAAATAGGCAGCGAGTAAGATGCTCAATACAACCCAAGACATGCGGAATAGCTTCAAATCTCGAATGGCTTCATGAGGCCTTTTAAGCTGTGTGAAATTGTATTTCTGAGGGATGCTTTTTCTGAAATACAAGGATAAGACGAACAAACTTGCAAGGACGGAGAAAAAATTCGGTACGATCATACGGCTCGCGTACTCGGCGAAACCAATCCCAAAATAATCGGCTGAGACGATGTTCACCAGGTTGCTAACGACTAGCGGCAGAGACGCTGTATCAGCAATAAAACCACTAGCCATTATAAAAGGTAAAACCATTTTATCCTCAAATTTCAAAGCCCGAACCATCGCTAGAACGATTGGCGTGATGATGAGTGCTGCGCCGTCATTGGCAAATAACGCTGCGACCGCTGCTCCTAGCATGATGATGTAGGCAAACATTAACGTGCCATTTCCGTTAGCCAGACGTGCCATATGAAGGGCTGCCCATTCGAAAAATCCGATTTCGTCCAATATTAGCGAGATCAAGATGATCGCGACAAAAGCCAAAGTCGCGTTCCAGACGATTCCCGTAACGGTAACGACGTCCGAGAAACTGACTACGCTAAACGCCAACGCGAGAATGGCACCGCCCGCAGCAGACCAACCAATATTCAAGCCTTTAGGCTGCCAAATGACAAATATAAGCGTCAGCAAAAAAATGAAAAATGCAATGTAACCCATGATTTCCTCCAAGATTTCAGCATTGAACGCTTTTCAGTTTATCTACTTGTTCTTTTAAGGATGGAACGTGCTCCAATACTGCCTGAATATAGGGTTTGTCGCTCACATTTAAAGAATAGTACACCCATTGACCTTTTTTGGTCTCACTGAGCAGTCCAGAAACCTTCAATTTTCGGAGATGTTGGCTCGCATTTGGTTGGGATGTGCCCAATAGTTCAACGATGTCGCAGACACAGAGTTCGCGTTCCTTCAAAAGTGTCAAAATAGTGAGTCGGGTTTTGTCCCCCAGAAGCTTAAGATTTTCCGCCATTTCTTCAATGTTGTCCATCTAAATCCCCTTTCCTTGGAACTGGAATGTTCAGATCTTTAATCAGGTCCATTACTTTACAATTCGCTTCGGCACCTGTTTTGAACGCATTGAAAATAGATGTGCATTTTTTTGTCCATAGGATTCCATTCCCGAGCCGAATTTATTATAACATAAATATATAACGATGCAATTATATGATAGTTAGCCAAAATGTTGTGTTAAGAGTTTGTAAAAATCGATAACAAAAAAATCGAAACGAATGTCGTAATAGATAAAGGGGCAACCTCGTGGTCGCCCCGTGTAAATTATGAACAGCAGTTCGTTTTGCAGCAATCTTCAGTTTGTTCTTCGGGAGTGCAGCAGTTTTCTTCGCAGCATTTATTTTGCTCCATTTAAATCACCTCCTTCCGTTATGGCATTATGAATAATATTTGAATAATGCAAGTATTAAAAGAGAGAATTCCCCCGTTACTTCGAAGGAATACAGCAGGTATTTGATTTCTGCATGGCGTCTATCATTAACTTAAATGACCGAATAACGGATTCCCGTTCAAAATCACTGAGATGAGACAAGATTTTGTTCAATTGC
This sequence comes from Paenibacillus sp. J2R1T-4, assembly GCF_059692235.1. Taxonomy (NCBI): domain Bacteria; kingdom Bacillati; phylum Bacillota; class Bacilli; order Caryophanales; family Paenibacillaceae; genus Paenibacillus; species Paenibacillus sp. J2R1T-4. The sequence goes on along the minus strand of NZ_JCAUBA010000005.1, from coordinate 176,034 downwards.
TCGTTAACGCGTTCGTTAATGTCATTTTCCATGAACTGACCCTCAGGTGTGAGCGATAAAATATTGAACCGATTATCGTTCGGATCAGGTGTTTTGTTCACCAATCCTCTATCCACCAAGGTTTTCACTTGTCTGCTAAACGTCGTAATATCCATCCCTAGTGCGTTAGCCACATCCTGCATGGAAGGATTATGCTGTCGATTGATTTCGTAAATGATATGGCTTTGCACCTGCGACACCGTTTGACCGCAGCAGTTATCGCAGCATTCTTCGTTAAGGAGTCCGAACCCCCTGGAAAGGAGTTGAAACATGCTCCGTAGATTTTCCATTGTTATCACCTCTTGTTTAAGTTATATCACACACATTTGCAAAATACAAATAATAATGTATAATCATACCCAGTTGAAGAACTAATATTAAGTTGGAGGTCAATAGATATGTTAGACGTTATTATTATTGGCGCGGGACCGTATGGAATATCAATAGCCGCTCATGCGGCAGAGAAAAAGTTATCTTATAAGTTGATTGGTTACCCGATGGACTTTTGGAAAAATCAGATGCCGCAAAAAATGTTTATCCGCACGCCGCATGAACTTGTCCGTCTCTCAGATCCAAATGATCATTTCACGATTCAAAGGTACGCGAAAGAAACTGGCGCTAACCTTGTAACTCCGCTGCCGCGTCCTATATTCGTAGACTACGCATTTTGGTTCGCAGAAAAAACAGGAGTGGCGTTCACGCCTGAACTAGCTACTGGGTTAACCTTCGATGGTGAAACTTTTGAAGTAGTCACTGACCAGGGAAGTCTTTTTCAAGCAAAGAACGTCGTTATCTCCATCGGGGTGCAACCGTTTAAACATGTCCCTGCAGCGTTCCGTGAGCTTCCTGACCACTTAGTTTCTCATACATCGGGCTATACAAGCTTTGATCAGTTCAATGGGAAAGATGTCGTAGTTGTTGGCAGCGGTCAAAGCGCTTGGGAAGCGGCGGCATTGCTTTATGAAACGAAAGCAAACGTAGAGCTTATATACCGTAGCGATAGTGTTAAATACGTTGCACCGAGCAAAACTCAGGAGTGGACACTAAGAGGCATTGGGAACATATTTTACAGATTGCCGACATTGTTAAAAAAGAAGTTATGGGATCTTGGGTCGCAAACTGTTCCTGTCGCTGAATTTTTGCGTTCCTATGTCCAAGGCAAAGTTCATGAGATCGGCGGTGTACAAATCAAAGAGGTGTCGTCCGACAAAAATGGAAAGATTCGATTACAGTTGTCCAACGGTTCTGAGAAAACGGCGGATCACGTTATACTGGCGACAGGATATCGTTTGAATGTAGACAATGTCCCCTTTCTAGATAATTCGCTGAGACAACTCCTCTCAAAAGAAGGAAACTCCAATGAATATCCGAAACTGAACATAAATTTCGAATCCAACGTGCGTGGGCTATACTTCGGTGGACCATTGACTGCTCAAAGCCATGGACCGACGTTTCGATTCATATTGGGATTAAAGAAAACGGCGAAAACCATCGTTAGTTCGATCGCGCGACTATAACATCAAAAAAAATTGATTTAGTTATTGACTATTTAGTAAATTCAGGATATTGTTTATTCATCAAGAAATTTTGATTAAGGAGCGGACACATGAAAAAAGAAATTCCTCTTATAGCCGTTGTCCAGCCTTCTTTTGAGAGGTTTGAAATGAAGTTTAAGGCGCTGGCTGATCAGAAAAGATTGCAGATCTTATACGAGCTGTGTCAGCGAGGGACCGTCTGCGTCTGCGACCTATGCGAAATAATTGATATGCCACAGTCTAAGCTATCTTACCATCTGAAGATTTTGCTGGACGCGGGATTGATCGACAAAGAAACACGAGGTACATGGAGTTACTACAAACTTAATCAAGATGAGATAAGCGGGTTGTTGTCGGAGCAGTTGTGCTGTATCTTCCGCCCGCCTACTAATTGCTGCTAATAAAACTGGAGGTATTTACAATGGCAATAAAAAGAATGCACGTGGCTGTGAATTGCACAGATTTAGGCAAGTCTCTAGCATTTTATCGTAGTTTCTTTGGAGTTGAACCAACGAAAGTTAAGGATGAGTATGCCAAATTTGAGCTGGATGAACCAGCGCTTCATTTCTCAATGAACGTTCGACCATTTGAAAAGAAGGGTGTACTCAACCATCTCGGGTTTCAGGTGAATGATACCGAAGAAGTATTGGCGATGGGTGAGCGTTTACGTCAATCGGGATTGCTGCTCATCGATGAGATGAACACAACTTGTTGCTATGCTGTACAAGATAAGGTTTGGGTGTATGACCCAGACGGGAATGCTTGGGAGATATTCTTCACCAAAGAGGATTCTGAGTTTGAATCAGCAGGGGAGACGAAGGATCTTTCGCTTTGCTGCGCTCCGCCTGCTCCCGTAAAAGTGGAGTTTGGCTCATTTAAGAAATCGACTCCTAATGAATCAACTCAGAATGATTGCTGTAATTAATACCCCCTTATTGTGTTATATTTGAAACAGCTCAACACGTCAGGGGTGAAATATGAAATATTTATTTAAGAGTATCTTAATCTTACTAACAATGGCAGTCATCGTTACAGCCTGCGGTTCTCAAAAAGAGGCTAATCATGAGGAACACAGCCATCAGGAACATGCAAGCAGCGATATCCAAGAGAAAACGGCATCAGCTAGTGTATTGCCTTCCTTTTTGAAATCACAACCCGATCAAGTTAGATTGGTATATCAAGCTTCTGGTATGGCAAAAGATATCTTAAAGTGGATTCCTTGCTACTGTGGTTGTGGCGACAGCGCTGGACACAGAAGCAACATGAACTGCTTTGTAAAGGAAGTTAATGCAGACGGCTCGATTGTATGGGATGACCACGGCACTCGTTGTGGGGTTTGCTTGCAAATTGCCGTGCAGTCGATCAATATGAAGCATGAGGGAAAATCCTTAAAAGAAATTCGTGATATTATCGATAGCACATATAAAAAAGGATATGCAAAACCAACAGATACCCCTATGCCTGTATAAACCCAACCCCCTCCTAAAATCGGAGAGGTAACTGCAAAACATACAGTTAATTTCTCTCCAACGAAGCCTATTTGAATTATAACTGTAAAACCTGCAGTTAATAACTAGAATTTTATCGAGATGAGCCGAATATCAAATAATTAACGGTAGGAAATGCAGTTAATCTGGTAAAAGGCCCTGATCCCAGAATAATAACTGCAGCTTTTGCAGTTAAAGTAAAGTCACGAACCCGATTCAACCACCAAGGACCTGGCCAACGGCCAGGTTTCTTCATTTTTGCAGATGGAACATGATGGGCTACAAGGCACCTGCCTTCTCCAAAAATAGTTTTAACCTAACTATCATATTGCGCGTTACAATGTCCGATCTTATAATGGTATAAATTGTCTTTTAATCAGCTCTGTTTTTCTAATGTGGGGGTGTGTTAGCTGCTGCAAGCGTATTTGTACATAACCAAAATGAGAATGTTAACAAACCTGGCCTACCGCTTTGAAGTGTTCGCCGCTGTCGGAACAAATATAATTCTGTTGGTAGCGTCCGTGTTTTTGTGGCAAGCAGCATATGTAGGAATCGATCAAGTCGAATCCATGAAATTGGATGATCTGATCACATACACGGTAATTTCAATTTTGCTGGCGTCCGTATTTATTTGCAACGTACAGGATACGATCTATTATAAAATCCGCGAAGGACAGATCGTCACCGACTTCTACAGGCCAATCCCTTTGCTTGCCTCTTACTTGGCCGACGATCTGGGCAGCGCCATCAGCGCATTCCTGAATCGGATGCTTCCGCTGTTCCTGTTCGCGGCGATCGTCTTCGGCCCGCCGCTCCCCGCATCGTGGAAGCATCTCGTTCTGTTCATCCCTTGCTGCCTGTTAAGCTATGCGTTGTTATGGCTGCTTAGCGCATTAGTAGGGTTGGCTGCGTTCTGGGTGATGGAGCTAGGCAACTTAGGTATTGTGAAGGACAGTATAGTACGTGTCTTGTCCGGCAGCTTGGTCCCGCTGTGGTTTTTCCCAGAGACAATTCAGCAGATTTCTGTGTTCCTGCCCTTTCAGTATACTTACCAAGCCCCAATCAGCATCTATATCGGCGCTGTTTCGTTAACCCAAGCCCTTCAGGGGATGGCCGTACAGTGCTTTTGGATCGTCTTATTTGCACTCTTGCTCAGTTGGGCTTGGAAGCGCACGAAGACGAAAACGCTGATTCAAGGAGGCTGAAGGATTAATGGTCGCAAAATTAAGGCATTACGGCTCCGTAGCCGCTTGTTTCGCCCGTTTGGCTGTTCAGCGGCAGCTCGAGTATCCCTTGTTTCTGGTTAGCTGGCTGCTGATGATCCCTATCCATTACTTCTCCGGAATCTGGATGCTGCGTATAATCGTGGATCGTTTCCAATCTCTGAACGGCTGGGATTTCTCTGAATTGGCCTTTATTTATGGACTAGGCCTGCTGAGCCACGGACTGCTGGTTGTATTTTTTATTAATACCTGGCACATGGACCACATGGTGATTAACGGAGCGTTTGATCGGCTTCTGCTCAGACCAATGAGCGTTTTTTTTCAGTTGGTTGCAAGCTATGTGAATTTTATCGGACTCATTGATCTAATTCCAGGCACCATCATTTTTATATACGGAGTCAACGCCGTTGGTCTGGAGTGGTCCTTTGCGAACATTGGCAAGCTGATCCTGGTTGTGATCGGAGGAGTTTTTCTTCGGGCGGCACTATTCATCAGTCTTGGCACAATTGCATTCTGGACCAAGCGCAATGCATCGACGGTTAATTTCGCTCTGTCTACCTTGGAGAGAGTGACATTATATCCACTCAGCATTTATCCGTACGTCATTCAAGTGCTATTTACCTTCATAATTCCGATCGGGTTTATCAGCTTCTATCCAGCCGCGGATTTTCTTGGAAAGGATCATGCCTTTCAGCTTCCCTTGGGATTGGCCCTCTGGACTCCTCTCCTCGGGTTCCTGTGTTTTTGGTTATCTTTGAAGTTATTCAAGTTTGGCATGAGACAATATGAAAGTTCTGGATCGTGAGGTGTGGGTATGGCCATTATCGAGGTTAATGAAATTGTAAAAGAATATGTGATTGTAAAAAAAGAAAGCGGCCTTCGAGGAGCCGTTAAAAGCCTCTTTTTCCCTGAGAAGAAAAAAGTTCGGGGTGTAGACGGTATTACATTCGCTGTCGAACCCGGAGAAATCGTTGGTTATATTGGTCCCAACGGGGCAGGAAAGAGCACAACGATCAAAATGCTTACGGGTATTCTGCACCCAACATCAGGCTCCATCCATATTTGCGGCATCTCTCCTCAGGAGAACCGTAAAGCGGTTGTTAAGAAGCTCGGGGTCGTGTTCGGACAGCGCACTCAACTGTATTGGGACCTGCGTTTGGAGGAATCGTTCGAGCTGCTGAGACGGATTTATCAAATTGACGAAAAGCTTTATCGCGATAATATGGCACTATTGAACGACGTCTTGAAGTTGAGCGAGTTTATTGACACTCCGGTCCGCCAACTGTCTCTGGGCCAAAGGATGCGAGGCGATTTGGCGGCGTCCATGCTGCATTCACCTTCCATATTGTTTCTAGATGAGCCCACGATCGGCTTGGACGTCGAAGCGAAGCATGCCATTCGTCAATTCATCAAAGAGATGAACCGTACCCGCGGGTTGACGGTCATTCTGACTACACATGACCTGGACGACGTAGAGCAATTGTGCAGCAGACTGGTCATCGTTAATCACGGCAAGGTAGTGGAAGATGGTCCGATGGATACCCTTATTGGGAAATTAACACCGAAGCGACAATTAGTCGTTGAGCTGCAGCATCCGTGCGAAGATTTGATACATCCTTCGGCTGAGATTTTGAAGCAGGAAGGCATGAAAATCTGGTACCAGTTCGATAAAAAACAGATCACCGCCGCTGAGCTCATCGCTGACTTGTCCAGGAAGCTGCCTATACAAGATTTGAGCGTGAAAGAACCAGATATTGAAGATGCCATTCGTGAAGTATACAAAACTTCGCCATAGCTACAGGTCCAAAATCTTGGGTTCAAACTGATAAAAAATAGAATCAAATGAACCGAAGTTCAAGGAGCGATTGTAGCCCACCTTGCTGCCCTCCTGCGCATCTAACTGATATTCAACATCTAGGACTGTTCGATGATCTTCCGGACGGTTTTCCTTTTGCTTGGACAAAAAAGTATTTCCCCCTTACAATTACGGTAAAAGCGGCTTCGTACCGGACTGGAATGAGGCTCGATAATGCGATTCGGAGGGGTCTCATCGTGTTCGTATTACTTCGCAAATATTCGATCCGTCTGCAGCTGCTCAGTATCGGGATTGTTATTTTGCTGCTGTTGTCCGGCACTGTGTTCTGGAGCTATAATCAGATACTGGGTATCACGTATAAACGGAACAGTGAATATAGTGTGGAGCTCATTTCCACCATTCAGCAGAACATAGCTTCTAATGCCGATTCTATCAATCGGATTCTGCCCAATATTGCCTACAACGAGCTCGTCCAGCAATATTTGATGGAGCGGGATCGGTTGATCCAATACGACTTGCATGCCAAAATCGATCCGCTGCTAGTCAATTTGCAGACGATGAAGCAGGGCATCGTCAACATCATTCTCCTGTCCAAGGTTGGCGGTGGCTTTTACAATTGTGTCAATTGTGACGAGTATATTCCGTTTGATCAGATTCCGGATCAAGAGATCTTCTATTCCGGGGTGCAGCGTCACTGGTTCTCGAACCCTATGAAGCATGTAGTGTACGTAGGTACCGCTGTGTATGACAAACGAAACGTGGTGCCGATAGGTACGAAAATCGGGTATGCCGTCATCGTATTGGAGGCGGATGCAATAGCCCCCCAGCTGGGCGCGATGTCGACCAATATCGCCGGGAGTTTCTTTGTGCTTGACCGTCATGATGTCGTAGTCGCAAGCAACGACTTGTCCAGGATAGGCAAGCCTCTAGGCGAGCTTGACGCATCGGTTGCTCGGGCGCTCGCGTCCGAAGGAAGAGAACCGGTCGAATTAGCCCGGAAGGACGGCCCTTACATTTTACATGCTAAGCCGGTACCGGCTATAAGCGGGAAAGTTGTAAGCGTGTTTAAGGAGGACGAGCTCTTTCGGGGACTGGAAGAGGTTCAGCGGCTGGTCGTAGGGATCTTTATTCTATCGATAGCGGTAATGTACGCCTTTTATCTCGCAATCAGCCGCAACATCCTGAACCCGATCCGCGCGTTCATGACGATCATATACGGTTTGCGGTCGAAAGGGTTGGATAATCCGAACAAGCGAGTTTCATTGGAGGGATATGCGGAAATAACGATTTTGGCCCGGCAATTCAATGCATTGCTCGATGAAATTGATGATTTGGCCGCTAAACTGATCGATTCCAAAACACATATTTTCGAGCTGCAGCTGTTGCGGAAGCAAGCGGAGCTGCAGTTTTTGAAAAATCAGATCAACCCTCACTTTTTGTACAATACGCTTGAGACGATCAAGGGAATCGCTCACGTCAAGGGAGTGCGGGAGATTCGCGAGATGACGGACTCGTTAAGCCGGATTTTCCGCTACAGTGTGAAAGGCGATGATTACGTGCTGCTCAAAGAGGAGATCGGGACTGTCGAGGCTTATATCCGAATTCAGCAAATCCGTTTTGGGGATCGTTTCGACGTCCTGTACGAATTTGATGAAGCATGCCTGGACTATACCGTAATCAAAATGATCATGCAGCCGCTTGTGGAAAATGCCGTCTTTCATGGAATTGAGCCGTGCCTTCATAAATGTCTCTTGTCCGTGGGGTGCCGAATATCTGTCGAGGGCGAATTGCTTATTTGGGTAAAGGACGATGGGGTGGGCATGGATCCGGCAACATTGGATGAAATTCGAGAGAGCTTGGCGGAACGGCCACCAACTAACAATTTTGCTGTTTCGCAGAATAGACACATTGGTATAATGAATGCGAATAGCCGGATCCGATTCGCGTATGGTCCCGAATATGGGATCCTGTCGATCGAGAGTGAGCCGGATAAAGGGACGCAGGTCATAATCAAAGCTCCTGCAAGAGGGTGGGCGCATGTATAAAGTCATATTGGCAGACGATGAGAAATGGATATTGGAAAGCTTGAAAGGAACGCTGGACTGGGAAGGCTACGGCTACGAGATTATTGGGGAAGCTTATAATGGGGTAGAGGCGTTCGACCGTATTATGTCCTGCAAACCGGACGCGGCGTTTATTGATATACGTATGCCTGGCATGAATGGGTTGGAGCTGATCAGGAAGCTTTACGAAGTCGATGCGGATGTCCACTGCGTGGTGGCGAGCGGATACGCGGAGTTCGAATATGCTAAGCAAGCCATGCAATATGGGGCCGCCGGCTATTGCCTGAAGCCTTTTGATCCTGAGGAAATCGTCGTCATCTTGAATAAGCTAACAACGCTCATAGACAGGACGAGAAGGATGACTCACAACGAGCTGCTCTTTTTTCTGCAAGAAAGGGAGCTGCTGCCTGAAAAAGAGATCATGAGGCTGTTGGAACGGTTGCGCTTCCCATGGGACCAGGATAAAGGGGCTTTCATCGTTGTGATAAGAGGATCCAATGACATCCAGCTATCCATGAACGTTCCGCATGTGCAAATACGCATCGGAAAAACGAAAACCGCTTTTTTGCTGCGGGAAATCGATCGAGCCCGCGTCCTTCGGCATCTGAATGAATCGCATGCCGAACAGACGGGATCGATCGGGATAAGCGGGCTTTTTACCGAGCTGGGCCAGCTCAGGGGGCGGATAGATCAGGCTGCCGAGGCCTCCTATCGTTCATTCACCGGTCAAACGATGCAGATCAGAGAAGCTGCAGGGGCGCAACTGGCCGAACTGGATCCCTCCGAGCTTCGCCTGCTTGAGGAAGCTCTAACACTCAAAGACGGGAAGCTCGTACGGGAAGGATTAGACCGGTGCGAAGCGCGTTTTCGCTCAGGTGACTACGGGATCCGACATGCCCTAAGGCTGTATAACTTCATTCTTTCCCTAGCTTATAAGATGGACAACGTTCCGGCGGAAACGTACTTGTCCGATTATGACGATCTGACTTCGCGTTTCGGAAGCGCCTACGAGATGATCGCCAAGCTAAAGGAGTTAATAGAGGACAGCTTTTACACGAATAGAGACAATGGCGAGAAGCGCGGGGAGGAAATGTTCCGGTCGATTGAGCAGTACGTTCGCGAGCATTTCCGCGAATCGATCTCGGTTCAAGACATCTCCAAAAAGTTTTACATCCACCCGAATTATTTGAGCTATTTGTTCAAAAAGGAGCTTCACGTCAATTTTACGAAATATTTGACCGATATCCGGATGGAGTACGCTTGCGGTTTGCTTAGAACCACGTCGTTAACCATAAGTGAAATTGCCGAACAAGCCGGCTATAACGATTACTTTTACTTTGCCAGAACGTTCAAAAAACAAACGGGGATTACGCCTTCCGAATATCGCTCCGGGTAATTTCAAGACATGAATAAATTTACGCGATAATGGAATGATCAAGCCTGTCTGGACCGTCGAATAAACGGAATCCTGGCAGGCTTTTTCTGATTCGATCCGGAAACATCTTAGTTTTGTACATACCGCTGCTGAGAAGCGTGCATATGGTTTCCTGCAATCGGGACGTATACTTGGGACACAATCAAGAAAGTGCTTTCAAGGATAGGGGGAGTGACGGGTCATGCATAAAAGCTTGTGGGGACGAATGGTAGAGTATAAATATCTTTACCTTCTCGTTTTCCCGCTGTTGGTTTACTACGTTTTGTTCGAATATGTTCCGCTTTACGGATTGCTGCTTGCCTTCAAGGAATTCAATTTCTCCAAAGGGATATGGGGGAGCGAGTGGATCGGGCTGGCCAATTTCAGAGAGATTTTTATGCTCAACGACTTTTGGACCGCCTTCCGCAACACGATCGTCATTGCCATCGGGCGGCTTTTTATTGAGTTTCCTGTACCGATTGTCGTAGCGCTCCTCTTGAACGAGGTTCGCAGGGCGAAGCTGAAAAAATTTTATCAGGTCGTCTATACGTTCCCTCATTTTTTATCCTGGATTATCGTCAGCGGTATTCTGGTTAATTTCCTTGGTTCGTTCGGCGTTCTGAATCAATTGCTGGAGCTGCTCGGGATGGAGAAGGTTAATCTGCTCGTCAATCCGGAATATTTCCGGGGACTCCTTTACGGCAGCAGCCTGTGGAAGGATATGGGTTGGGGCACGATCATCTACTTGGCAGCCATCGCCGGCATCAATCCTTCCTTGTATGAAGCCGCCAGCATCGACGGTGCGAATCGGTTCCGTCAAATGCTGCACATAACATGGCCTTCTCTCAAAAGCACAATAGTGATCCTTCTTATTCTGCAGATCGGACACACAATGAGCTCTGGGGGAGGCGGGTTTGATCAAATATTCAATTTGTACAATGCAGCCGTCTATGAGAAAGCAGATATATTGGATACGTACGTTTACCGAAGAACCTTCTCGGTAGGCGACAGCTACGGCACTTCTACTGCAGTCGGATTGTTCAAGTCCGTCATTAATTTCGCGCTGCTGGTTGCGGCGAACCGGTTGGCCAAACGGATGGGCCAAGACGGACTATATTAGCCGGCAGGCAAAGCCGTATATTCGATGCATCCACATCAGGGAGGTCTTTATGAAGCTTAAGAACAACTGGGCGGATTATACCATCAACGTGGTTCTCATGCTGATGGCAGTCCTGACGATCCTGCCCTTCTATAACGTGTTTATTACCTCATTCGCGAATCCTGCAGATGTCGTAAAGCAGCAGTTTTACTTGATCCCTACCAGCTTCAACTTGAATTCCTACGAAATGTTATTGAACGGGAGCTATGTGGGCAGAGCACTGACGAATTCGCTGATCGTAACGGTTCTCGGTACATTGGTCAACATGTTGTTAACAACCTGCGGCGCTTATGCCCTGTCCAAGAAAGGGATGCCAGGGCGTACCATTATGATGGCCGGGATTGTGTTCACGATGCTGTTCAGCGGAGGTCTCATCCCCTATTATTTAACGATCAAAAATTTGCATTTGATCAACAGCTACGGTGCGATGATTTTTCCGGTGGCAGTCAGCACCTTTTTCCTGATCGTCATGATCAACCAGTTCAATTCGATCCCCCCAAGCCTGGAGGAATCTGCCAAAATTGACGGAGCGAACGACATTTATATTTTGTTCCGGATTGTCATCCCCATCTCGAAGCCGACGATCGCCGCGATCACTTTGTTTTATGCAGTCGCCCGGTGGAATGAATGGTACAACGCGATGCTGTTTATGACCGATACGTCGAAACACCCCATGCAGCTATTTTTGAGGAACATGCTGGCAGACGTGACCAAAATGGCGAGAGACGACATGGGGGCGGCCATGATGTCTCAATTAAGCGAGCGTTATCCGGATGGGATTAAGATGGCAAGCGTTATTATTACGATGGTTCCGATTATGCTGGTGTACCCGTTTCTGCAAAAGTATTTTTCCGCCGGTGTAACGCTGGGCGCGGTCAAAGAGTAATCATGGGTTGGTTTTGGGACTTGCTTCTTCGTGAGCGGGTTTTAAAATAATAATAGGGGAAGAAAAGGGAGGATTACCATGAATAAGAGGAAAAGAATCGGTACTGCCGTGATTGCTGCAACGGTATCGCTTACGCTGTTGGCGGGCTGCGGTGGAGAGGCTGAAAAGCCGCCGGCGTCAGGGACACCTGGGCCAGCTGGTACCGCAAACGGGAACGAGAAGAAGCTGGACATCTCCGTTTCGTTTTTCAATATCGGCTTGGCGTTCCCTAACCGGGATTCGGACGAGTATTTGAAGAAGCTGGAGAGCAAGTTTAACGTAAAGTTCGTGGACAAGGTGATCAGTTATTCCGATTATAAAGAAAAGTATCAGCTGTGGAGTGCCTCCGGAGAGCTTCCGGATGTGTTCAGCCACGATATCATCAACTCAGAGACCTATTATTCCTGGATCAAGCAGGGCATTATCCGGGCTCTGCCGGATAATTTGAGCAAGTACCCGAACGTACAGAAGGTTCTGAATCTGGAGGATACGAAATCGCTTAAGGTTGATGGCAAAACCTATATGATTCCGCGTCTTACTTATCGGGATTACGATACATGGGCCATGGAGCGTGCCTTGATCGTCCGCAAAGACTGGATGGAAAAATTGAATCTCAAAGATCCGGTTACATACGACGATTACTTGAACATGCTGCGGGCTTTTGCTAAAAACGATCCAGACGGCAACGGCAAAAATGATACGGTCGGGGTAACCTTGCGCTCCTCAACCATGCTCACGCCCATTGCAGGCGGGACGTTCCCGAATTTGCTGAACAGCTCTTGGGTGAAGGAGAACGGCAAGTACATCCCTTACTTTGCTTCAGAGAAGATGAAGACGGTTGCGAAACAAATGCGTCAGCTGTTCACGGAGGGCGCGATTGATCCAGACTTTGCCATCATGAAGACGAACGACGGAATCGAGAAGTTCGGCCAGGGCAAAGTGGGGGCGATCTCCATGCAGGCGACGCCAAACGGTCTTGCAAAGCTGGATTCCGCATGGAGCAAATACAATAAGGATTCCAAATTCGAAGACATCGCAAAGATCATTCCGGTTAGTTGGAAGTCTGAAGATGGCAGTCAGTACAGGTATACAGCGGTAACGTTCTGGTCGGAAAGCTATTTCAGCGCCAAAGTGAACGACGAGGAAATGGATCGTATCTTGCAAATCTATGATTACCTGTTGTCGGAAGAGTTCAAAATTGACAAGCAATACGGGATAGAAGGCAAAGACTACAAGAAAGAAGGCGAGAAGTACGTCATTACCCGAGAGAAAAACGACAAGGGCGAGTATAAAACGATCGGTAGCCTGTATCCGTCTTTCAATCTGTTCGGTGCACTAGGCGCGTGGGGACAGGAACTGGAGTTTGTCGAGAACGAAGTCAACAACATAGCGTTCGGGGTTAAGTCCTCCAAGATGTCTCGTGACGGGTTGAAGGAAAGGATAGCTCAGCACAAGCCGGTTCCGACGAACTTCCGCGTAGAGCTGTTATATACGCCGGCGAAGGCGAAGCTGAGCGCAGTGAATCCGACGGAAGACTTGACCCGTATCATGCTAGGGAAAGAGGATCCGGTCGCTATGTGGGAGGCCGTCGTGAAAGGCTATGAGAACAAGGGATTGTCGCAAGCGATCAAAGAAGTGAACGACGAAGTGCAAAAGCAAGGGCTGGATAAATGAGTGGAGACAAGCATATTGACTTTCCCATAGCGGTCACCGATCAAGCAACGAGCCGTATTCTCGTAATGGATCCGAAGTCGGTTGATTGGAACGACGAATCGGCTGTAACCTGGTTCTGGTCCCCATCTGATACAGCAGGCTTCGAAGAGCTTGCCTCGGCATGGGGCCTCCCGACTGACGCCAAGGTGCGATTCAATCCGTTGTTGGGCGGACAGACGATGGTGGTTACGGATTCGTATGGACTTGCGGCTATGATTCCGTATCCTGCCGGGGACTGCAAGCAGTGGGGGGCAAACGTAGGAGGCAATCCGCATTCGGCTGAGCTTCTCCCTGATGGCAACATCGCAGTCGCCGCGAGCACCGGCGGGTGGGTGCGCGTGTATGCAGCTTCCCAAGGCCCATCAACCGAAACTTATGCCGAATATAAGTTCGTTGGAGCCCACGGGGTGCATTGGGACTCTCTTAGGAAGGTGCTTTGGGCGCTTGGTGACGACGAACTGGTCGCTCTGCGGATTGAAGGATCAGCCGCGGAGCCTGTCATTCTCGAGGTGCACCGGACGACGCTGCCTTCCCGGCACGGGCATGATTTGCAGCCGGTATGCGGCGACGTGGACCGGCTCTGGGTCAGCACTGGCGTAAACGTGTATCAGTACGTGAAGTCTACCGACACATTCGAGTCAGAGTATACGGGTAATGAGGGAATAAACCGCCGCGCAGTCAAGAGTGTCGGCAACCAACCGTTAGGCCTCGTCGTGTCAACGGTGCCCAGAAAAGGCGGGTTGTACGAGTGGACGACGGACCGAGTTGATCTGTTCCTCCCGGAATCGAAGCGTTTGCGGAAGGGTGCTGCTTTTTACAAGGCGCGAATTCTGAATCCCTTTTATGAGCCTAGACAGCCTGTAAATCCTGCAAAATGGCGGATCGGAGCCTCCCTGTCTTTGAATGATTGGGTGAATGGACGCGTTGATATCGCGGAGTGGGCACGAGCTGGAATTCATAGCGTCGAGCTTGCCTGGAGGAACGACTCGTTTAACCTGTTCGAACCCGCTAACGAATCGCAGTGCGGTGGATGGATTGATGAGATTCGGAAGCGGGGCATGGATGTATGGACCTTGCATTTGCCATACGGTCCGATGTTCGATATCTCCGTTACGGACTCTGATAGAAGCTGCGAAGTGATTGAGCGGCACATACGGCTTATGCAGATGGCGCATGGCTGGGATATCCGTACGGTTGTGCTGCATCCGAGCTGGGAGCCGATTGCGGATGATGAACGCCCGTCGCGGTTGGCAGCGTGCAAGCAGGCGCTTGCCGTCCTTGCTCACGAAGCGGACCTTCTTGGCATCGTGATCGCTGTGGAATGCTTACCCCGAACTTGTCTTGGGAATACAAGCGGCGAAATGCTTGAATTGATCTCCGCAGACAGCCGCCTCCGTATTTGCTGCGACGTCAATCATTTGCTTCAGGAGGCGCCGGAGCAATTTATTCGGAAACTGGGCCAGCGAGTAGTCACAGTACACATGTCCGACTGCGACGGAGTCGATGAGAGGCACTGGATGCCCGGTTGCGGGATCATCCGATGGAACGAGACGATTCGTGCTCTGGCGGAGCATGGCTATAGCGGGCCGTTCTTATTCGAGATTAGGCAGCCAGTCGTATCGGAATTGGTAACCTGTTGGAATCGGCTGATGGCCGATTATATGGAGGCTTATGAGTGAGGGACGAGTTGGGCAACGTAGCCGGTGGATCGCAGCCTTTGTTGGAGTCGTAATTGTCGCCATCGGGGTTTGGTTCTGGTCCGCGGGAACTTTATCGAAGGATACGTGGTCTTCAACCTCGGAGAACTGTTGTTTGGTGGCGGTAACGGATCAAGCTGCGCATCGAATTGCCGTTTATGCTCCGAACGATGCGGATTGGACGGCGGAAAGCGCAGTCCAATGGTCATGGACGCCCAATACCGTCGCCGATTTTGAACGCTTGCGATCTGCATGGGGACTTCCGTCCGATGCGAAGCTTCGCCGCATCGACGCATGGAAAGGTTTATGGGTCGTTGTCACCGACTCACGCGGGATGGCGGCCATCGTCCCTTATCCTGCAGGGGACTCGATGAAATGGGGGTTGAACGTTGGCGGTAATCCTCATTCCGCTGAGCTGCTGCCAAACGGTAACATTGCCGTCGCGGCAAGCACCGGTGGGTGGGTGCGCGTGTATGCCTCCTCGCAGGGATCTTCCTCCTCCAATTATGCTGAGTATAAATTCCCAGGAGCGCATGGTGTGCAATGGGACCCGAAGCTCAAGCTGTTATGGACGGTGGGGGATGATTATCTGGTTGCTTTGAAGGTTGGAGGCACTGAAGCTGTGCCGGTATTGGAGGAAGTCCGGAAGATCGATCTTCCAACGAAGCACGGCCATGATCTTCAACCGGTCATTGGGGATAACGACCGGCTTTGGATAAGCACGGGTTCTAAAGTGTACCAGTTTGTGAAATCGACTAACGAATTCAATTCGGTTTATCCGGGATCCGAATCGATTAGCAGGCCTGGTGTGAAAAGTATAGGAAATTTACCGGGAGGCCAAGTCGTGCTGACGGTGCCTGACAAAACGAAAGGTATTGCAGAGGGTTGCACACGAAATACATGGTGTACGGAGACGGTTGATTTTATGATGACTGCTATGTCTCGGACTGTACCTGGCGCTGAGTTGTACAAAGCACGTGTGTGGAGCTCGGATTATCAATAAAAGGAAGGAGCAGGCTGCCGACGAATGTGTGTCGGCAGCCTGCTCTTCGATGTGCGCCTGGCATGAGTCATCCTCTTCTGGGAGAAAACTGCTCCCTAGCCCACCTTCCTTTTTTGAAAAATCTCATAGGGTTGCGGGAAAATGACATAGGAAACGGTTTCTTGGGAGGCTATACTGAGGATAAGTCGAAGGGCCCTCGATTGTAAGCGTATTCAGATCGAATTGAAAGGGGAAGTTTTCTTTGAAAAAGAAAGTAGCAATGGTGGCTCTAACCTCTCTTTTCGCCACGGTAACGGTATTAGCTGGTTGCGGAAAAACGGATGAAGGCCAAGAAGGGGGAGCAGCGATTGCCCCGGCGAACAAAATTCACGTTCTGCTGTCTCATGCCGAAGCAGCTTATGCGAAACAAGCCAAGGAAGACGATCCATATATCAAGGAATTGAGCAAGCTGTCGGGATACGATTTGAAATTCGAATTTCTGGGGCATGCGGACTACAGCCAGCAGTTGTCGCTTCGCTTTGCCTCGGGTGAACTTGGGGATTTGATCCGCACGCCGGAGATCAATTCGACGATTCATACCGGTGCCGTAGATCAAGGAGTTTTTCTCGACCTGAAGCCGCTGATCGACAAGTATGGACCGAATTTGAAAAAGAAAATACCGGAGACCGCCTGGAATTCGCCTCGGGTATCGCAAAACGGCAAAATTTACGGGATTCCGGTCTTAAGCGGCGCACCGGCCGACCGAGTCGTCTTTATCCGCCAGGATTGGCTGGACAAGTTGAAGCTCAGCACGCCTAAGACGATAGATGATTACATGAAATACTTCGAACTGGTCAAGAAGGAAGACATGAATGGCAACGGTGATCCGAACGATGAATACGGCATCGGCATGTTCGATGGGATCGCCTGGACTGATATATTCAGCTCTGCTTTCGGTGTGACGCCAGGTTTGTACAATCTGCGGAACGGACAGCTCACCCCGGACATTATCGATCCGAAAATGAAAGACGCCATTTCCTTTTACAAGAAGCTTTATGATAGCGGTTACGTGAATCCGAATCTGTTCACACGCAAGGAACCTGAGCACAACGCGGCCATTGCCAAAGGGGAAATCGGCTCATGGGGAGCTGCAGTTTATCAATATACGGCCGGCTACAACGCGGAAGGAGCAAAGAAGACGTTCGTCAACCAACCGTCAGCCGCGGTCAGCATGAACGCCGCGCCGAAAGGAGCAGACGGAAAAGGTGGACTCGGTGCACAAGGTGACGGTATTTACTTTGTCTGGGTCATCCCGACCAAGACGAAGAAACCTGAGGAAATTATCAAATTCCTTGACTGGGCGTGGGGCGATCCGGCGGCAGATAAATTTTTTGCCTATGGGGTCAAGGGTCAGAATTATTCTGAAGACAACGGAGCGGTCAAGTATGACATGGCAGCGAGCGTGAATGCGGACAAAAACGCGTTCCAGATGTACCAACTCTCGCTGAACGTGCGGGAAATCGGCTTCGCTTCGCCGCTAGTGCTAAAAGCGATGCCTGACGCGGATGTGATGATCAAAGGCTACGATACGGCCAAAGCGAACCAGGTTAAGCATGGCGGGCTGTATATGCCTAGGCTGAAGTCGCTCGAGGGAAAACCCGAAATTGCTGTCGGCTTCGGAGTCGGGAACTTGTTTACCGACATGTTCGCTAAAGTGGTGACGGGTACCGAACCGATCGACACGGCATTCGACAAGTTCGTGACCGAGTGGATGAAGCGCGGCGGAGACGCCGTCATTAAGGAAGCAACGGAATGGTACAATACGTTTCATAAAAAATAATACAGCTGCACGGAGGAATGCGGCGCCGTCGGCGCCGTTTTCCATTCCGATGACCGGAGGGAGCCAACTTTGCGCAAACAGATTTACTCCAAGGATGCTTTACAGGTGCTTCTGATCGCCTTACCGGGACTCGTCGCCATCTTACTTTTCAAATACGTTCCGCTCGCGGGCAATGTAATTGCATTCAAAAATTATAATTTGTTTCAAGGGGTATGGTTAAGCGATTGGGTTGGATTGGACCATTTCAGGCGCATGTTCGCGTTCGAGGATTTCGGCAAAATCTTCTGGAATTCCGCGCGTCTCGGCTTGTACTCTATTCTCTTCGGCTTCCCAGCTCCGCTTCTGCTCGCTTTACTGCTGAATGAGATGAGAGTTGCCTGGTTCAAGCGGTCGGTGCAAACCTTGTTATATTTGCCGCATTTTCTGTCATGGGTAATTGTCGGCGGCATTTTTTTTAACCTATTGGATGTGAAAGGGTTCGTGAACAAGCTGATTGGCGAATGGGGCTTTGCTCCGATCGACTTTATCGGCAATCCGGATACCTTCATCAGTACGCTCATTACCATCGGGATATGGAAGGAGGTCGGGTGGGGCATGATCATTTATTTGGCCGCTCTCGCCGGGGTCAATCCGAATTTGTATGAAGCAGCCATGGTCGATGGGGCCAGCCGCTGGAAGCAGATGTGGCATATTTCGCTGCCTTCAATTATGCCGGCCATTGTCGTGCTGCTGCTGCTTCGCATCGGCAACCTGCTAGACGCCAACATCGAGCAGATGCTGATTTTCCTCAATCCGCTCGTTCGCGATGTGGGTGAGGTGTTCGATACGTACATTTACCGCGTCGGTCTGCTCGGCAGCCAGTTCAGCTACACGACGGCCATCGGCATATTCAAATCGGTCATCGGTCTGGTGCTCATTATAGGAGTCAATTCGCTCAGCAAGCGGGCTACTGGGGAGAGCATATACTAGAGAGGAGGGACCCAATTGACCGGTATACGCAAAACAGGCTTGTTTCCGATTGTGAACGCTGCATTTATGACCTTATTTTGCTTTCTTATGGTAGCGCCCATGATCCATCTGCTCGCAGTTTCACTGAGTGCCCCGGAATTCGCCAATGCGCGGATCGTGGGCCTGTGGCCAAAAGGCTTCCAATTGAACGTCTACAGGGAGATCGTATCTTCATCTTCGCTATGGCGCTCCCTCGGTGTCAGCATCTATATCACCGTTACAGGTACATTGATAGCACTGCTGCTGAACTCCTCGATTGCTTACTCTCTGTCCCGTGCATTCATGCCGGGGAGGAAGCTTTTTTTGAAGCTCATCCTGCTCACTTTCATTTTTCCGGTGCCGCTTATCCCAAGCTACCTGTTGGTCAAAGAACTGGGCATGCTTGACACGTTGTGGTCGCTGATGGTGCCAGGCGCGGTAGGAGCATTTTATATTTTCATCATCAAAGCTTTTTTTCAGGGCATCTCGAGCGAGCTGTTCGATGCAGCCAAAATCGACGGAAGCAGTGAATTCGGGCTGTACGCTCGGATCGTGCTCCCGTTATCGATGCCGGTTATGGCCACTATTGCCTTGTTTCATGCGGTCGGACAGTGGAATTCATATTTCTCGGCGATCATCTTCATGCGGACCAAATCACTGTATCCGCTGCAGGTGCTCCTGCGCAGCATGATCGTAGAGGATGGATCGAACTCAGGGGTCGACAACAGCTTCCAGTTGAATATGCAGTTCACGCCGGAAATGATGAAGGCCGGAATCGTGCTTTTTGCGACTGTTCCTATTTTGATCGTCTATCCTTTCCTGCAAAAGTATTTTGTAAAAGGCGCCATGCTGGGTTCGTTGAAGGAATAAGAGGGCTCATTCTCAACACGTTGAATTTGAGGTATGATTAGCCTAAACTTCCAGCATGGGGCAAACAGCCCCCCGAACGGAATGATAACTGGTGAGAATATGCTGATCAAAATGATGACAATTCGCACGAAGCTGGTCGTCTTATTCGTGGTCTTATTCCTGCTGCCGTTCTCTGTATCGGCGATGCTCTGGTATGACAAGTCCACCGCATCGATCGAGGAGAACGCCGTTCAGACGACAGAGCAGCTGCTGATGCAAATCAATCGGAATCTGGATTATTACTTCTCCGACATCAAGAAAGCGACGGTGCCGCTCCTGACGAATCCGCTCGTGCAGCAGTTCATCAAGCTAGAGCCGTCCGAAACGTACAAACAGTTCGCCATTAGCGACCAAATGAAGCTCGAGCTGTATCCGAATTATGTGTATGGCCGGAAGGACATATACGGCTTCACGCTGCTGTCTTCCAAAGGTATTAATTTCAGCAATATCGATATAACGGAACGTATCCATTTGTACCGGGACCTGGAGACAGGCGAGGACAATTACAGGCATCTAGGCATCAGTGTTGTGCAATCGACCCCGGTGCTCACGATTTACCGTAAAATCTACGACAATATCTCCTATCGGACCGGCGGAGCGCTGGTCATCGATTTGCTGCTGGATCAAATTCTCGACATTACGGACAATGTTCGCCTCGGGCAGAATGGAATTATCTCGATCGCCGATTCAGACGGCGGCTACTTATATCATCCGGATCGGCTGAAATGGGGAGCCCCGATTCCAGAGAGCTACAAAGAACGGATCGGAAGCCGCAGCCAAGTTCATTTCGTAAGTGACGAGAGTGGCGAAAAGAAGATTGTCATCGCTTTTCGCTCTGAATTTACTGGTCTTACGCTCATTTCTGAAGTGCCCCTTAGGGAGCTAATCGATAAGCTAGTGTTCATGCGAAATCTGACAATTGTACTCGGAACTGCTATGCTGTTGTTCGCCTTTGTCATGATCGCGGGCTTTTCCTGGTCGATCACCAAACCACTGTCACTGCTCATGAAGCTGATGAAAAAAGTGGAGCTGGGCAATCTGCAAATCCGTGCGCCGGAACGGCAGGACGAAATCGGCCGTCTGAACCAGGGATTCAACCGGATGCTGGACGAAATTCAGCGTTTGATCGAGATAGTCCATTATTCCGAAATGAGAGAAAAGGAAATGGCCATCAAGCAGCGGGAATCGTTGCTGCAATCGTTGCAGCTAAGGATCAACCCGCACTTTCTATATAACACTCTCGAAGTAATCAACGCCTATGCCATCGTAGCCAAGGTGAAGCCGATCAGCCAAATGACCGTGTGGCTCTCGCAAATTTTGCGCTACAGCATCAGTCATCCCGATAAGATCGTGCTGCTGTCCGAAGAAATGAACAATTTATTCACCTATTTCAGCATTCAGAAGGAGCGGTTCCGGGACTTACGAATCGAAGCATTGCTGGAGCCCGAATGGCTCGAGCAAGTACGCATCTTGCCGCTAACGATTCAGCCTCTCGTGGAGAATGCGTTCATGCACGCTTATGAGAAACAGAAGCTGAAGCCGGATTATTTCGGATTGTTCGGCATAGCCGAGGATGAATGGTTCACACTGCGCATTGTGGATCATGGGAGGGGGATGGCGCAGGAGTTGGCCCAGGCATATAATGAAGCCTTTGAGCAGGTGACGGAACATGAGATGCTGAAACCCGACTTTCAGCTGTTTCCGAGATTGGGGTTATGGAACGTGCACAGCCGGCTCCGGCTCGCATTCGGCTGTCCGTATGGACTGACAATCGTGAAGTCGGATGAGTCGGGTACTGTTATGGAGATCAAACTGCCTTATGTGAGCAAGGAGAGCGGGAGGTAACAACAATGTATAAGGTCATCATCGCTGACGACGAATATATGGTCAAGGTCGGGCTGAAAACGTTGATCCACGACGAAACGGATGATTTTCGCGTAGTGGGGGAGGCCGAAGATGGAGCTGAGGCTTTGGCGCTTGTCGACAGGTTCGAACCCGATCTACTGTTGACGGACATCCGCATGCCAGTTATGGATGGGTTGGAGCTGCTCCGCGAGGTGAGAAGCAAGCTGCTCCACACGGAAACAGTGCTAGTCTCCGGTTACGGAGAGTTCGCTTACGCCCAAGAGGCGCTGCGGTATGGAGCGACCGACTATTTGCTGAAGCCAATCCAGGCAGATGCGCTGCTCGGCCTGCTCGGCCGGCTTCGCGTCAAGTGGGGCCCCCAGTCAGGGGCAGCGCCAGTTCAGCCTCTGTCCGATGCTGAGGGACTGGATGACAACGGCACCTCCGTATCAGCAATCATGGCCGAAGCCGACTCGTGCCATTCGGGATATAAGCAAATTATCGTCGAGGCGCTGGCTTACATGGAATCCCGGTTTGCCGATCCGCAATTTTCATTGAGTGAGGCAGCCGGTTATTTTCACCTCTCGCCTGCATACTTCAGCTTTATGTTCAAAAAAATTGAAGGCGTACCCTTCATCCAGTACTTGACCCGGATGCGTATGGAGCTGGCGAAGCGGATGCTCGTCGAGCCTTCCAACAAGATATATGTTGTCGGCCATTCAGTTGGCTACCCCGAGTATACGCACTTCACAAAAGCGTTCAAAAAATATGCCGGCTGCAGCCCAACGGAATATCGTCTGCTGTTGGAGGGACAGGCGTTTCAAGGGATGGAGCCTGATTAATGCTAAAGCAACCACCTCTAATAATAACACCTCACAGATTGAAAAAAGTTCACGATGTCAGAGAAGCACTCTCTTGCAATAAAAGAGGGTGCTTCTTTCAATTTCCAAAAATATTGAAATAGGTTCCATAAAAAACGAAAATTATAAGCTCTCAAATCGATTAAGATTATGATATAAAACATCGGCAAAGGAGACACCATGAATACTGAGATTGTGCACAAACGTATCCTGAAAACTCGCAACCAGCCTATTCGTAAAATTTTTAATGCGTTACGCCGTTACAAAATGTTATATATACTCTTAATCCCAGGGTTGCTCTACTTTAGCATTTTTAAGTATGTTCCAATGGCGGGAATTATGATTGCATTTAAGGACTATAACTTGGCACTCGGTATTTGGGATAGCCCATGGGCAGGATTTAAAAATTTCAATGCCTTTTTCCAAGGTGTTTACTTTTGGGATATCATGGGCAATACGATCCTGATCTCTCTGTATAAGTTGGTTTTTGGATTCCCGGCACCGATTATACTTGCCTTACTTCTGAATGAAGTTCGGATCAATTCGTTTAAACGTGTTGTTCAGACGATTACTTATATGCCTCATTTTTTATCATGGGTCATCGTATACGGTCTTCTAGTAGCCTTGCTATCCCCTGGGGGTGGATTTGTTAATCTGCTTTTCAAGCAATACGGGTTCGAGCCAATAGCGTTTTTGTCAGAACCGGGATGGGCTAGGTTCTTGGTTGTTTCATCCGATGTCTGGAAGGAAATGGGTTGGGGGGCTATTCTTTATTTGGCCGCATTAGCCGGAATTGACCCGAGCCTGTATGAAGCGGCCCGAATAGACGGCGCATCCAAATGGAGACAGCTGTGGCATGTAACCGTGCCTGGAATTCGAAACGTAATGATTATTCTGCTGATCATCAAGCTAAGTCATATTCTTGATGCGGGATTTGATCAAATCTACATGATGGCTAACGCGTTTAATTCCGAGAAGATCGATATTATCGATACTTGGGTTTACCGGGAAGGGCTGGAGCGATTGAAGATCGGACTAGCAACGGCAGTCGGTCTGCTGAAGTCGATCATTGCCTTCATTCTAGTGATCAGCGCCAACAAGCTCGCAAAAAAATTCGACGGACAGATTTGGTAGGAGGATCACTTTATGCAGAAGATGACAGCCGGCGAAAAGACGGGAGCCGTTATTATATACTCGATTCTCATTTTCGTCACGGCGCTTTGTTTGTTCCCGCTCTTGTATGTCGTCATTATCTCAGTTACACCAGAAGCCGAAATTGTTAGACGCGGGATTGTGATCATTCCAGAAAAACTCACAATACACGCATATCGAGAAATGTTGAGCCCCATCCACGGACTCGGTGAAGCTTATAAGATAACCTTGTTCCGAACACTGGTAGGGACCGCATTAGGATTGTTTTTCACTGCCATTACCGCTTATCCGCTATCGCGCAAATACTTGCCTGGAAGAAGCGCATTTTTGTTATACATTATCTTCACCATGCTCTTCTCAGGGGGACTGATTCCGACCTATCTGCTTGTGCGATATTTAGGCATGCTGAATTCGGTCTGGGCCCTGATTATTCCGGGAGTCATGAGTGCCTTCTACTTGGTCATTATGAAAGGATTTTTCGAACAGCTTCCTGTTGAGTTGGAGGAGTCGGCCCGCGTCGACGGCGCCGGGGAGTTCAGTATTTTGTGGAAGATCGTTTTACCGCTCTCCCTTCCGGTTATGGCCACTGTCGGCTTGTTTTACTCCGTATGGCATTGGAATTCTTATTTTGATGCCGTGTTGTACATTAAAAAGGTTGAGAATCTTCCGCTGCAGGTTGTGCTCCGCAACATTTTGCTGAACGTAAAAGCACAGAGTGCAGAACTGTTAAATGAAGACCAGCCAGTCGGGACTTTAGGACTGCAGATGGCCGCGGTGGTTCTGGCGACACTGCCTATTCTACTCGTATATCCGTTTATTCAAAAGCATTTCACAAAAGGTGTCCTGTTAGGTTCCATTAAGGGTTGATGACGACTTGCGGTACAAGATTCACTAACACCCGATATTTGGGGAGATTCCCTGATATATATCATAATTTAGTTAGGAGATGTCAGAATGAAATCAAAAAGGTGGATCAGCACGGGTTTGGCGCTCGTTCTCTCTATGAGTATGGTGCTTGCGGCCTGCGGCAAAGAAAGTAATGGAAATGAGGCTGCACCCGGAACGACAACTCAAAATCCGACAGCTACGTCTTCAAAGACAGTGAAATTGACTATGTTCCATGCGGGTTCTTACAATCAAACGGCTCCTGTTCCGCCAAAGGAAGAGGATATGATGCGGCAGGCGTTGGAAAAAGCGGCGAATGTTGATCTGCAGATGACCGTTCCGCAGCCTGGACAGGAAACGAATATGCTGAACACGTTGCTCGCGTCTGGGGACATTCCGGATTTGATGTTCTTCAAAGACAAAACTTCAGCCGTTCAGTACTACGATCAAGGAATTATGGCAGATTTGGATGAATACGTAAAGAAATATCCTGAGCTATATAAACACTTCACACCGAACCAATGGAACGCACTGAAATATAAAGGGAAACAGATCGGAACTCCTGGATATGAACTCGTTCAAGGAATTAACGGATGGTGGATTCGGAATGATTGGCTGAATAGTTTGGGACTGAAAGTACCAACGACCACAAACGAATTGCTGGAAGTGATGAAGGCCTTCACATTCAAAGACCCTGACAAAAACGGCAAAGACGACACCTATGGATTTGTGACAGGCGTATTGAAGGACGGTTCGTTCACGAACCAGAATGCAGTATTAGGGATTGATAGTGTCATGTGGCTGTTTGGAGTTAATCCGAATACGATTGACGTCAAAGACAATAAGCTGATCGTGCATAATACAGATCCTAGAATGAAGGAAGCGATGGCGTTCCTGAACCGAATGGTACAGGAGAAGGTGATTGACCCGGATTGGGTATCGATTTCCGATGGGACCATGCTCAGTGATAAATTTTTAAAAGGAAAGTCCGGTGTTATTGTTCGGGACTGGCGTTCGATGGAGCCGAGCTCTCAAGCTAGAATGAAAGAAGTAAGCGGTGAGACTCCAGATTGGGTTGCGCTTACTGCGCCTAAAGGACCATCAGGAGAGCAAATTTTACACCTGGAGAATTTACAGAACAACATGTGGGCAGTTTCCAAGAAAGCCGCAGCCGATCCGGAAAAAATGAAGCGCATCTTCGATTTGCTGCAGTTCTGGTATACGGATAAAGAATCTTATCCGCTGTTCTCTTATGGTGTCAAAGGAATTAACTGGGACATAAAGGATGGTCAAGTTGTACGGTTATCGCCTGCCAAAGAAGTCGCGGATAAATATGTATGGACGGGCCACTACAAAATGCCGCGCCGTGCGGATGACGCGCTTTACTACAACTTCCTGAATCCTAAGACGAAAGATCATCATCAAGTGAATCTGAAGCAAGTTAAGCCGAATATTGCCAATGGATACGTGGTACCCGACACGACCGATTCGCTCTACAAAGATCGTGAGAAATATGTGAACGAAATGCTGTTGAAGTTCATTACCGGCAAAGAACCGATCAGCAATTGGGACCAATATGTGAGCACGCTGAGTTCCAAGTTTAACCAAAAAGGATATGAAGAAAGTGTGACGAAGCAATTAAAAGAACAAGGTATCTTAAAGTAGGAGCCAAAAGGGAGAGCGGAATGCTCCGTTTTCCCCTTATTTGCACGAACCGGCGTCGGTTGCCGGTTTTTTTGCATCCTGCATGGACCCGAGCATGTTATGATTGGATTACAAATACTAACTAAGTGCGGCTGGGAGGGAACAATGTTGAAACGATGGTTTGGTGGTCTCACCTGGAGATTGTTTCCCATTTGCTTTGCCTTTGTGCTTAGTGCTGTCACTTTGATTAGCGGATTATCATACCGTTTCATCGAAAGTGAAATCCGAGGCAACGATTCCTACTATATTAATCAAATTTTATCAAAAGTGGATCAATATTTAACACTCAATTTCTCGTCGCTGCAGACGATCCTTTTTTCTGTAGAATCTTTGGTCTCAGCCGATCCGGGGCAGCATGAACGGATTCGGAATCAGCTTCGTAATTTATTCGAATTAAATTATAGCCACGTTTCTAATATTTATATTATTCGAGACGATCTTTCTATTATCGGTGCCAATCCAATCACTCGCGTTATCGATGATCCCATCCAGGAGCGCAAACATATTTTTGAAAAGACTATTGCCAATGGAAAGCAATCGATCGTCAGCGAACCGTATCTTTCCACGTTTTCCGGATGGACGGTAACAATGGCCCGTTACGTAGCTGGATCGAACCCTCCGCTTGTAGTAGCGATGGATATGGACCTTTCCCGAATCGGTGAAAATTTGCTGCGCATCACCCAGAACGAATCTTTGAATCTGGCACTAATTAACGATAAAGGTTTGATTGTCACTGGTTTTCGAGAAAGCCGCGGATTGCTGAAGGTCGACTACGAGGAGCGGACATTCTCCGTTGGATCCATACCGGCCACCAAGCTTTTAAGTTCAGGTAAGAGTGTCATTCCTATCGAAGACGCCTCTGAACGGCCCGTTACGGTCACCTTGCAATCCGCACAGAAATTTAATTGGCTTATCGTTTCCATCAGCGATGAAGCGCGGATTATGTCATCATTGAATAAAATACAAAAATATTATTTCGGCCTTATTGCTGTAGGATTGATTTTCAGTATCATCGCAGCCGCCCTCGTGACGCGATATATCCGAAAGCCGCTCCGTTTATTGACGAGAAAGATGAACATGGTGAAGCTCGGACGTCTTGATGTCCAAGTATCCTTAGAGCGAAATGACGAATTCGGAGATTTATCTTTGACCTTCGATATGATGATCAAACGAATTATTGACCTGATCCAACATCTGGATGAAGGGAAAGAGCTGCAAAAAAAGTTGGAAATCCAAATGCTGCAGGCCCAAATTAATCCGCATTTTCTGTACAATACGTTAGGATCGATCAGTAATGTTGTTCGGTTAGGCCAGTTGGATAAAGTGGATCCGGTTATTCACTCCCTGATTTCCATTCTGGAGTATGGAATAGCGGATGAGCGGAAGCAAACGACTTTACGTGACGAATTGAATAACGTCAGAGATTATGTGCAAATCCAAAACATTCGATATAACCATGAGTTTCCAGTTATAGAGCAGATCAATCATGAACTGTTGGAATATCCATTGTTTCGTATGCTTCTTCAGCCCATTGTAGAAAACTGTATTTTCCACGGGTATGCAGGCGGTAGAGTTATGGGAAGCATCGCTATTGTTGCTTATCGCGAAGAGGAGCGGGTTGTAGTTGAGGTCAAGGATAACGGGATTGGCATGACAGAGGAGCAACGCTTACGGCTGCTAATGCCGGATGGCGAAGAAGGAAATTCAAGGCGCAAACGGATTGGACTCTATAATATTCATGAGCGCATTCGCCTGAATTATGGCGAAGCTTACGGTTTGATCATCCAGAGCGAGCCTAAGAAGGGCACTATCGTGAAAGCGATATTTCCTCGATAGGGCAAGGAGGGAATCATATGAAGACGTATTCATGTTTAATTGTTGATGACGAGGATTTGACCCTTCAGCGGCTGGAGCATTTTTTTTCGGATAAGGGATTATGTTCAGACGAGTTCAGATTAGTGGGTAAAGCTTATTCCGGAGACGAAGGAATCGCAGAAGCGATTAAGCTGAAGCCGGACATCATCATTACAGATATTGTCATGCCCGGGATGGACGGAATCGATATGCTGGAAATATTGAAAGAGCGGCTGCCTCGTACGAAGTTTATTATCCTTTCTGCGTTTTCAGTTTTTCATTATGCTAAACGTGCGATTCAGATCAATGTAACGGATTATATCGTTAAAGTTCCTCTTGATGATGAAAAACTGCTTGAAGCACTTCATAAAGCGGCCTCTCAATTGGATGAAACAGAACAGAAAGAGCAGAAGGTTCAGCAGCTAAACATGTCGATACTCGAAAATCGTCATCGGATTCGTAAACAGTTTTTTGCGGACCTTCTGAATGGTGTGATAGGAACACAGCGTGTTGTCGATTTTGCATCTCGTCATCATTTGAATTTCCATCCAGAATTGTATTGCTGTTTTGTGGTCGAGATCAATGATTATAATTTGTTTCAGAGCCAATATGCATCATCTGATCAAAGTATATTGAAATACGGAATAAGTAATATATTGGAAGAAACGGTATCCGGTTATGGAGTTGGTTTTACAAGTGAATTGGAAGAAAATCGGTTCATAGGATTCGTCTCATGGCCGGAAGTCCGAAGCTCCTCAGAGTTTGAGAGACGGTGCAGGGAGCTGGGATATCAAATGAATACGTACATCAAGTACTATCTTAAGCTATCTGTTTCTGTCGGATTCAGCGGAATGGAGAAGATGTGGGACTCTATGGTCTTCGCCTATGATCAGGCTAGAGTTGCTTGTGACGATGCATATTATTGGGGAGCTGGATTGGTAGTCACCCCTCCTCATCGTTTGCTATATCAAGATGAAAGTGCAGAACTGTTCAAACCGCTGCTTCAAGGGCTGCTGCAGAAACTGAATCTGGATATGCATGCTAACGAATTGCACGAATCCTTTTCGGCGATTCAGGCTCAAGGATTTGAACATAAAATAAGACGAAAGGTAATGACGGGAATCATTCAAGATTTTCTAGTCAACGCGAAAGGGAAGCTCCGGACAATGAAACCGTCTCTGCCTGGAATCGGTGACCGAAATCTCGGATTTATGACGTTCCGTGAACAGCTATCCTTCGTCAAGGAGCATCTAGAGGAATGCTTGCTAGAGAAAAATCCGTACCTGCGGCCAGAGATTGTGAAGGCTAAACAATATATTGAACAAAATTTAACGAAACGGCTATTCTTACAAGAGTTAGCTGAATATGTGAATTTGACCCCTGCTTACTTCAGCAGCCTATTCAAAAAGGAAATGAACGAAAGTTTGGTGGAATATATAACTCGGCGCAAAATCGAAAAATCGCTCGAGCTTCTTCAGCATCGGGATTATACAAATCAGGAGCTTTGTGATGTCATTGGAATCGTTAATGAAGGTTATTTTTGTACCGTATTTAAAAAGGTGACGGGCGTATCCCCACAAAAATACCGTAAACATTTGGTGCAGTCCTGATTCACAACCTCGCAAATCAAAAGATATTTGAAGTTTATCAATAGATATTAAAAAAACTGCCGATTAGGCGAGCGTATAATGAGAGGAACAAATCCAATACGTCTTCTTTCCTTCGAAAATGAACGCATTGGACCGAAAATAGGAGGTTCCTCCATGAAAATCCATAAGGTTGAAGTGTTCGTAGTAAAAATTCCGCCTCAGCAGGTACCTGCCACCCAAGGACGGCGTTACATTAATCAAGATTATTTCATCAATGAAGGGCGACGCTCCTGTATTTACTCTAACAATGCAGAGACCATTTTTGTCAAAGTAACTACCGACGAGGGGATCGAAGGTTGGGGGGAATTACTGGCACCAACAAATCCAGAAGTAGCAGCAGCAATCATCAAGGGTCATCTAGCTCCGCTGGTTATCGGTGAAAATCCGCTTAAGAACCAATATCTGTGGGACAAAATGCTTGATACCTTGAGAGAACGCGGGTATACAGGCGGATATTTAGTAGATGCCATGTCTGGATTAGATGTAGCGTTCTGGGATATCAAGGGTAAAGCGCTTGGTCTTCCTGTTCACACGCTTCTTGGAGGTCAATATCGCGACAAGCTTCGTTGTTACTGCTCGAGTGTACCAGGACGAAGTACGGAGGAACGCTTAGAGAGCGTTACAAGGATCGTGGAAGAAGACGGCTTTAGCGCAATCAAGATCCATACGTTCGGCAAAGGAAAACCGGCTGATTTGGAGCTGTTGACCGCGATACGTAAACGATATGACTCGAATCAGCTGGACTTGATGCTGGATGGGCATGGTAAATACACGATTTCAGAAGCCTTTTCCTTAGGACGAGCGTTGGGAGAATTGGATTTGTTATTCTTCGAGGCACCGCTAACGTTCGAAGATATTCAAGGTCATCGAAAGCTTGCTGAGGCAATCGATACAGCGGTCGCGATCGGTGAGCCCTTACGCACGATCTACTCGTTCAGAGACTGGATTACAGCGGGCGCATTGGAGGTAGCTCAACCGGATTTAGGGCGGAACGGAATTACGGAAATGATGCGCATCGCTCATTTAACCGAAACGCACCATTTGGCTTTTGCTCCACATTTAAGCGTTCACCAAGCCGTCGGGAATGCTGCTTCTGTTCATGTATCTGCTGCTATCTCCAATTTTTTGATATATGAATATCAGCCCAATGCCTTACGGACGGCTTCTCTATATTCCGAAGCGTCCTTCCGCGTGGAAAAAGGATATATTCATGTTCCTGATGATCCCGGGTTAGGCGTGAGGATTGACGAGAAAGCCTTGCGCAAGTACGTTACGGAATACGCCGAAATCCAAGCCTAGCAAGCGGTCTAATCCATTATGCGCAGGGGTGTTCGATTATGTTATTGGCAGGGAAGACGGCTTTAGTTACAGGATCTGCACGCGGAATCGGTGAAGCAATCGCAGAACGGTTTGCTGAGGAAGGTTGCTCCGTTATTATAGCGGATGTAAATACCGACGAAGGCGCAGCGGCAACGAAACGAATCCAGGAGAAAGGCGGAAATGCGGTATTCACTGCTCTTGATGTCACAGATGAACAATCGGTCAAAGGCGTGTTCGAGGGTATACCCCAATTGGATATTTTAGTAAATAACGCAGGGGTGACCAGGTCTGGTTCTGTGGATGGGTTGAATTTGGAGGAATGGAGCTATACGATGGGCGTCAATCTGACGTCTGTCTTCTTATGCAGTAAATATGCTCTGCCTTTGTTATTTCAATCCGATGCTCCTTCCATCGTCAATATGTCTTCCGTCAATTCATTTTGCATGAATCCCGGTTTACCTGCATATGCCGCTTCAAAAGGAGGAATCGTCTCTCTCACCATGCAAATGGCTATGGAATATGCAGCCAAACGGGTTCGAGTGAACTGTATCTCGCCAGGTTTGACACAAAAACAATCAGCAAAAGAGGGTCCTAGGAACGAGATTACACTGGATTGTTATCCGCTCGGACGTGTTGGCCAATTGAAGGACGTAGCAAATGCTGCTTTGTTTCTTTCCTCCGACATGGGGGCATTTGTGAATGGAATCGATCTGGTCGTTGACGGAGGGATGTCACTTCAAGCCGTAAGTGCATTGGTTAGACCTGAGCTGCGTAAGAAGTGGAAAACGGGTACATACCAATTGGTGCGCGAGGAGGAAGGAAGGTGACACGTTATCGTTTTGCTGAGAAACAATATGAACAGGAATGTATGTACCGTTTAGTTGATTTCGATACGAACTCATCAGCGGACATCTTACCAGGGCTCGGAACGAACGTAGTTGGCTTATGTTTGCATGGGCGTGAGGTGATATTACGGCCGCCGTCTGTACAATCATTAAAGGACACTCCTTTTCGTTACGGTATCCCATTATTATGCCCTCCTGGCCGGACTAGCAGAGGTAAATTCCAGTATAACGGACGTCAATATCAATTCCCTGTTACACATGGAGAGCATCATATGCACGGTGAGATCGGAACATTACCATGGAAGGTAATCGATGTGGGGGCGGATTCGGAGCATGGGGCATTCATCCATACTCAGTATCGCCTAGTGGATGACCCAATGCGTTTTCACTACTTCCCGCATCATCTGGAATACAACTTGATTTACAGCCTTGTTGAAGGGAAATTGCGTCTGGACGGTTCGGTTCTCAACGAAGGCTCGGATAGCGCTCCGTTCGCATTAGGCTTCCACCCTTACTTGTGCTTTACCGGTGAGAAGGAGAACGTCAAGATTCGGATCCCTTCACATACGGAATGGCCGATGAATCGTGAGGGCGGAATAGACGGACTGCCGATGAGATCGGATTTAGCTGATGTTCTGCCTGAAGGGATTCCCTTATCTCGTTTACCGTGCGCTCTTCATTTTTTGCAATGCGCAGGGGCGGCCTCCTCCGATGAGAGTGGAGCTTATGTTTGTGAGATCCAAGAGGAGGTTACAGGAGAGATGATCCGGTTACATATGGACTCGCAATTTCCTGTCCTTGCACTCTTCGTCCCAGCTTGGGGTAATGCTGTTTCCTTTGAACCGCACACATGCGTCCCAGATGCATTCAACTTACATTGGGATAGCAGCCTAACCGGAGCCCGAGGCATCGAGCCGGGGGAGCACATCTGTTTTAAATGGGAAATTGATGTTCATGGGGGTGATCCTATTTGAAGATTGAGTCGATACACATTTATCCGATTAAAATTCGAAAAGCTCCCTTATATTTGGGGGGCACAACCACCATACAGGATACAAACGACTACTATTTGCGCCCTCATTATCGATCGATCTACTCCCGAAATTTGGAGACGCTGTTGGTTAAAATTACTACGGACACAGGGATATACGGTTGGGGAGAGGCGCTTGCTCCAGTTGGTCCAGAAGTAACGGGAGAACTGATCAAACGGCTGTTTATGCCCTTCTTGATCGGGGAAGACCCGCTGGACATTGATGTTATCTGGAGCAAGCTATACAACTCTATGCGAGAGCGTGGATATTTCTCCGGATTCATGGTCGATGCCATTACAGCAATTGATATCGCCCTATGGGACATATTGGGGAAAAGCGTCCAGTTGCCTGTATATAAGCTGTTGGGCGGCGCTTACCGCAAGGAGCTTACTGCCTACGTGTCAGGATTGCCAAGGGAAAGCGTAGAGGAGCAAGTAGAGTTAGCGTTGCAATGGAAAGCGAAAGGATTTCAAGCTATTAAGCTGCATCTAGGGCAAGGGATTGAAGCGGATGTAGCGGTTATGAGCAGATTAAGGGAAGCGCTTGGTAAGGACTTCCGATTGATGGTAGATGCGCACTGGCAATATAGCGTCCCGGACGCCATCCGTTTGGGTCGCAGACTGGAGTCTCTGAACATTGAATTTTTAGAAGCACCGACAGCTCCGGAAGATATTGAAGGCACAGCGGAGATCACTCGAGCGTTGGATATGGCTGTCGCTATAGGAGAAGCAAAGAGAACGCGCTACCAGTTTAAAGATAGACTTGTAACTAGAGCTGCGGACATTTTCCAACCTGATGTGGGTCGTGTGGGTATTACCGAGATGAAGAAGATCGCCAACATGGCAGAAGCCTTCAACATTCCGATTGCTCCGCACCTCAGCGTCGGCCAGGGGATTTGTATTGCAGCCACATTACAGATTAGTGCAGCCATTGCGAATTTATACATTGTAGAATATCAACCTACTATATTAGAAGAGGCTAACAAGTTGTTAAAGCATCCGATTATTTGTGAACAAGGAAGATACCTGCTTCCTGAAGGTCCAGGTTTAGGAATTGATATAGACGAAGTAAAACTATTAGAACATACAGACGGGAGACTATAAGATGAAACATGTGAAGCTGGAAGGCATTTATCCGATATTGGCAACACCATTTACTGAAACAGGGGCAATAGATGAGCAAAGCTTGCGCGAGCTGGTTCGTTTTCAATTGCATGCTAAGGTGGATGGAATTGCTTTATTCGGAATGGCAAGTGAAATGTATACGTTGTTAGAGGATGAGAAAGCTCGGGTGGCTGAAATCGTGATCGATGAGGTTCAAGGTCGAGTTCCGCTTGTATTCGGTAGCGGACATACGGGACTCGAGGTGGCTGTCGAGTTAAGCAAACGATCCGAAAAAGCGGGTGCTGACGCCTTAATGGTCCTTCCTCCTTATATGGCGAAACCGGACGGCAAACGGTTATATGATTATTTTGCAGCTATCGCTAAAGCAGTGGAAATTCCGATTATGATTCAAGACGCCCCTCTGGCAAGCGGTGTGAATATTCCTGCTGCCTTAATGGCTAAGCTGTCCAAAGAATTCGAGAATATCAAGTATGTCAAAGTCGAGGCTCCGCCGACTACGATTAAGATAACAGAGGTGCTGGAGCAGTCCGATGGGCGTTTAACGGTATTCGGAGGTATGAACGGCATGTATTTTTACGAAGAACTGAAACGCGGCGCTGTCGGGACAATGCCGGCATGCGAATTTCCGGAGGTTTGTGTCTCCATATATCAGGCCTTCCTTGCTGGAGATTATGATACAGCGCGCAGGACGTTCTACGCATATTTGCCTTTCATGCGAATTGGTACATTACCTGGTTTTGCAATGTCCATACACAA
The DNA here is from genome assembly GCF_059692235.1 of Paenibacillus sp. J2R1T-4. Lineage (NCBI taxonomy): Bacteria > Bacillati > Bacillota > Bacilli > Caryophanales > Paenibacillaceae > Paenibacillus > Paenibacillus sp. J2R1T-4. Next base: position 141,220 of record NZ_JCAUBA010000005.1, on the reverse strand, counting down.
GGAAGTTTTACGCATTGGTGGAGTGATCAGCTCCTCTTACGTTCGTAATCCGAATGCCCCCATCGATGAGCGAACGAGGGAAGAGGTAATGGACACTCTCAAGGATCTCGAGCTGTTAGCCTTGAACTGGCATGCGAGGAGCTGATTACCTGTGTACATTATGGTGATTGATTCAGGGACAACAACAAGTCGGGTAAGAATTACTGACGGGGAAAAAGTGCTCTACTCCATACAGAAACAGATAGGGGCTCGAGATGTAGCCCGCACAGGCAACAATGTTATTCTTAAGCAGGCGCTAAGGGCTTGTATTGACGAGGTATTGGAATCCAACAAGCTATCCCTGGCAGAGATTGAGGCTATTGTTGCCTCAGGAATGATTACGTCTAATTTGGGGCTACTAGAGATCCCGCATCTGTCAGGTCCAGTGCAAATCGAACAAATAGCGGCACAGGTTGTCAAAGAACAATTTCCAGACATAACTGATAAACCGATCTTTTTTATTCCTGGTGTGAAAACGGGTTTTTCAGAGCATGAAGAGATAGTGAACAGAGATATGATGCGCGGGGAGGAAGCCGAAATATTCGGTTATTTAGGTAGCCTGGGGCCAAATTCCAACGAGTCTATCCTTTTCATGCATTATGGTTCTCATCACAAGGGTATTCGGCTTGAACATGGAACAATTGTGGAATGCCGTACTTCGATGACGGGCGAGCTCATGATGGCAATATCAGAGAATACGATATTGAAAAGTAGTCTTATCCCTTTGGGCGAATTAGAGATTGATAGTAATGGGGTCAGGAAAGGGATGGAAGCTGCTTTTTCCCATGGGTTTGGACGGGCGCTCTTCTCTACACGAGTGATGGACACCATGAACAAACGCAATAAACATGAAGTCACCAGTTTCTTTATCGGTACCTTATTATCGCTCGATTTTGATATGCTGGACCAAATGCTTGAAAGCGGAATTGGGCGTGTAGTTTTGTATGGGAAAGAGCTGTATCCTTCTGTTTTTGCGCCTTTGCTTAAGGAGAAGTATCCGCTTCTTAAGGTGGATATCCTTTCTGAGCACGATTCAGACGTACTTAGTGCAAGAGGCGCGGCTGAAATTTATCGGAAGCATCTTAACCATGTAAAGTAGTAACAATTTCTACACAACAATTTCTATATCAGTTAGTTAACGATCTCCGATATGTTTATAAAAGCTCTTGGAGCTGGCAAAAAACTCGGAGATCGCTTTTTTTATTTGAGCCGGATTTTTTGATTTCATTGCTTCTAGTATGATAGATCTGTGTCTGAAGCTGTTGTCGATCGATCCAGGAACAGCGAGCAGCTTTAGGCTTGTCTCGCGGCGGAGATAAACAATGGTCTGCATCAGCTTTGCATAAATCCGATTGCCGCATATGTCGCCGACAGACAGGTCGAATTGATCCAAGGCGTCCAGAAATTCGTCCGGATTGGCTGTCGCATGCCGACCGAGCAGATTATGCATCATTTGCTCCAAGCGGCGAATGTCCTGTTCGGATGCGTTGTTAACAGCAGATAGATATACCTCGGATTCGATGAGCTTTCGGGCGGCATATACTTCATCAAGATTGTGCAGCTCGTTATGAAACATCCACACGATCGTTTCCGACTGAATCGGCATGTCCTGTTTATTGACGAAGCTTCCCTCACCGGCTTTGATTGTAATGAGTCCGACCAAGGAAAGAGCTCTTAAGGCTTCGCGCACCCGTCCGCGGGTGACACCGAATTGCTCAGCTAGATCCCGCTCGTTGGGAAGCTGCTCTCCGGGCTTCAGCTCGCCGCTACGGATCAGCTGAGCGATTTGCTCCATTATTTGTTCTGTTACGGTAATTTTTTTTACGGCCTTAATTTGAGCCATGCGGACAGCCTCCATTGTGAACAAAATTTACGAATATGTATTGAGCTGTGAGACATATGGTGATAAGCTTTATGTGTGGTACTACCAGAGGACCGAGTATAACCAGTATATCATAAATGGATAAAGCAGTTCAGCATATTCTAGCAGTGTAAACTTATGCTTATCTGGTACTACCAGAATACCAACTAATGAATGAAAGGGATCCGGTATATGACTATTCAATTAAAAGGGATCACATGGAACCATACGCGCGGTTATTTGCCGCTCGTTGCTACTTCACAGAGATTTATGGAAACGCATCCGGGGGTGCAAATAACGTGGGAGAAACGTTCCTTGCAGGAATTCGCGGATTTCCCCATCCAGTCTCTCATTGATAGGTATGATTTGCTCGTAATCGATCACCCCTGGGCTGGATACGCCGCTCAGCATAAAGTGCTTGTGTCCTTCAACGATCATGTGCCGGCACAGTTTCTGGCAGATCAATCCGCGAATTCCGTAGGAGCTTCTCATTTCAGCTACAATTTGGACGGCTGCCAGACGGCATTAGCGATCGATGCAGCTACACCCGTATCGTCCTGCCGTCCGGATTTGCTTCTGAAATATGATCTGCAGCAGCCGCAAACCTGGAATGAACTGATTGCTTTGGCCAAGCGAAGCAGGGTAGCGATTCCTGCAATACCGATCGATAGCCTGATGAACTGGTACATGTTCTGTATCGCTTTGGGCGAGGAGCCGTTCGTCTCACGAGAGCACATCGTTACACCAGATATTGGAGCGGCTGCTTTGGAGCATTTACGAGAATTGGCCTCCCATTGCAGCAAGGAAATTTTCGATTGGAATCCGATTGCGGTATATGAAGCGCTGTCTACCGGCGAAGAGCTCGTCTATTGCCCGTTTGCTTACGGATACTCCAATTACTCCCGCCCAGGATATTCCAAGCATGTCCTGGAGTTTGGTGACTTGGTGACCTTTGGCAACACTGGCCGGCTTCGCTCGACTCTTGGGGGGACGGGGCTTGCGATATCGGCTAGCAGCAAGCATACCCGAACCGCAGTGGAGTATGCGATGTACACGGCCAGCGCGACTATTCAGCAGACGCTGTATGTAGAGAATGGCGGCCAGCCCGGACACAGGGCTGCCTGGTTGGATTGGGGAGCGAACGCGCGATGCCGCGATTATTTCACGGCAACGCTTCCGACGCTTGATCGCGCCTATGTGAGACCCCGGTACAACGGGTATCTTCATTTTCAGGATCATGCCGGGGATTATGTTCACGAGTATATGAAGAATGGCGGGAATACTTCACCGGTATTGGAACGAATGAACGATCTATATCGGGAATCGCTAAGCAAATGCTAGGGGGAAGCAGCATGATGACATCGATGCTTAAGCCATTGGAAGGACTCTTGGTATTGGATTTCAGTCAATTTTTATCAGGACCGTCTGCCGCTCTGAGGCTGGCCGACTTAGGAGCACATGTGATCAAGATCGAACGGCCTGACGGCGGTGATCTATGCCGCAAGCTATATATTTCTAATCTGGAGCTGGACGGAGACAGCACGCTGTTTCATTCCATCAATCGCAATAAAGAGAGCGTTTCCGCCAATCTGAAGGATCCTAATGATCTGGCATTCGTCCAAAAGCTGATCGCTAGTGCGGATGTCATGATTCAGAACTTCCGTCCGGGTGTGATGGACAAAATAGGCTTGCATTATGAAGCGGTCAAAGAAATGAATCCCCGTATGGTTTATGGAGAAATTACCGGTTACGGTAAAACAGGACCATGGGCAGGTAAGCCTGGACAGGATCTGCTCGTTCAATCTTTATCCGGTCTAGCTTGGCTGAATGGTGATGCGTGTCAACCTCCCGTTCCTTTCGGGTTAGCAGTGGCTGATATGTTTGCGGGTGCGCATTTGGTGCAGGGTATTTTGGCCTGCCTCGTTCGCCGCGGCATTACAGGAGCGGGCGGTTTGGTCGAGGTGAGCTTACTCGAATCGATTCTGGATTTTCAATTCGAAGTGGTGACTACGCATCTGAACGATGGCGGCCTAGCACCGGAGAGAAGCAGTGTCAACAATGCCCACGCTTACCTTGGCGCTCCTTACGGCATATACGCAACATCGGATGGATTCATGGCCCTTGCGATGGGCTCCGTCGTCGAACTTGGCAAATTGCTTCGATGTGAGACATTGGAGCGTTACACGGATCCGAAGAGCTGGTTTACAGCGCGAGATGAAATCAAAACCATTGTGAGGGATCACCTGCAAACCGGGTCGACGACGTATTGGCTAAGCCTTCTTACGCCCGCAGATTACTGGTGTTCCGATGTTCTAACATGGTCAGAGCTGCTGAAGCACGAAGCATTCCATGCTTTACAAATGACTCAAACGGTTTCCCGCCAGAACGGTGCGAACTTGCATACGACCCGCTGCCCGATCCGGATCGACCGGGAGCTTCTCCTCTCGGCCCAAGGGTCTCCCAAGATCGGTGAACATAACGATAAATGGAGGAAAGAGGTGGCGGGGCGGTCATGATACAATCGATTTATTATGAGGATTATGAGCCGGGTACAGTAAGAAACACGCTAGGCCGGACGATTACGGAAACGGATATAGTGCTGCATGCTGGACAAACCGGCGATTTTTACCCCCATCACATGGATGCAGAATGGTGCAAAACACAGGATTTCGGACAGCGGATCGCTCATGGAACATTGATCTTTAGTATCGGTGTCGGAATGACGGCAGGAGCCGTGAATCCAGAAGCGTTCTCTTACGGGTATGATCGGTTGCGCTTCGTGAAGCCCGTTTTCATCGGGGATACGATTCGAGTACGGGTGACAGTCAAAGAAAAACGCGATCATCCCAAAAGGACCGAGTTCGGCATGGTCACCGAGCTGTGTGAGGTGCTGAGCCAACGGGACGAAGTCGTATTGGCATGTGAGCATTTGTTGATGGTCAAGAAAAAAATCAGCATTTAAGAGTATCGATTTGGCAATGAGTTGCGGGACTGACGAAAGTGTTAGGGGAGGGATTCCAAATGGACAAACGATATCTCAAGCTGATTTCACGGGAATTTTCCGGCTTCAAAGCCTCATTCGCCACTCAAGCGGCACATTTTGAGCAACTGCATGACGAATGGCGCGTTGATTGCGATTTCGAGGAAATCCATCATCTTTACGACCGGATGATTACAGCTCAGGAAGCCGCAACGGGAAATTATGATCTGTTCCTATGTGTAACGGATTGGCTTCCGGAAGCGATTCGTGACGGACTGCTTACACCGCTTGATGAGTACTTGAGACAAGATCCGCCGGAGGGTTGGCCGGATGCCTGGTCCCCCAGCATGAGGGGACTCCAGACCGGCGCCGACGGGAGGATCTATGGGATCGCGTATCACGATGGCCCAGAAATGTTCATTTACCGCAGCGATTTGTTCGAACATCCGGACGAGCGCATAGCGTTTGCCGAGCAGTACGGTTATGAGCTGGAGGTGCCTTCTACGTGGTCTCAGTTTCTTGATGTCGCCCGCTTTTTCACACGCCCCGAGCAAGGCTTGCATGGTGCGCTAGTTGCGGCATACCCGGACGGCCATAACAATGTGTATGATTTCCTGATTCAGCTTTGGAGCCGCGGCGGGGAATTAGTGACGAAGGATTGGAAGCCGGCTTTCCATAGTGCAATTGGAGAAGAGGCGCTGCAGTTTTACGTCGACCTTCTACACAAACACAAGGTCGTCCCGATGCAAGCGCTCGAAATGGACAGCGTGAAGAGCGGCCATTATTTCGCCCAGGGGAGCGTTGCGATGATGTGGAACTGGTGCGGCTTTGCCGCTGTGGCTGAAATGCCGGGCGTTTCCCGGATTATAGGAAAAGTCAGAACAGGGCTTATTCCCAAAGGCGACGGGCCAGCCGGCCGGCATATGTCCCTTAACATTTATTGGGTGCTTGGAATTCCTTCAGGCAGCTCCAATAAAGACATGGCTTATCAATTCTTAAAAGAAACAGCCAGCGCGGCGATGGATAAAATGACCACCATGTCCGGAGGTAACGGAACGAGGTTGTCCACATGGCGGGATCCAGAAGTCCGATACATATTTCCTTACTATCGGCATATCGAGGACGTTCATCGGAACGTTAATAGTCCGCTGCCAATTCCCGAGTATCCAGCCATTAATATGGTGCTGTCGCAGATGGTGGACGATGCGCTCAAGCTTCGCAAAACGGTTCGTCAAGCGCTTAATGATGCAGCGGATGAGGTGGCTGTCATTTTGCAGCAAGCTGGATATAGCAAGAGAGGGGGGTAAGCATGGATCAAAAGCCGCTGCTAACACAGCTTGACTTCGATTACAAACCGAAGCTGCCCCGTAATAAGGAGCGGGGGATTGGAATAGTTGGCGCGGGGGAAATTGTGCTTCATGCCCATTTGCCTGCCTACCGCATGGCCGGATTCCATGTATTGGGTATATGCGACGTGGCGAAGGAGAAAGCTGTACTGGCCGCGAAGCAATACGACATCTCCCTTGTATATGAATCGCTTCATGAGCTGCTGCATAATCCAGATATAGAAATTATAGATGTTGCAGTACCGTCCAAGTTCCAGCTGCAGGTCGTCCGGGAGGTTGCCAAGTACGGCAAGCATCTGTTATGCCAGAAACCGCTGTCGGAGCATTATTCTGATGCCAAACAGATCGTTGAGCTATGTAAAGCCGCGGGAATCAAGGCAGCTATCAACCAACAGATGCGTTGGTCCCCTGGAATACGAGCTAGCCGTTCATTCATTGAACGCGGTTGGTTGGGGACTCCCATCCAAGCTTCTGTGCAGGTGAATGTGCTCACCCAATGGGAGAACTGGCCTTGGATCACCCAGATCGACAAGCTCGAAGTGATGTATCACAGCATTCATTATCTGGATTCGATCCGTTACGTCATGGGTATGACCCCTGAATATATTTATGCAGACGGGGCGAAATTTCCGAATCAACCCTACAAGGGGGAGACCAGGACGATGATCCATATCAAATTTCCTGGAGAAGCCCGCGGTCTCGTCCATGATAATCATAACAATCGATCTCCGCAGGAGGACTGGTATGCCACTTTTCGTTTTGAGGGAACGGAGGGTGTTGTGAAGGGAACGAACGGAGCACTCTATAATTACCCGGTAGGACGCGAAGACACGATCAGCTTGTATAGTGAAGCTTTATTCAGAAATGGGTTGTTCACCCCAACGCTTGAAGGAAAATGGTTTCCCCACGCTTTCATGGGAACGATGGGCGAACTGATGTGTGCAATCGAAGATGATCGGGAACCGGAGAACAGTATTGGGGATAATCTGAAGACACTGCAGATGGTATTTGCTGCTTATCGTTCCATGACGGAGAACCGCCCTGTATACTTGTCGGAAATAGAGAATGAGTAATCGATGATATCCCTGAAGAAGGAAGCGTTGAAAATGGCCAAACAAGAGGAAACGAACCGTAAAATTCATCTCGATTTTCATACGCCTCATTGGGTGAAGCAGGTGGGTCAGGATTACGATCCCGAGCTGCTCGTTCGCACATGGAAGGAAGCGCATATCAATGCGGTTACGGTCGTATTCGGTCTCTGCGCATGCGGGAATGCCTATTATGAATCGAATGTGGCTCCTGTTCACCCGGGGTTGCAGAAGGATATGTTGACTCCATTGCTGCCTATAGCCAAGAGAGAGGGAATCAAAATCTACGTTCACTTCGGTCCGGGCATTAATGACCGTTCCGTTGTCGAACACCCGGACTGGGCTATGCAGACGAGAGAGGGGAAACGGTTAGACACCAATGAAGGCAAGGAATGGGGCTGGGTTTGTTATAATTCACCTTATGTGGAAACATGGTTATGGCCGCAGCTAAGGGAATTCGTGCCGCGGTTTCCCGATGTGGAAGGGATCTTCATCGACATGGTCACGTACGCTCGACAAACATGCCATTGCAGCTATTGCCTTGAAAAAGCAGAGAACCTGAAATTAAACCTGAATGATGAGGAGCAGTTGGTCCGGTTCCAACGGATTACACTGGAAAATTTCATCAAGCAAACAAGGGAAATCGTCAAGGGGCTCAATCCTCAAATGGAATTCACCTGCAACAACCGTTGGTTTGTTGGGGGAGCGAGAAACGAATCGCTGGACTTCATTGAGCTGGAGGCGCCCGTAACCTGGAACAGCTATCATTTTCCGGTGATGGCTCGACATATTCGGACGCTCCCAATCGCCTCGGGCGGTATGACCACTCGCTTTCCTAAGAACTGGGGATATTTCGGAAGCTTGAATAACCAATTGCAATTGAAATTTGAATGCTCCACCATCCTAGCTACATTAGGCTCCTGTTGTATCGGGGATCAATTACATCCCTCCGGCAAGCCTGAGCCCGGGGTGTATGAATTGGTCAAGAACGTCTATGAATATGTTATAGAGCGTGAACAATGGACATTAGGTGCCAGATCTGTCCCCTATATGGCATTGATGGCGGATAACCAACCTAATACCTCCGTTGCGAGACCGAGTAGTGATTCTTCAGTATATTATCAGGGAGGAGCTGCTTTTTACGGAGCGGGCTTGGTTATGCTTGAGGGTAACCGACATTTTGACGTGTTGGATTCCTTCAATGATATTTCTCCTTACAGGCTTCTATGGTTTCCGGAGAATAAAACGTTCGACCCGGCTTCGGCGGAGAAAGTGAAACAATTCGTCGCGAATGGCGGCAGCTTGCTCGTAACCGGACAAGGATTGTGGCAGGTGGAGGAATGGAAAGCAGTCCTTGAAGAAATGGCCAGCGTGATCTGCTTGAATATCGAGGAATCGAATGGAGGATTTATTCAACCGGAGTCCGAGTTTGCAGACGATGTGCCGGTAGTGCCTTATTTCGTGAAAGGCAGCTTTGTGCAGTGGGAGCTCGCAGAAGGTTCGGATGCGAAGGTAGCGGCAAAAGCTTTCCGACCTTATGAGGACATCAGCTCATCCAGAAAGTTCGGACATTTCCATGCGCCGGCAGGGGAAGAAGCAACTTATCCCGGGGCTGTCATTCGTAAGTACGGCCGAGGGAAGATTGCTGTTGTGGCGGCATCGTTAGCTACGGATTATTTTACGATTGGAAGCCGGCATGTGCGACAGCTGGTGCTCAATCTTGCGGATGCCCTGCTGGATAAGGAACATAGGTTGGTCGAAGTAGATGCAGGCACGCCTTCTGTCGACGTATCCCTTATGAGTCAGCAAGGGAATTGGATTCTTCATTTGATCCAGTACGGAGCCAAACGTCAAAGCGGTTTCTCGTCGGGTGACATCACAAGCGGAAATACGGTGATGGAAGAGCTTCCGATCCGGTATAACCTGCCGGTACGTTTGCGGCCACAGACGAAACCGAAGCGAGTGATGCTTGCACCGGCACAGACAGAGCTGTCGTGGACGTGGAATGGGGGATGCGTGGAAACGGTTGTGCCGGAGCTTCATATTCACCAGATGGTCGTCTTGGAGTTTTCTGGTTTAGAATAAAGGCAATACGAATCAAAGAAACGGAGCAGGGCATCATTAGCCGGCTCCGTTTCTTGATGCTTTCATCGTTTCTACAATGGACTGAGGATCCTGCAGCCCGGCCCAGAACAGCTTTAATTCCTGGCCAAATGCATCCAGTGCATCGACACTTATGTTCAGATCCTTATAATCCGCGTAGGATGGCACGATTTCTCGGTAAAGCGAATATCTGGACGGCCCGTGAGAGCCCCCATCCCCTGACTTCTCAGCAGCTGCCTGATGGGCGGGGAGGCTAAGCGTCTGCTGCTGGATATACGATTGAGATTCTTCAGTCGTAAGAAATTCCACCAGCAGCCTTGCGGCTTCCTTGTGTCTGGAAAACCGGTTGATGGCGAGTCCGGTAGCAAGCAGCAGCGTCTGAGGCATCTGGGCGAAGGGAAGCGGACTAATATCGTATTGAAAAGAGACGTTTCTCATCAACGCGAGTCCATAATATGTTGTCATAATCATACCGACCTTCTGCTGTTTGAACAGCTTCTCGGCATCCGCGTCGCTTTCGGACAAAAAAGCTGGCAGAAACCCTTGTTCATGAAACAGATGGCGGCACTTGTGAAGGATATCCCAAAGCAAGGGATCATCGAACCGATAGCTGTCCTTCTCTTTGGTAAACAGGTATTGGGACTGCAGCAAAAAGATCGGAAACCGGTTGAGGGATTCGATATGAGCATAAAATCCTTGAACACCGGTCAGCTTCTTGATCCTGTTGGCATTCTTAAGCAGCTCGTCCCACGTCCAACCGCTGTGAGGCTCTTTAAGCTCGCATTTTTTGAATAATGCTTTATTGTAGCAAAGTATGACCGGCGAGAATATAAAAGGCATCGCATAGAGAAGCCCATTATCGCTGAACAGACGGGTTAGAAAAGGATAGAAATCAGAAGATGCTGGCTCTGGCTGGGGCTCAAGCAAGTGTAGACTCTCCGCTTCCACCATGTCTCGGTAGTTGCGGTTGTTGAGCGTAAATACATCGATAAAGCCTTCTTCTAGATAAGCTTTAATGGAAGAAGGATACTTGCTGTAAGGAAAAGGAACGGTTTCCACTCGAATGTGAGGATGCCGCTGATGGAACCGTTCCAACAGCTCAATCAAATAGTTTTGCTCTCCAAATAATGAATAAATGCCTATTCTCAATGTGGTAACTGTTGTGACATCCGGCATGGATATTCGATTCCCCACACGCGGCACTTTGGTTATCCAACCTTCTTTAACAAGAATATCCAGTGCTTTGCGCACTGACTTTTTGCTTAGCTGAAATTGCTCTCCAAGTACAATCTCTGAAGGTAAATAACTGCCCTCAGGACGGATGCCTGCAGCTATCTCGGTCCGGAGCCTGGTCAGCATCTCATCCATTCGGGCCTGAAAGGTCACGCGATCGGGTTTACCGCTCATAACAATCTCCTTAATCTCCTTACCCTAATAAAGGAAAGCCAGTTTCGGATTATTATACCACATTGCACACCAATGACCACTATAGATACCACATGGGTATCACAATTCGTATAAATTTGGTAAATTTCAATTGACATACACCGTATTTTTGCCTAATATAGGCACCATAAGGATACCAGATGGTGAAATTTGTCCATAGAGTTCCCTTAACCCATACCCGGAAAGGAGGAGGCAACGCCACAATAAAGCCCGTGTTGGTAACGCTTTCAGTTTGATTAAGTCAGAAGAACCCGACAAAGTATTGCGCTTCGTTACTAGAGATGACTAGGGAAGTAAGACTAAGGAGGAAATCTAATGAAAATCGGCAGGCACAGCGTTCTTACAGTCATAATTTGCTTATTATTATCATTAACGAGCTTCAGCGCCGCGGCCCAGGCAGCAGAGGGCAGCAGACTGTCTCAGAAAACATATGGGATACCACAGGAACTTCTCATACCGAATAACTACACAGTTGCTATTTTTAATGGGACTGCGGGCAAGGAAGAGGGTCGGAATGTGCTTTATGCGACAAGCAAAGGGAAGCCGGGACACCTTAATGTCATCGATCTGGAGGATTACAAGCTGCTGCGCAGCATTCCAATCGGCCCTTCGGAAAGCTCCTGGGCTCATACTACTGCCCCTGACGGAACCTTATTCCTCGCGGCGGACGGCGGAGGGGCCAGGCTGTGGAGCTACTCTCCTATAACACACATTCCTGTGCAGGTTGCCCAATTTGACGGTCAATCCGTGCCGAACAGCATTACTACGGATGAATTAGGAAGAGTATACGTAGGTACGTATCCAGGCGGTAAGGTGTATCAGTACGACCCTCTCACCAAGCAGATCCGAGATTACGGCCGAATGATCGGCGCACTGGATTCCGAATACGTTCGTTCCATCGCTTACCAAGGGGGGAACATTTATGCCGGGACTGCACATAAACAGATAGTAAGGGTGAATGTGGTAACGGGGGAGAAGACGAACATTGCTGGCAATCTTACGGTCAAGGAAGATACAGTATATGACCTAAGCACCATCGATGATCGTTATTTACTTGCCCGTTATACAGATGGCAGCGGGATCCCAGGAGAAGCCTTCATCTATGATACTCAGACGGAAGCATGGCTTGATATCGTCCTGGACAATGTTACGGGTCTGCATGCTACAGACTCTTTGGACGGCAAATTATATTTTATGTCGGACAAAAAGCTGAAAACCTTCGATCTCGCCACCCATCAAGTGGAATGGACCGGAATGGAATACGGAAGCGGATTTCGCGGAGTAAACTGGGTGGAGTTCCCGAATAAGCCTGAGCTGCCGGGCAAAAATCTAGTAACCGTCCGCTATGACGGCGGCGTGACGATTATGAATATCCAAACCAAACAGGTGCATCTCTTGCCTCCTGTGGTTCCTGGATTGCCTGGCGTTGTGAACCGCCTCAAAAGCGTCTCCGATACACAGCTGATAACGACTGGCTCTCAAGCGCGTTCGTCGCTGGTCAATCTGAGCGATCTTACAACTAAGCCTTTCAGCATCGGTCAAGCGGACAGTGTGCATGCCATTGGCGATAAAGTGTATCTAGGGGTATATCCGGAAGGCGGGCTGTATGAATATGATTTGAAGCAAGAGCCGAGCTTAACGAACCCCAGACGGCTTGCTGTTCTAGGTAATGATCAAGAACGGCTTGTCGATATTTCGAGCGGCAACGGCAAGTTATATATTTCCACGATTTCTGGCTACGGAACGCTTGGTGGCTCTCTGACCGTGTATGATTTGGCCACCGGGGATATCCAAGTGAACCGCAACGTAGTTCCTAATCAAAGCGTACTAAGCACGACTTTCCTCAACGGCAAAATATTCGGTTCTACAACGATTCGTGGGGGACTAGGCTCCGAGCCGACTGAGTCTGAAGCCAAAATTTTCGTATGGGATACAGCAACACAGCAAAAGCTGGCCGAATTCCCACTAAAGGTCCCAGGGCTGGATAAACCGATCTTTATCGGCGATCTGTCGGCAGGACCGGATGGATTAATCTGGGGCGCGTCCTATGAATACATTTTCGCGATTGATCCGGTCACGTATAACGTGGTAAAAAGCAAGAAGATTCATGCAAAGCTGAATTTCAGCCAGTGGGCGCATCATCCGCTGGAGTGGTCGGACGACGGGCTGCTCTATGTTCTGTTTAACGACAAACTGACCGTCATCGATCCGGTAACGCTGGAATCGCGCACATTAGCCAACACTTCGAGATTCGATCTGCACACAGACGGAAATCTTTATTTAACAGATTACCAGACCAACACAATCTTATATAAAATCGAAGTGGACGGTGAGGTTGTAGAAGAGCCGCCTCACGTTGCAGTGCCTGTTCGCAATCCCGGCTTTGAAGAAGGTTTAACAGGCTGGAGCCAGTTGTTCGCTCCGGGTACCGGCTACCGCTATGATATTGTCACCGACCGCAGCCTTACAGGTACAAAAAGCTTTAAGATTACCGATACACTCCGGACAGCATCCGTTGCGGTTCAGAGCGACAAGATCCCGGTTACTCCGGGAGAGGAATATACGGCAGGCACCAATATTTACATTGAATCCGGGCAGCCGGGTTTTATGTTCCGCTTTTTTGACAAGAACAACGCGACGATTTCCACACTGGAAATCCACTTGGACGAATCCCGCCTTGCCCAGTGGCAGCAGGTCACACTTAAAGGAAAAGCTCCTGTTAATGCGGCTTACGCAAGATTAATTGCAGTTACGTCCAGATACAATATCGCTGCTGCCTACTATGACGACTTCTTTGTGAAGGTCAAAGATCCAATTCCTCCGACTTCAGTCGTCACCGTGAGCCCATCTTCGAACGAGAACGGATGGATCAATCAGGATGCAGCGGTGTCAATTGCTGCCGATAGAGCTTATTCCATCACTTATTCTGCCGTGGGAGCACAACCGATCCAGAAAACGACAGTAAAAGGAGCATCAACCCAGTTCACGATTGCAAACGAAGGGGTAACGACCGTAACTTATTCAGCGTCGAACTTCTCTGGTATTCAGGAAGCTCCGGGTACGCTGGAACTGCGGATTGACAAAACGGCTCCTGCTATTCAGTTCACTGGACAGCACTCCTATACCGTATCGCAAAGTGTATATATCGGCTGCACCGCATCCGACGGTTTATCCGGATTAGCCGCCGAGCCTTGTACTAGTCCTCTGGTCGATCGTCCGGCTTATACGTTCGAACCGGGAAGCCATCAAGTATCCGTCACGGCTGCGGATAAGGCAGGCAACACCAGCCAAGGAATCTGGAACTTCGAGGTCTCGGTTACCTACGAGGGATTAGCTGATCTTGTGCGTCAATTCTTACCTGATTCCGAAATTGCAAATGGCCTGACCAGTAAGCTTATGAATGCACAGGAAGCGGATAATCACGGTAATTCGAACGCTAAGGAAGGAATGCTTCACGCATTCAATAACCAAGTGGACGCGCAAAGCGGCAAGAAGCTCACAATAGAGCAAGCACAAATTCTTAAAAAGCTGGCCGGGCATTTGTAATCCCTACTCGAAAGAGCCTCTTCCATAGTGGAAGCAGGCTCTTTTCATTCCGTTGCTTGGACATTATTTGGTCGAATTAGATGTCTAGGACTCCATTTCTTGGTATAATGATGGTTGTCCAGAACTTGTCCAGAACAACCTCATGGCAGCAATTTGCATTACATTCTATTACAGTAGGGAAGTGCTGCTAGTGTGAGTAAAAACTTTCTTTCCATTTCGACTTATTATTGTTTGATTTTTATGAGTGCGGGTGCTTATGGTTCCTATATAACCTTGTACTATACAGAGGTCGGACTGGACACGATTCAGATCGGATTGATTGGTGCTTTATCTGCAGTGATCTCAATCATCGTACAGCCTTTCTGGGGCCTTATCGGGGATAGAGCCAAGTATAAAAATAACATTTTATTTATATGCACTTTGATATCTGCCTTTAGCATTTGGCTTATTCCGATGTCAGGCAACCTGTTCTGGCTTATTGTTGTTTTTACTTTATTATTTACGGTCTTTCAATGCGCCATCTACCCCCTTAGTACTACGGTAACCTTAGAGTTAGCCAGTAAATTTAACTTCAAATTCTCAAGTGTCAGAACGGTCGGATCTCTTGGATTTGCCCTTATGTCATTTCTGGCAGGCTGGATCATTAAGTACAATATTTTCTACATATTCGGGTTATATTCTATCATTATGTTTATTGCTTTGGGTCTCATCCCGTTCCTCTCAAAAGTAAAAGGGCATCAAAAAGAAGGAAAAAAAGTTAATTTAAGTGAAATTATTAAAAACCGAAAACTAATTTATATTTTTATATATACCTTATTTATTCAATCTACCATAAGTTTCTTTTTTTCATTCCAAGCGATATTTAGCAAAGAACAAGGGATTAGTACGGAACTAATCGGGTTGGGACTTTTGGTCGGGTCCGTGAGCCAATTCCCTTTCATGCTAATGTTTGATCGAATTTATAAGAAATTTGGGATCATTAAGATCATATTATTCTCAGGTGTCATCCAAGCGATCAGACTGATCCTATTTGCCTTCTTCCTCTCATCAAAGACAATAGTATTTATATGGATATTACATGGCGGGACCGTTATATTGATAGGGCTATGTCTGTTGGAATATGTGAATTCTAATGTTTTGCCAGAGCTTAGAGCCAGTGGCCAAATGATGAACGCCATAGTTTTGCAGGGACTCAGCACGATCTTAGGCAGCTTGGTCGGAGGCATTTGTGCTCATATGACAGGGCTTAAGTTTACTTTTGTTATTAATGCGGTGCTTTGTGTGTTAGCTGTTGGTGTCTTCTGGATTGTGGTTAAAAACACTTCTGTATTCAAAGAGCATGGGACTGATCAAGACGTGGATACAGTCTCATCCCATTAAGGTGTATTTGCCACTTATTGGGCGGCCCTTGTGCCCTTTAACCGGAACTGCATTGGGGCATAGCCGGTCCAACGTCGAAACTGACGGCTGAAGCTGCTGGCGCAGGAAAAACCGAGACTGTCGCCGATTTCCTCGAGCGATCTATCCGAGCGAAGGATCCATTCCTTCGCTTTTTTCATTTTCAGCAGGCTGAGATAGCGGTGTGGCGGTAGTCCGTAAACTTTTTGAAAAAGGAGAGTATATCGGTTGCGGCTTATAAAAAGCCGCTGTGCCAGGCTCTCAATCGTCTCGGAGGTGAAAACGGCCTCGTTCAGCTGCATTTCAATGGCATGCGCAAGGTTCAGCTCGGACACATTAGCTGCTTGTTCGGACTTTTGGGGCTTAACTTCTTCCATCACGTCTAGCAGCTCGCCGACCATTCGGATGATCACGGCTTGGATGAGCAGCTTGCGGGCGGCGCTTAACTGAGCGATTACAGCATTGCTGCTCGTGTTCGCTTTTGAGCGGCAGTCGTGAGGCAATAGTGCTTCCAGTTCGTTCAGCAGGGGCAGCAGCTTGGAATCCGAAGGACTAAGGTGCAAATAGTCGCAGCATCCCAATTGTTCCCTTACCCCTATGTCATCCATATCAAAATGTACAGTAAAGTACGCGAATGGAGTTTGTGGATTAGTAATGGTGCTGTGCATGACACCTGAACTCAAGAATAACCAATCGCCTGCGGTAAGAGCGATTGATCGCCCGTTAACCCACTCGACAGCACTGCCGTCTAAGCAATGAAGCAACTCGAATGAAGAATGGTGATGCTTATGATAAGACCATTCGGCGTCGACGTAGGCGAAATGGCAACCGTGGATTAACAGTGTGCCGCCCATTTCCGGAATGCTTAGTTGAGAATGACTCATCGCGGGTCTCCTGTGCAAAAGGTTAAGTTTCCTATCCTTTTCGTCATGGCTCGCCTTCTTTCCTTCTGTTACCCTGAATGTAATACAAGGAACAAGGGAACAGGAGGTCATCTCGTGGAGCAATATGCTTTGCAGCAAGCGGAAATCGAATTTTACCACACGCATCACTATTTGCATGCCAAAGGGGTCGTGCCTCAAGAGGTTCTGGATCTGGGAAGAAGGATCAATACTCAGTGGGTGGATCAACTGGTCGATGAATGGTATGAACAGGGACTTATTACCGATAAAAGGACTGACCTGGATTTTCATCATCGTCTAGTGGAGTTGTGGAATGCAGCAGGCAAGCCGAGATATTCGAGAAGCCCGCGCCGCGATATCGTCAGTGCAGACATGTATGCATTTTTACGCCATCCGAAGCTGCTCAATCTGGCAGCCGATCTAATCGGAACGGATGAGCTATCCGTACACGGCATTTTCAACTCGAGGCCGAAGCTGCCTGATCAAAAATGGACTGACACTCCTTGGCACCAAGACGCACAATATTATCGCGATGCGGAGAATGTTCACGTCTTATCGATTTGGATTCCGCTCCAAAAGGTAACCGAGCACAACAGCTGTCTGCAAGTCGCCCCTGGCTTCTTCACCAATAGACTACGTGATGGGCACCGGGACGAAGAGTCCGGGTTCCTCGGTCTAGGCAGGGAGGATGTACGCCAGCTGAAGGGCCTTTCTATCGAGATGGAGCCGGGCGACGCACTCTGCTTCACTCAGTTGCTGCCGCACCGTGCGGTGCCGAATCTCTCAGACGCAGTCCGTTGGTCGATGGACATCCGATACGAAGCTACGCCTACGGCAACCGCATCCGGCAAAGCGCAAGGGTTTGTGGCGAGAAGCCTGGCAGATCCAGGTTCAGTGGAAACTTATGAGCAATGGCTGCCCAAATGGGCGCATATTCCGCGCGGGGGGTATTGATTATCCCCACTCATCAGATAATTTGATCCACTCGATTGACGGTGAAGGAATTCCGGTACTGTACGGGTGTAATGCTGTACTTTTGTTTGAATTTTTTGCAGAAATATTGGACATTCCGGTAACCGACCAAGCTGGATATATCCGTTACGGTAAGCGATTGCTGTTCCAATAGCAGGAAGCATGATTTCTCCAGCCGGGCATTCGTAATATAGTCGGAAAAGGAGATGTGCAGAACGTCTTTGAACAGCTTGGATATATATTGGGTTGACAATCCTCCCTGTTCGGACAGCACTTCAAGCGATATATCCTCGTCCAGATGGCTATCGATGTAGTCTTTCAGCCTATGAATAACATCGGCCTGAGCGTAATTGTGGATGTGTTGACTTACATGCCGGGTAATTTGCAAACCTTGATCGGTCAGCAGTTCAATCGTCTTGTCGAAGGTAGCTTGCCTGTAATCGGTGGATAGCAGGGAATGCGCGAAAATATCTTTGTTCGCATTCATTTGGATAATGACCTTGGATAAGGTGGTCTTGATCTGGGTTAGGGACAGATTAATCACTTCAATGGTATACAGTCCTTTTCGGATCAGCTCGGCGTAGCTCTCGAGGAAATGCCGAACACCGGTTTCATCGCCCGCTCTCACCATATTCTCTAGCGACTCATAAGCAACCTGTATAGGCGAAGAGGAGATTTTGTCGATATCCGTATAGGATGTGAGCGATTGCTCCCCGTGCAAAAAGCAATACTGCTGGGCATAGGCTGCCTGTTCATGAGAGCTTTGGATATCATCGATTGATGAAACCAGGCGGCCAATCCCCGCGCTGAATATCAGCTCATCGCAGTTTAGCTCCTGAAATCTATGCAAATAGGACAGCAGCTTACTATCCCAATCCTCATGATCGTTGGAAGGGATATAGAACAGCAGACAAATGGCAGAAGCATTTTTGACGATAACGTCATATCGATAGGGTAAGGTTGTTCCATTCATTCTCTTTTTCCACAAGTCATAGGTGCCTTGACAGAGGTTAATATTAGTAACGGCGAACAAGCTTTCCGTTGGGAAGCCCTTAGGAATCCCGAACTGAATGAATTGGCCGTTAAGAATATTCAGGAGACTATTGTCGTTAAGCTGAGCTCGAAGCTCATAAATGCTGTCATTCAACTGAGTCAACGTGCGATCGACCATGCTGAATTCATTCAATCGGCGCGGAAGAAGAGCTTGGCCGTTGGCAAATCCGAGCTTGGCAATCATTTTGCGCACGGGGCTATATGAGCCTCGAGAGATGAGATAAGAAATAAGGAATCCGAGGGCCAATACCAATAAGCATACACTCACGATCTGCTTCTGTAGCTGCTGCGAGGCCAGCACGAATGAATGAAGCGGACGAACGATGGCATAAGTCCACTTATTCGCAGAATTCCCGTCGCTCAGTAAGGAAATGACGGTATTGCTATTCTCTCCTTCGAATAACTTTGTGTTGGCTGCGGATCCGCCTTGCAAATGCTTGACGATCTGTTCGGCTTCTTCGTTATTCGTACTTCCGGAGCCTGCTAACCATTTGCCATCCCCATTATAAAGGTATAGCCTCTCATCGGGGCTGCTCAGCATACTGTCGAACATCCGTTTGAGATAAGCCATATCAATGCTCACTAACAAATAACCCTTCACTGCATCACCGACAGCATTAAAGGGGAGCGAATAAATATAAGAAAGCGACTTGGTTTGATCGGGATTATCGTGTAGGAACCATTGGTTAGGGGCCAGCTGAGGCAATTGCTCCAATAAACCAGCGGAAGGTGAATTTAAAGGCGTTGAATAGAAAAAGTTCTTGTCCACTACAAAGCCGGAATTTTTAAAATAGAAGGTGATGTTCTTCGTGCCTGGATTGGACGATACCATGGAGCTCAAATTGTTCACTAAACGGTAAATGCGATAGTTTTTCAACTCATACCCGTTATTAAGGAAAAATTGGATATCCTCTGTACTCGCGGGGTTAATCGTCTCTGACACTTTATGCAAGAAAACGCTTTCGATATTGGCGAAAAATGAAGCTTCGGTATGGCTGCGAATGTTGGATAACCGGTTGTGATTGTCTCTCCATATTTCATCCAGCATGATGCGGTTGGCCTTATTATATAAAAAAGCGCCGCACAAGCCCGTCACAAAAACCGTGATGATGCTGTAGGAGATGATGAGACGAAGGAAATAAGAATTGCGAAAATCACTAGTTAACCGCATGTATGCACCTCCGAAGCCCTGAACTTTTAACTTAATATAACGAATGCGTTTAAATTGCACAAGGACTTCTTAAATAAGTATAACGCTTTCTAAAATATTGCCATGGCATTATCCAGCTAGCTCACTATGATTAGAATTAACACAAAAGAAAGGAGGCCACTCGATGAAGTCTACCAGATTATTCTTCACTAGCAAGAGATCGAATCCGGAATCGATCTGGTATCGTTACAAGAAAGCGAAATATTTGTTTGTTCTCCTCATCCCGGTTCTGGCATGGTACGGTCTGTTCCAGTATGGGCCGATGTATGGCATCCAACTGGCATTCAAAGATTTTAGAGTATTCGAAGGAATAATGGGGAGCCCCTGGGTGGGATTGAAGCACTTCTCCATAATATTTTCATCCACAAGCGATTTTGGAAGGGTTTTCAAGAACACGATCATCATTAGCAGCTACAACATCATCTTCGGATTTCCGGCACCCATTATTCTGGCATTGCTGTTCAATGAGATACGCAGCCGTATATTCAAAAGAATATCCCAGACGATCTCTTACTTGCCACATTTTATATCATGGGTCGTGATGGGAGGGCTGCTGATCTTCATCCTCTCGCCTTCTACCGGGATTGTAAATCAGATCATTCAGATGTTAGGTTTTGATCCCATTTATTTCTTGGGCAATAAAGAGTATTTCCGGTTTACTTTAGTTGTGTCAAGTATATGGAAGGAAGTAGGCTGGGGGACGATTATATATTTGGCGGCCTTGTCCGGTATCGATCCGTCCTTGTACGAAGCGTCTGTGATGGATGGGGCAAGCAGATGGAAACAAACCGTGCACATCACTTTGCCTTCGATTTTGCCCGTGATCGCCATTATGTTCATTTTGCGAATTGGTCACGTCTTGGATGCCGGGTTTGATCAGGTTCTTAATCTGTACAACCCTGCCGTATATGAAGTATCCGATATTATCGATACATACGTGTATCGGGTCGGCTTGACGCAAATGCAGTTCAGCCTGACGACCGCGGTGAACCTGTTCAAGAATGTGATTGCCTTTATCCTCGTTCTGCTCACCAATTATCTCGTTAAACGATCGGGTGAGGAGGGATTGGTATGACATTCCGTCAGATGAGCTTGGGTGAGAAAGCATTCCAGGTGTTTGCTATTGCGGCTATAACGCTGCTCTGTGTTTCGGTATTGTACCCTTTCATTCATATCTTGTCGATGTCTTTCAGCACGCCGGAGGCTGCGATAAGGCCGGGTATCCACTTATACCCGCAAGAGTTCTCTTTGGAATCCTATAGAAGAGCTTTCCAGACAGACGGTATATGGATTGGTTATAGCAATACGATATTCCGAACCGTAGTTGGCACTTTTGTTTCATTAGTCGTAATGACGATGGGAGCTTATGCCCTGTCCAAAAAATGGCTGCCCCACCGCGGCTTCTATACTATGCTTATTGTGTTTACCATGTTCTTCAACGGTGGTCTGATTCCTACATACTTGTTGATTCAGAGCATCGGACTGCTAGACAACCGACTTGCGCTCATTCTGCCTTGCTTGATCAACACATTCTCGATGTTGATTATGCGTAATTTCTTCATGTCGATTCCAGAGGAGCTCGAGGAGTCGGCCAAGATCGACGGTGCTAATGAGATTAGGATTCTGATTACGATTGTGGTTCCACTGTCCAAACCAATTCTCGCCACAATTGCATTATGGACCGCTGTATATCATTGGAACGCCTGGTTCGATGCATTGATGTATGTACAAGATCAGTCCAAGACCGTGCTCCAGCTGTATTTGCGCCGCTTGATCATAGAGAATCAGACGAATGAATTGGAAATGCTGGTGAATCGGACCACGAACGGCGTATCGGCCGAAACCGTGAAGTCTGCTGTCCTGATGATGGCTACGCTACCCATTCTGTGTGTGTATCCGTTTATTCAGAAATATTTTGTAAAAGGGATCATGGTTGGTTCCATAAAGGGATAGTCGTTGCTCAGAATTCCGGTTTCTGGTATTTCCAGGCCATCGCCTGCAAATATAGCTTTTCACATTAAGAGGGATGAGAGGGGATTCAAATGATCAAATCAAAAAAAGGAATAACCGTCCTGGCCACAGCAACCTTGTTTACCAGTCTGTTGGCAGGGTGCAGCGGAGCAACCAAAGAGAAGCCGGGAGCATCACCCGCCGCGACACCAACTGCTTCTGCGGCCACACCTGCCGCTACAAAAGCGGAGGAGCCCATCCAACTTTTATGGTTAAACAAAAACCCTCCTACGAAAGACGACAGCTATGTGCAGAAATACCTGGAGAAGAAGTTCAACGTAAAAATCACCAATATGAGAGTGGATAACGCCACTTGGAATGATCAGCTTAACTTGAAACTCGCGAGCAAAGAAGTGCCGGATGTCTTCTTCGTTTCTGGCCCGCAACCGATCCAGCCATTGCTAGAGCAGTATGTGACACAGGGCTTCCTGGCGGAAGTGTCGGAGGAAGCGATCCGTAAGAAGATGCCGGAGTATGCCAAGTCTATCGATAAATATGATCCGTTTATGTGGGCGGACGCAAGGGTGAACGGCAAAGGATATGCGATCCCTGCGTTCACAATTGAAGCCAATACTTCTTTCCTCAACTACTACAACGGTACATGGTTGAAAAATATCGGCTACAGTGAACCGCCCAAAACGCTTGCTGAGTATGAGGACGTTCTAACAAAGTTCAGGAATAATGATCCAGACGGGAACGGCAAGAAGGATACTTACGGCACTGCTGGATCAGGCAAGAACGCACAAGAATTGGCGTTTGCCGGAATATTCGGCGCTTTCCAAGTCATGCCTTTCCATTGGATGGAAGACAAGGACGGCAAGCTTGCCTTCGGAATGGTGACGGAGAAAGCGCGTGCCGCTTTCAAGGAGATTAACAAATTATATAAAGCAGGCCTGATTGATCCTGAATTCATCACGAATGATCTCGCAAAGACCCGTAATGATTTCATCGCGCAAAAGTTCGGAACGCATCAGGATGTCTGGTATGCATCTGTTCCGGAGGTTGGCAGCACGACGACCGCGCTCGCCAAGAACGGTGGAACGCTTGTTACGGGGAAACCCCTCGAAGGTCCTTATGGTCCGGGCGTAGGCTTCGGATGGACGGCGCTCAGCTCCTACATCGGGATGGGCAAGCAAGTAGAGAAGGATCCGAAGAAGATGGATAAAATATTCGAGATTTTGAATGCGCTGTATGTGGATGATGAAGTGTTCCTGACCACGAAGTTCGGGGAACGAGGGGTTCACTATGACTTGGTGGATGGCTATCCTAAGGAGAAGCCGGAATGGTTGGACTTTACGAAACGTCAGAACGAAGTTGGTACTTCCATGTATTCCTTCTTCCGTGGTGGAACGGACCCGCTACAGAAATTTTATTATCCGAAAAATTATGTGGACTACAAGAAAAAGATGACCGACAATGTTCCTGTGATGCCGAATAAAGTTACGTTCGCTGTAGCGGCGACCGCCAAATATCCTAACCTGACGGCGCTTCAGCTGGAATACTTCATTAAGCTAATTGTAGGCGAGGTTGATACGGACAAAGGCTTTGATACGTTCGTAGAACAATGGAAGAAGTCCGGCGGACAGGAAATTACCGATCAGGTGAACCAGAAGCAGAAGGACCGCAAGGAGAAGAAGTAACGTCTATTGAGAAAGACTAGATGCCTCACCTCTCTCGCGGAAGATGAGGCATCTCACTATCAAATTACAACTTCCGAAGGGGTGACCAGATGAAGCTGAACAACCACCGCAACATATATAACGGTGATTCCTGTATATTTTTCTACGAAGCCAACATGTGCAACCCGTATGAAGGCCGATTTACGGCTGAAGTGATTCATAATTATGTTGATCTGCTGGCTGATAGCGGCATCGACACGTTCTTAATCAATCCCAACACTCAACTGGCCTGGTATCCAAGTAAAACGATGCCCTACCTTCTCGCTAACTACAAGAGAGGGGACCGGGAATTTTTCCGCGGACATGCGGAATGTGCAGGACTGCCAAGCGAAGATAAGGTAGAGGCTTACCTGGATCATTGTGTTAAGTTCTATAATCAATACGTCGATCTGACAGATGCAGGTGTGGATTGGCTGGAGGAAACTTCTAAAGCTTGCAGAAGACGGGGAATCAGCCCATGGATCTCTGTTCGAATGAATGATATGCATGGACACCTGAACATAGAAGGCAGTTTTTTTAACAGCGATCTATTGCGCGACAAGAACAATCGCCTGCAACGTAGTACCTATTCGCCCTATGCCATTCATCCGACTGCGCGGGAAGGGATCAACTATGAAATACCCGAAGTCAGGGATTTCATGTTCAAGGCCATTCGGGAGATGGTGGAGGATTACGACTTTGAGGGCTTGGAGTTGGATTGGCTGCGGCAACCAATCTGCTGCGAACCGAATAGCACACAAGATACGATAGACATGATGACGAATTGGTTCGCTGATATTCGAGCTCTGACGGAAAAGCGGGCAAAGGCAGCTGGTAAGCCCTATCCATTCGGTATGAGGGTTCCCGGCAACCTCAATTTATCGAGGGGGATTGGAATCGACATTAGAGCCTTGGTTAAGAGAGATATTATTGACTTCGTCAGTCCAAGCAACAGCCGTCAGACAAGCTGGGAAATGCCGCATGATCAGCTTCGCGAGGAGCTTGGTAATCAAGTAGCCATTTACGGAGTCGTAGAGGATACGCCCAATTGGATCTCTGTGTATTCACCGGAATTGGATCATAAGGGCTACCGCTATTTGCCTGCAAGTCCTGAATTGATGGCGGGTAATGCTGCCGGGAAGCTGGCACTCGGGGCGGATGGAATCGAGTGGTACAATTTCTTCACGCACCAGCCTAAACTCGGGTTGGACGGCAAGTATGACCGCTTGGCCGAGATAGACCAGCTTGACCGTTTGCGTGGCACTGAGAAGGGATACATGTTCTCGACGCTTCGCAAACCGGAATATCATTTTCCATACGAGACGACCGGACAATTGCCAGTCATACTGGAGCCGGAATGGAGACGAACGCTTTATTTGCCCATGTGTGCGGAACCGGCAGATTCTGGGTTAGCATTAACGATACAGGTAGTCATCCGGAAGAAAGAAGCAACGCCATATCTGGCGGTGAGCTTCAACGGGTCGTTCCCTACCTTCGAATCGACGGAGACGAGGGAGCTGTTGATCCCGAACGGAAAGTACACCCAACATGTAGAGGAGCATATGGCTTATAATTTCCAACTGCGGGTAGAAGATATCGTGGAAGGTTGGAACGAGATCTTGATCTATAACGGCTCCTACGGTTGGACGACGGAAGAGGAGAAATTGCCTTATGCGGTATGTGTCGTAAGCGTAGAAGTGAAGGTCGGGAAAGTCTCAGCGTAGAAGTAAAAATTGGCAAAGCTCGGATGAGAACGCGCGTAGCGCGTAGAATGGACTCTAAATAGTTAGGAGGGCGTAATAGTGGTGAAGGCAGTGCTCAATGGCAAAGTTGTAACCCCGCACGAAGTCATTCATGACGGTGTTGTGCTGATTGAAGGTAATACGATTATCGGCTGCGGCTCCAGAGAAGAAGTGGATATTCCTGTAGACGCAGAATTGGTGGATGCAGGCGGCTGCTATGTGGGACCTGGCTTTATCGATATTCACTGCCACGGCGGAGGCGGTTACTGGGCTCATCTGAATCCTTATGAGTTCGCTTGTGCTCATCTTAAATTCGGTACCACAGGTATTCTGCCTACGCTTTCCTATAATGAAAGCCGGGAAGAAGTATGGGAGGGAGTCAATCGGATCTTGAATGCCGGGGGCAAGCCTTACAGCCCAGCGATCCTGGGCATTCATATGGAAGGCCCATACATCAACCCGAAATACGGGGCGATTACGTCCCCGATCCGTCCGGTTGACCCGACTGAATACAACCGGCTTCTGGAGTTGGCCGGCGACCGAATTAAGCTATGGACACTGGCTCCGGAGCTTGAAGGACAAGAACAGTTCGCTGCAGCAGCAGCCGCTCATGGAATTGTGCTATCAGTAGGTCACTCGGAGGCGACTGCAGAGACGATATTCTCCTTTGTTGAAAAGGGCCTGCGTGTAGGCTGTCACTGCACCAATGCCACTGGCGCTACGCCGTCCCCATCTCGGTATGCAGGTACAAGAGAGGTTGGGGTAGATGAAGCGGTTCTCGTACACGACGAGATTTATGCCGAGATTATCCCGGATTCATCGGGGGCCCATGTAAGACCGCTAATGTGCAAATTAATACTCAAGACAAAGGGTATCGACCGGGTCATCATTATTACAGACGCGATGGATGCAGCGGGTTTATCAGTTAACAGGACGAGTGATGATCCTGGGAAGAGGGTTGGAGCCGAGCCGCTAGATGTGAATTTTAATCAAAACGGTGTTCTTTCAGGAAGCTTGCTGACGATGAATCGAGCGGTCCGCAATATGAAGAGATATACAGGGGTCGGTATGGTGGAATCGTTCCGAATGGCGTCTCTTAACCCCGCTCGCGTACTGAATTTAGATCATACATATGGCAGTGTAGAACCGGGCAAACGAGCCAATCTGGTGTTGGTCTCGGAGGAGTTCGAGGTTAGCCGAGTTATATTTGAAGGCGAAATCCTCTAAAGCTATATATAGAAGGAGTTTGTGAGATGGAGCATATATTTTCGTTGCACGGAAAAGTTGTTATCATCACTGGTGGAAGCGGGTTTCTCGGTACAGTATTGACGGAAGCATTGGTTGAATACGGGGGTACCGTGGTTGTTGCCGATCGAGCGGAGTTCCAGGGACATGCTGCTCACCCGGAGCGTGTCTTTTTCCAATCCTGCGACGTATCAAACACGGAATCCATTCGTAAGACGTTTCGTACAGTCAAGGAGCGGTATGGCCGTATCGACGTGCTCATTAATGCGGCGACTTATGGAGCTGGGTATGGTAAAGAGGGAACAATCGCCGCCATGTCGGATGAAGACTGGTTCAAGGGCGTCGATGGCGCTGCGGGCACAGTTTTTCGCTGCATTCGCGAGGTAATCCCGTATTTCGAGGAGAATGGAGGCGGCAGTATCGTGAACTTCGCCTCGATGTACGGGATGGTATCGCCGGATCCGCGAATATATGGGGATAGCGGTGCCAACAACCCTGTCAATTACGGTGCTGGCAAGGCAGCTGTAATCCAACTGACCAAATACTGCGCGGGGCATCTGAGCGGTAAAAATATCCGAGTTAACAGTATTTCCCCCGGTCCGTTCCCTAATTCGGCAACCCAGCCTGACGAAGCCTTTCTCAGGGAGTTGAACAATAAAACGATGCTCGGGCGAACCGGACGACCGGAGGAGTTAGTCGGACCTGTGCTTTTGCTCGCTTCACAGGCTTCGAGTTTTATGACGGGCTCGAATATCGTAGTGGACGGCGGTTGGACCGCTTGGTAATTTGCAATATATCTCATACGAAAAGTAGACACTCCTCCTCACACCTAACTTAACTCAGGTCGCAAGTTTCCTGGCCATCGGCCAAGTTTTTTGTGCTTAAAGAAAATTTTAAACCAAACTTAACTCCAAGGTTAAAAGGTGAGGACCAGGGAAATAATGAACTCAATTTACTACTAGTTAGTATTATTCTGGACTAAGTGAAGATAGGTGTTGTTACTTAGGTATTACTTCATAAAAGTCGTATGCTCTCCTTGCTCGAAAAAAGTGTGTTCGAGTTCGCGACTTTCCTTTACCTGCATAAGCTGCAGTTAATTTGCTGAGAGTCGGGCCTTTTACTCAATTACCTGCATTTCGTACAGTTAAATTTATGGGATCTGGCTCATCTCGATAAAAGTCTAATCATTAGCTGCAGGTTTTACAGTTATTATTCAAATATGGTGCGTTTGAGTGAAATTAACTGCAGGTTTTGCAGTTGCCTATCACACTATTTAAGAAATTTATTGCCTCCCTAATCCATAGTCGAATAGAAGGGCAGGAAGGTGGAGCGGAGAAACGAAGTAGTTGCCTTTGTGGCTGGGTTCCTACCTCTAACATCATAATCAAGGGAACCCAAGCACAATAGCAATCGTAGCCCACCTTCCTGCCCTCCCTCGGGCACAACTGAACTCAATCGCCAAGGACCGCTAGAGTGATCTTCTCTAGCGGTTTTTCTTATTTTATGTGAGCCCCAACAAGGTATCCTCAAATAAAAGCGATTACAAAATACTGGAATATGATTTATAATAAAAATACATACAAGAAAATATTTCACTATAATGAAAACGAAAGAACTCCGTTAATTTGTGTTTGTGACGGTAGTTCAATCTCAAGGGGATGATGAGTTGAATTGTTGGCGGGCAGATGTACTGGTTGTAGGAGGAGGGACAGCAGGTGTGACTGCGGCGATTGCAGCAGCCGAAGAAGGTGCAGATGTTGTATTAGTTGAACGCGACAGCGGATTGGGCGGAGTCGGCGTTCGTGCTGGCGTGCACTATTATTATCTTGGTACGACAGGCGGCATACAGGATTCGCTGGATGAGACGGCCCAGCACCTCAATGCACAAATGGGCAGCACATCCAAGACATTCCTTCCAGAGTCCAAGGCGCTCGCGATTGAGAAAAGGTTCACCGAGCTAGGCATACGCACGGTGTACGAGGCAGTTGTCTCAGAGGTGATCATGGACGGAGTGAAGGTCCGGGGCGTGATCATCGAGAGTGAACGTGACTCGCTGAGAATCGAAGCCGCAGTGACCGTTGATGCAACCGGAGATGGGGACATCGCGTATTTGGCGGGAGCCGAATATACGCTTGGTCGAGAATGGGACGGCGGGCTGCACAATTATTCTCTCGTTCCCCGTTATGTGGATGAGAAGAACCAGCTGCGATGCAAAAACTTCGATATTGGTTGGGCCGATATTACCGATATCGGTGATGTTTCACGCGCTTATCGAACAGGGCGGCGTCATGCTTGGCGAGGGGAAGAGGTTCCATCCAACACACACTACACTGTAATTGGTCCGCAATTAGGTGTGCGGGAAGGCCGTCTAGTGCAGGGTGAATATATTATGAAGCAAGATGATTTATTGTTTGACCGACGCTTCGACGATGTTGTGATGCGATGTTTCGCTCACCATGAGAACCACGCCTTCGATTACGCGAATGAAAGTGAATGGTCGCAGATCTGGGTGGCCGTACTGGGGATGTGGCGCTTCGGGTTCGGGGGTGACGTTCCTTACCGCTGCCTAATCCCCCGCGGTATTGAGGGTTTGTTGATCGGCAGCCGAGCGTTCTCACAAGACCATGACAATGCGGTAATGCTGCGGATGCAACGCGATCTGCATAAGATTGGCGAGGTTGCCGGTACGGCGGCTGCATGGAGTGTGCAGGAAGCAGTATCCCCGAAGCAAGTCAATGTGAGCCATCTGCAGGAAAGGCTGATTGCGCGCGGAGTATTAAATGCGCAGGATATATTACACCGACCGAGCGCGCCATGGTTGAAGTTCAAAGGGGAATCTGCTGATGATCGACAGCGTCCATTGGAAGAAGGGATTCAGACTGCTGATGTTGACGCGCTGATTCGGCATCTGGGCGGCGCTGAAGAATCGATTGCTTTATGGTGGCTGTGGCAGTTCGGTGACGTGAGCGTAGAGCCTTTATTGGAAGTGTTGAGTCTTACGGAAGGCAGGCGGCAGAGAGGCGCAGCATTCGCACTCGGGCTCTTGCGGCATCCTGCAAGTGTCCCATTCCTTGTGGGGACTTTTCGCAGCAGGGACACTGACCGACCGAATGAGCTGACGCGCACAGAAGAGAGGTGGCTCGCAGCCCTTATCCTCTTGAAGCTTATGAAGGATGTATCCGTGGCGGTCGATGTGCCTGAACTGCTTATTAAGGAGCGAAGAAGTGCGACTCTTCTTTTTTTGCTTCATTATATGATAGCGGTGGCAGACCAGCTGGATGACAGTTTGAAAGAGGAGACCATTACGGCTGTTAATGAGATGTTATCCGACAAGGGACTAGGAAATGATTATATGCTGCACGGTGCCGGTCCCGCGATTGATGTAAGTGAAGACACACGCTCAATGAGATGGGGGCTGGAGCTTACAGCTAGCTACTTACTAGAGTTGATAGGGGGGCCGGGTCAAGGAATACTTGAGCAATACCGTCATGATCATCGGGCATATGCAAGAACAGCGGCCGACAAGCTTATTACCCGTTTGTCTGAAGCGAAGGGAGAGATACCTTCTCATGAGTGAAGTAATACGCAAGGACATGAATGGCGAACAGGTAGCCTTCTTGGGAACATATGATGCAATCGTAATCGGTGGAGGAGTATCGGGTATATCCGTTGCGCGGACAATGGCAGCAGAAGGTCTTAATGTTGCGCTGATTGAACCGACAGGAATATTAGGGCGGGAAATAACGCGCGGCTATAACACTTTCGTTAAGCTGCATGAACATGCTAACCATTCTTCCTCTGTGCGTGAATACTACGACCGTTTGCGGGATAGCAAAGGATGGTTTGAAGATCAGGTAGACCCGACAGCGGCTGCTGTTGCGTTCGATGAGCTGCTTTCCAGATATACAGTGAACGTGTTGTTCCATGTTTGGCCATCCCGGTTGTTGACGAAGGGGCGGCAAGTGTATGGATTGGAGGTAGCCTGCAAATCAGGCCGTGCCCGACTGGATGCGCCGAAGGTGATCGATGCCTCGGCACACGGCAAAATCAGCAGGATGTGGTTCCATGCAGAACATGCAGACAAACAAATATCCATGGTGCATTTAATATACAACGGCGTAACCGACAAATGTCCGGAAGAAACCGTGCTGACATCGCCGATAGCAGGGGAAATGCGGGTGGT
Source organism: Paenibacillus sp. J2R1T-4 (assembly GCF_059692235.1). Lineage (NCBI taxonomy): Bacteria > Bacillati > Bacillota > Bacilli > Caryophanales > Paenibacillaceae > Paenibacillus > Paenibacillus sp. J2R1T-4. The sequence goes on along the minus strand of NZ_JCAUBA010000005.1, from coordinate 110,438 downwards.
GTGTCGTCCTACATTCTGGATGAATGAGTGGCGTGTGACGCTCATCTCGAATCAACGACGGTCCAGAGCCGAATGGCTGCTTCTGTTGGAAGAGCTGCTGATCATGCTGCGTGCAAGCATTCCTGCGCTGCGGACAGGGGTATTAGCGCATCTTAGCGATGATGTCAGCGGTGATCCCGAGCTTCGTATATCCTCTGAATCATTTGTTGGTTGGACCGCCGGTCATGTTATCGACCCACATGTTGAAGCGGACAAATCCATACCGTCTCGCACGGTTCCGATCTTTCAAGAAATGTTCTGCAATCCCGCCGTTGTAGATGGTTTGTTCATGGCAGGCCCTTGGTTAGAGGGATTTCCGTACGATCCACGATGTGAAGAGACCTCTGTAGTCAACGCTTTCCTACTTGGTGATTTGGTAGGCCTGGCTGCACTTCGGAAGATCTGAATTTCAAGCTCGTCTCGTAGTAAAAAATAGTTAAAAGTGTGCATAGCAATGAAGAAATTTTTGGCTAGTTCTTGATTAGATTTCAAGATTAGGGTGTGCACAGTTCTGTCAATTTTGTGTTAACGCCTGTTAGGCATCTCACTCAGGGGCATCCGATAGGATGCCCTTTTCAATTTCAGTGTTAGAGTGATACGGTGAACCGTATCAAAAATGTGACTTAAGTCATAAAATTTGGATTATTATGCCGAAAAATATTGGATTTCGGCTTCCGCTAGTGCACATCTTCATCTAGAATAGAATCAAAGGGATACCTATAATGGGAGTAGATGCCGTTACTTTTTATTTCAGCTTTGATCTTCATAAAACGGTAACTGATCCGGGCGCCATGTCTGGATATGAAATTGGGTAAATGCGGGGTATTCTGTATTTTAAAAGGGATGGGCGTGGAATGACATTGAAAAAACGGATAAAAACAAGCGTGATATTTTTACTTTTCTCGATTGCCTGTATTCTAGTTCTTATTTCTATTTCAAACAAGGTTCATGCATCAAATGTAGTTAATCTTGCTTATAATCCAAACTATCAAACTCAGACGGGTTACCCGCAAGTTACGGCGTCATACACGTGTAACTGCGGTGATAGTACCTGGAGTGCAGTCAATGGCATTTACTCTTTCAATGAGAATCCGCGTGATCGATGGACCAATTACAGCTCCCCGAATAGTTCGGATTGGTTGGCCATTAATTTTGGCACAGTGACAACTTTTAACAGGGTCAATTTATACATTTTTAATGATGGCGGCGGAGTACAGCCACCGGCTAGTTATGTTGTTCAATATTGGAATGGCAGTGGTTGGGCAACTGTAACCAATGCAACATATAGCCCAGTGACACCTTCGGCAGCTTTAAAAAGTGTGGCAAATTTAGATCCCAGGGAAGCGTTGAATACGGTATATTTTGATACGGTCACTTCCGATCAAGTAAGAACCGTATTTACAAATGGTAGTGCCAAAGTTGGAGTAGTTGAAATGGAAGTTATGTTAGACAATGGGATCGTAGTGAATTTCAACAGCACTGGCGGTACGGGGGTGGACAGCGAGACGGTGAGCTACAACTACCCGGCTGCGGTGCCCGTCTCACCGATGAGGGAGGGATATACATTCGGAGGCTGGTACTCGGATACGGGGTTAAATAGTGCTTTCGATTTCTCTACTCCGATCACACAGGACACGACTTTGTACGCGAAGTGGACTCAAAGCTCTAATGCAGACCTGAGCACCTTAACTCTTTTGAGTGGAACGCTCAGTCCGGTGTTTGCCGCCGGCACGACAAACTACACAATAAGCGTAGCCAATAGTGTATCATCGCTCACCATGACAGCGATAGCGGCAGATAGCACGGCGACGATGCAGGTACGGGTCAACGGAGGTTCGTATACGACGGTGGCAAGTGGCAGCGCGAGCGGCATGCTTAACCTGAACGTAGGCGCGAATACAATCGATGTGCAAGTGAAGGCTCAGGATGGAACGACGAAGACGTACTCGGTAACGACGACGCGTGCTGAAGCGCTCGTTTGGACATATTGTGCAGGAGAAAATGGATATTGTTCATTTTCGGGGTTAAAAGAAGTGCGTTATGGAGCAAATGGTATCTACGCCTATAGAAATTTTACTAACGGAACAGATTGCAGCAATTCGATCTTTGGTGACCCTGTACCAGGGGTTGGTAAAGCGTGCTATTTCTCAGATATAATTATGAGCGGGTTGATGTTGTCGAGCGGGACACTAAGCCCGGTGTTCGACTCGGCCAAGACCAGCTACACGTCGAGTGTGGCGAACAGTGTGTATAGTATCACGGTGACGCCGATTATATCGGACATTACGGCAAGCGTAACCGTGAACGGTACGGTTGTGGCGAGTGGGCAAGCGTCAGGCGCGATAAGCCTGAACGTGGGCAGCACCCCAATCACTGTGTTTGCCATGTCAATGGATGGAACAACGAGAACCTACACGATAACGGTGATGCGGGCGCCGCGATTGACAGGTTTAACGCTGTCAAGCGGTACCTTGAGCCCGTCGTTTGATTCAGCCACGACCAACTATACGGCGAGCGTGGCGAGCAGCGTGAACAGCATTACGATAACGCCGACGGTGTCGGATAGTTCGGCAACCGTAATGGTGAACGGCGTGGTTGTGGCGAACGGGCAAGCGTCGGGCGCGATAAGCCTGAACGTGGGAGACAATCCGATCACTGTGGTGGCAACAGCGTTAGATGGAACAACGACGCAGACGTTCACGTTGATAGTGAAGCGCGCAGCATCGTCCGATGCGGATTTAAGCGCGTTAGAGGTTTCGACGGGGGTATTATCACCGGACTTTGCTTCCAATGTAGTATCCTATACCGTCACGGTGACGAATGATGTTTACCAGGTGTTCGTAACCGCCATGGTTCCGGGTAGCTCCATGATTACGGTGAGGGATGCAACGTATGGGGCGAACAACCCCATCGGCATCACGGAGAACGAAGCGGCAAATGGGCAGAAATCGATCAACTTTCCTGTAATGATCCATGATGACGGGACGGCCACGATAAGGATCAACGTTATCGCGGAAGACCAGGTGACCACGAAAACGTACTCGATTCAGTTCAGGACCGATTTATCCGTGCTAACCGCGCAAACAGACGCGTCGGGTCAAATGATCAAATTAACGTTTAACCAGCCGCTTGCCCCAGAATCCATAGTTGCCGGTGCGTTTTTAGTACATGTCGGCAGCATTCCGATTATAGTGGAGCAAGTCGTTTACAGCTCCTCCGACGGTACAACGGTAGACCTTTTCGTGAATGAACCACTGTATAAATGGGACCGGATAACGGTCGACATGCAAGGGGGGGTCATCCAAAGCGTACTCGGTTCTCAGCTTACCGCCACTGCCGCTATGGATGTACAGAACAAAATTACCGTCTATAGTCCTGATTTTCCAGATCCCAATGACATTCATATCAATAACATCGTCGCTTTTTTGAACAGGCGTCATTTCGATGTCGATGCGAATGGAGACGGGACTTTCGATCGCTCAGACATTAGAATGCTCCTGTTTCAAATCCAACCTCTCTCCCGTTAACATAGTTCTCATCATAACGTAGTAGAAAGAAAGTCCCTGATTCGTTGTATCAAGCAACGAATCAGGGACTTTTTCATTGATATTCCTCTAGCTGTTAATTGCCTTTGCAGATCAGGACTGGATTAATGCGTTCACATCTGCAACCAAGATGGCTTTAGCTTCTGCTGAAATGTTATCTTGCTGAGGCGGGTTACCGATAAGCTTCAGGAAGTCCTCCAGGTGCTTGATTGCCTGATCATGGTGGCCATTGCTCAATTGATCCATTGCCTGTTCAAATTTATTGGTAAGCTGATTCTGAAGCGGTCCGCTTATATCTCCAGACGCGATATAGCGTTCCAATAGTTGCTCGATCGAGGCATAGCTAGTCTTGACGTTCACACTGATCACGGACTGGGAAGTGTTACCAGCTTGATCCTTCACGATGACTTGGATCACGTGGGTCCCCAATTTACCTGCCCAATCCAATGCTGTTCCTGGTACATACTCCGTTCCATCCACTGTGATCGCTTGCTGAGCTACGCCGGACAGGTTATCTGCCGCCTGCACAGTGAAACTGATCGCCTGACTGTCTTGGAATTCCGCACCGTTTGCCAATGGGCTGCCATTCGCTGATACAGCGAATGTCGGAGCTGTTGCATCGATTTGCAAGGCGAGTGACTTTACATCTTCGATGTTGTCTGCGTTGTCTGCGGAACGGTATTGCAGCCCATAAACACCATCGCTTAGCACGATCGGAGCGGTATATGGCACGAATCCAGGGGTGGACTGCACACCATACGTACTTTGAACAACGGTCAACGCATACTCGGTCACCGCTATGCCTGAATTGTCATCCTCTGCGCTCAGTGCAACCGATGCATTGGATACATACCAATCGCCAGACCCTTTAGTTCCGCTCACAACGGCTTCCGTCACCGGTGCGGTGTTATCCGGGTTCGAATTCATCAACGACTTTTTCAAATAGGTCATACGTTGATCGTCCACATTGTAGCGGAGCTCCATCCAATCCGGAACATTTGAGAACAGTTCTTCTGTCTCAATCGCATTTAAACTGCCCAATCTGTCCATCAGAGGACCGTTCACAGAGCCTGCAACTATCAAAGGCAAGACCACTTTGTTATAGAAAGCCTTATCCTGCGTAGCCGGGTTATTGAGCCATGTTGCCGTCAATTCCGCAGACTTTGTCTGAAATTCATTCCATGCACGGGCTAGCGTATACTTTTGAATGGCTGTACGCTGTTCCGCTGTAGGAGCCTGGAAGTGGAGCAGGTTGAACTTTCCTGGTTGGTGCACATGTCCTCCCCAGGTTTGACCATCGGAGGGAGACCAGCGGATCAGGTTAAACTGCCAATTACCGCCGCTTAGAGGCAGGTTGTCGTACACGTTCTCCCAAGGGATGACAACTACGGTTCCCCATCCGGTCGGTATTTGCGCAGAATTAACTCTTACGCTTCCTTTGAGCGGACGGTTATTCCGATTTTCGGTTTGCCATTCATAATATTGAATCTCTCCGCCGGCAGTTGGCACAATCATTTGATGGTAAGCGAGGTCACCCTCACCTGGTACAACAAAGAACTCAAAGTCACTGCCTTTCAAATGGCCGGTTGCATCGTTTTCCCACTCATTTGCCTGGAAGAACATATACAAGCCATCCTCACGGTAGGCCATGTAAAAGGATGTCTCGCGTGGGCCGCCAGGAGGAATCGGGGTACCAGGCCAATATACTCCAAACCGTGTTTCCTTATAAAGCGGATTGTTGAAATATTGACTCTGCACCCAATTCGCCGGAGTAGATAAATCTTCTGTTGCCCAATTGACTTCGTACACTTTTTTAACAGGACCCGCAGCTTGTGCTTGTGCTTGTGTCAGACCCGAAGCGGCAAATACCAGCGCAAGCAGCAGCACCACGAATCGTCCGGATTTTTTTAACATGTATACCGCCTCCTTATTGGGTATTTTCCAAGTCAAGCATGAGCTGAATATGACGAATCATTTCTAACCTTAGTAAATCTTGATTAATCGAGCGCTCATCGACTTCTTCCAACCAGAACAAGGCATTGTTTGCGGCAGTTACCCGTGCTTGTTGACCGGAGGCGATTGCATTTGCTGCAAGCTGCTTGAGCTTAGTCGCATAACGGATATCGTCGATCCCCTCGCGATACCCTTCCCAGGCAATGGTGTCGATCAGTTTCGTTCTGGTCGGATAGACCAGGTTGAAATTGCGGAATTCATCCTGGATCGAGTTATCGTTCCAGATATTCGGAGGACCCTCGTAAAAGATGTAGTTGTATGTAGCATCATAGTTGGCTTTGTACGTCCACATCCCGTGACGTTGGCGCATCAAGTCCGGATTCTCTGGACCGGTATGCGGGTAGGCATAGTTGGTAATCATTTTATCACTGCCATAGGCATGCCACGCATCCGCTTTCTCACGTGTTGGCTCACCGACTGTGTTCAGGAAATTTTCTTTCACGTTCAACTCAAGATGCTTCACAGTACCAGTAGAAAATACTTTAAATCCGTTATCCTGTACAAACTGCCACATCTCCTGCTGAAACTGAAGCATGGACCAACCTGGCTCATCCCAACCGTCAAAATACAGATTCGTGTGTCCGACTAAGTTGGAAACATAATCAAAAGCTTCGTCCAGTGCCGCTTTTTGAGCATTAACTCCGTTACGCCATGCGGTGTAGAAGTTATCCATTGTGAGCTTGTTCGCCGGAGTCGGATTCGCTTCGTAAACCGTCTTAGCATTCAGATAACCGGTATATTTATTGAAAATATCGTAGGGAGGAAATGTTTGTTTAACGCCAAAGAGTGGATTCAAGCTGAGTCCAGCCTGCTGCATAAGCTCCAGCTGTCGGGTGAAGGTAGCTTTATCATTGACTGAATATAAAGGACCCGGAAGATTGAGGACGTTATGCTCAGCCAGGTTGCGATAATCGTTCAAAAGCTTGGTTTCTACTAATGCAGTATTCCCTTTGGCTTGCACCAAGTGTTCCTTCACGCGGCTCTGGTGGAAGAGCATGACGTAAAAGTCTTTGTTCACATCATAGTACGTCTTAGGTTGAGGAAGCTCGAAAGGCAGTACGCGAACATTCAATGTAATACTTCCAGCCGAAACGCCATTTGCTGTAATGTTAATCGTTCCAGTGTAGAAACCGGCAGGTGTCTGGTTTGGCACCTTCAGAGTCAACCACATCTGCTTGGATTCACCTTGTTTAAGCGCGATCGGAAGGAGTGTTGGACTGTCCTCTACCGGTTCGTCATAGGTGTTAAACTTAGTTGCCGGAATATTGGAAATATCCTTATATTGCGACCCAGCAGGGTAGTCAACACGCAAAGAATTTCCCTTCCGGTTATGATCGACCATAATAAGGTTTTCATCATGCAGCAGAAGTTCTGGTACCAGCACCTGTTTGGAGGAGTCAGCGAAGTAGCTTTGCCATGCCGTACCACCCTGATACCAGGTTTTTACGACCCGCAGGTCTACAGCGCTGGCAGGAATCGTGCCGCCCTCACCTGTCAACTCATTCACGGCAAAGGTGACTGAGCTCGCATCGCTAAGCGGGGCAAGTACGAATGAAGCAGCCTCGAATTCGCCTTGGGCCGAAATGATCGAAAGCTGATCACTGATTGTACCGTCTTGCGGAAGATTGTTAGGTAAGCGTTTATCAGGACTAATCGCTGGTGTATCGTACACGATAAACGGGGAGTTAGTCCAAAGAGCAGCATTACCCTCCTTATTAACATCAGTTACCAGCTTCAGAGCATATCTCAATGCTTTGTGGGTGGCCAAGCCAACATCGGATAGAATCTCAGATGAACCCAACACCGTATTCGCATTATTGCGAACGCTTTCAAGGAACTGTTTTAGCTGGAGCCGGCTAGTAGTATCAATCAACGTATTGAGTTGACTGACTTGTGCTGTCAGCCCTTCTCTCGACCAAGAGTCATCGAAAGCAGGATCTGATGGATTTGCCATAACTGGTGAAACTACCATCAGCAAGGTGCAGAGCATGGTGACAACAAGCATCAGACGCTTTAACAAAATAATCACTCCTTTATTAAATTGTAGTCGGTTGCAGTTTGCGCATACTGCAGCCCTATATTTCACTCCAGTGTGATAACATTTGAGTGGCCATCCCAAATACAGCTACCACAAAGCAGGAAATAGCCCGGATTCCGCTTGTTCTCTTGTGTCCCATTTCGTGTGACTGTTTTCTTCAACTACCTGATGTATTATTTCTCCTCCAAACATAATGAAATTGTGAGTAGAACGAGCGTCTACCATCTTGGTGTGATTTAACCTAAACTTCCCAGTTCCTTCCTCCTTCCTACGTCTCATATTATACATCAAAATTTATATATGTAAATGTATTTTTCATCTACGTAATAATAGGTGAAATAATAATGGAAATAGCAAGTAATGATGCTTTTTTCGTATTGTTTTTTCATATTAGTAATTTATTTATATTTATAAAAATGTTAAGATCCTATTAACTGGAAATATGTATAACTAGCAAACTGGCGTATTGGACGAGGTTGAATAGGGTTGATCATGTCTACATGTTGGAGGTTGGAGGTTGGTTGATCAAATGCCGAAGAAATATAAATGGAGTAAGGCAACAGTTGTGTGCCTAATGGGCTTGATATTATCCTCCGGATGCTCATTGCTGCCCAAGGAAGAAGATGTACTCAAACCGCCACTCGTGTCACCGCAGAAGGAAAGTTACAACCTATATGAAGTGAAGCGGGGGACCATTACCAAGCAAATTAAGGGAACAGGGACTTTCGAATCGTCCCAAGTCGTATACCAGGAGTTCAAGGGCACGGGCAAGATATCAACAATTTCCATTAAGGTCGGCGATATTGTCCGAAAAGGTGCTCCCTTGCTGGAACTGGATAATGAAGGAATGGATATTGTTGTCAAGGAAAGAGTGCGAGACTTTGAGAGGGCCAAGCTCAATTTGGATCAGGCCAAAGAAAGCCGCAACGAACAGGTTATAAAAATCCGCATGCTAGAGCTCGATATCGCGCAAAACAAGCTGAACGAAGCCCGCAAGCAGCTGGACGGAAAAGTAATGAAAGCGGAGATTGACGGAGTCATCGTCTCCATAGAGCGGGTAAAACTCGGCGACACGGTACAGCTCGGTAAAGTCTACGTGACGATAGCAGATCCTGGAAGTATACAATTGTCATATACTTCTGCCGCGTCCAGCAATCTGCAGCAAGTACAAGTTGGGATGAAGGCGGTCATTACATATAAGAACCAACAACTGGAGGGAACCGTTACACAGAGTCCATCATCCGCCCCGCCAACGGATAACAAGCAGCTAAGCGACAGGTATGCGAAGACGATCTATTTTAAGCTTGCTGATTCGGCTGTTAAGCCGACTTTGAATACGAGTGCTGATATTACTATCGTTCTTCAGAAGAAGGAGAATGTGATCGTTATCCCGAGATTCGGCTTGTCCTCTTTTTTGGGAAGAAATTTCGTAAAAGTGCTGGAAGGAGAAAGTATTAAGGAGATCGATATCGAGACAGGCATGGAGTCGGAAACGGAAATCGAGATCGTCAAGGGTTTGGAAGAGGGGCAAAAACTAATTGTGCAATAGATGTTCTATGCATTCCGATTGGCAAGGAGGTGTTTATGGATGGCTCTTTTCCTCATGATTATACGCAAGATGATTAAGAATAGATGGCTCATGCTCAGCCTGCTCAGCGGACTCATCCTGTCTGTTGCTCTCGTCAGCAGCATTCCGATTTATACCGAAGCCATATTGCAACGTATGCTTGTAAAAGATTTAGAAAATTTGCAGAAATCCACCGGCCAATACCCCGGAATCCATTATTCAAAAGCGGTTATGGGCGCCACTTCTTTCTGGGATGCCGGGGATTACAAGCCTGAGGACAGACCGCAGCTGCTGAGAAATATGGACGATTTCATGCAGAACGAGGCCGCGCCAGGTTTCGATCTTCCGATAAGCCTGCTTGTGATGGAAAGAGCGACACAGCTGTATTCGATTGCTCCTGCGGATAAAACCTTAATCGAATCGGAAACAAATCGTCAGGCTGAATTTGCGGCAAGGTCCGACCTTTACAATCATATCCGTTTGGCTGACGGGCGGCTCCCGGCCAATCAACCTGTGGATGGAGTTTATGAAGCCTTGGTCGTCGAGCAATCGCTCAAAGAATTTAATATGGTGCTCGGGAACGTCTTTATCATTGAGGACGAAGAAGCCAAGACGCCAATCAAGATCAAACCGGTAGGTGTCATCGCCAAGAAAGATGATGCCGATCCTTATTGGTACAACAATCTCGCGGATTACAGAAAAACGTTTTTTTTCGATTTCGATCTGTTCGTAAAGGATTTTTCTACAGGGAAGGTGCTCCCTCCATCAAGCGCTAGCTGGCTGTTCGTGCTCGATTATTCAAGCATGGATTTGAACACGATCCACCGCTTCATCCAGACGAGTGAGAACATCGATACCTTTTTATTTGATCGTTTCAAAACGTACAACATAGATGCACCTGCTTTAACAACGCTCTCGGACTATTTTGTGCGTGAAGCCAGCTTGAGGAAAATGCTTTGGTCCTTGTACGTCCCCATAATCATTATGCTTGCGTTTTACCTGTATATGGTCTCTAACTTGATCACGGAACAGCAAAAAACGGAGATTGCAGTTCTACGCAGCCGCGGAGCAAGCCGACTCCAGGTGATGTTCGGCTACGTCATCGAAGGTATACTGCTCGGCACGATCGCTTTTGCCGTAGGTCCTACAATCGGGATGCTGCTTACGAAGATACTCGGTGCCTCGAATGGCTTTCTCGAATTCGTGGATCGCTCGACCCTTCCGGTCAAGGTCAGTAAAGACTCGTACCAATATGCCCTCTATGCGGTCGTCAGTTCCTTGTTAATGACGCTTATCCCTGTATTTCTTGCAACCCGGATCACGATTGTCGGCCATAAGCAGCAGAAGGCCCGCCGCCGAGACCAATCATTCTGGCACCGATTCTTCCTGGACGTCGCGCTGGTTGCCATAGCCTTATTCGGCCTTCGGATGTTCGACAGGCAGCGCGGGGATTTATTGAAATTAGGAGTTAATGCTGCTGATTTTTCAGTTGATCCGCTGCTTTTCCTGGTTCCTGCGCTATTCATCCTAGGTGCTGGGCTGCTCGTCTTACGCATATATCCAGTCCTTATACGACTTATTTATTGGCTTGGAAGGAAGCATTGGTCGCCGGTTCTCTACTCAACCCTGATTCAGGTAGGAAGGTCCGGAACGCAGTACTTATTTGTGATGGTGTTTCTAATTATGACAATTGCTACAGGGCTATACAGCGCAAGCGCCGCTCGGACTTTAAACAGTAATACGGAAGAAAAAATTTTTTATAAAAATGGTGCGGACATCGTAATGAAACAGGAATGGATTAGCGATGCTCCTCTTCCTTTTGCCGGTGGTCCTCTAGGTCAGTCTCTAGGTAGTCCCGACAGTGGCCCAATTCTAGGAGGCGGGACATCGGGGGGGGCACCCAAACGGATCCAGTATCTCGAGCCCCCGTTTGAACCATTCACCGCTCTTCCAGGAGTAGCGCAAGCAGCTAAAGTTTTCGTTAAGAACGACGCGAGTCTCAGTATCGGTAAAGAAAGCAGTAAAATAAAACTGATGGGTATCAATACCGCCGAGTTCGGGCGCACCGCATGGTTACGGGACAACTTACTCGATCATCATTTTTATGAATATTTGAATTTGATCGCATTGGATCCGAAGGCTGTCCTTGTCTCGCGTTCCGTTGCAGATAAGGGCGTCCATCCCGGGGATGTCATCCATATCGGCTGGGACGGAGTGGATTCCAAGCCATTCACCGTTTATGGCATTATCGATTACTGGCCGACCTTCAATCCGAATCCGGGGACCGACCCTGCGAACAATGAGAAATCGCAAGCGCCGTTACTAGCCGTAGGGCATCTCGAGTATATGCAAATGGCACTGGGGCTTGAACCGTACGAAGTGTGGATTAATTTGAAGGAAGGCGAGGATAGACAGCCATTCTATGATGCAGTAGCGGCTAACAACATGAAACTTCATTCCATAACAGATACGAAAGAAGAGCTGAAGAATGCCAAAAACGATCCTTTTCAGTTGGCGATTAACGGAGTCATGACGCTTGGATTTCTCATTGCAGCGATCATCAGTTTTTTTGGATTTTTGTTGTATTGGGTGCTTTCGCTTTCTGGAAGGGTATTGCAATTCGGAATAATCCGTGCAATGGGTATTTCCTTCGCGCAGCTAATCGGAATGCTGACCGCTGAGCAGGTGCTTACTTCGGGTGCAGCAGTTTTGATCGGCGGACTTGTAGGCAGCTTGACGAGCAAGTTGTTCGTTCAACTGTTCCAAATTTCGTTCAATCCGGCGACGCAGATGCCGCCGTTCCAGGTCACGTTCGATCCGAACGATTCGGTCCAACTCTATCTGATCGTGATGTTCATGATTATGATAGGCCTGTTCATACTTGGGTGGCTGCTATCGCGCATCAAAATTCATCAAGCGATCAAGTTGGGGGAGGATTAAATCCATGATCCAACGATTGATATTAACCATAATTATGGTGATTACCCTTACGGGATGTTCGATCATTCCTGACCGGGGAGCTGCCAAGCCTGAGCTTATTGAGAATGTCAGAGTTAAGGTGGATTTATTGACGGTGAGGCTGGGAACGCTTACTGTCGAAATGAATGGAGCCGGTGTTGTCGTGCCGGCCAGTACGGAATACATGTCCTTCGAGATTGACGGGAAATTAGAGGAAGCCGCTTTAAAACGGGGAGATCGAGTCAAGAAGGGGGATGTGTTGTTAAGGCTGGATTCTAGCAATTTCGAACTGCAACGAACACAGCAGCAGCTTGCTGTTGAGAATATGCATGCAGAGATGGCTCAATCTATCAACGCTGGCAATGTGGACGATATCCGGATCAACCAGATGAACCTTGAGATCGAGCAGATGAAGCTGAACCGATTACTTGACAGACAAAGAAAATCAGTACTTGTCTCACCGACAGACGGGATCGTGACTTTCTTGGATGGCGTAGAACGTCCAGGGTTCTATACGCCCACGGAGCTCAGGTCAGGCAGCCCGATTGTGGCTTACAAGGACGTGGTAGGCATCGCCCAAACGGATCAACTGCAGATTCATTATGTCGGAGACCTGTCAGTATACTTGAGCGATATCGAAATCGGGATGCCTGTAGGGCTTCGGTATCAAGGAGCCCCGATTCAGGCCCGAGTGGCGGTTACACCGCTAACAGCACCTGCACCACTGGTTGATTCTGATCCAAGGCGTGCCGAAATACTTGGCAAGACGCTTGTTTTCGATTTCGTGGATGCGATTCCCTCCGGCCTATCCATCGGGGATAATATCGAATTTAAGCTGTTACTAACCCGGAAGGACAATGTCTTGATCATTCCGCGCGGAGCTCTTCGCAATTATCAGGGCAGGCAATTTGTACAGATCCTCGAAGGGGAAACCCGCAGGGAAGTGGATGTGCAGGTGGGAATCATGACACCGACGGAGGTTGAAATCGTTAGTGGCCTTAAAGAGGGTCAGCAAATTATTGTTAATCATTAGAAAGTTATCACAGGGTTTTATCACACATAAAAAATAAATGCACATACTTGAAAAAATACATTGACTGTACTTTCTATCAGAGATAATATTTTCTTAGCCGATGAATATGAGGGGGTTGACGGATGAGTAGCACTCAATTGAAGAAAGTGGCGGCTATTGTAACCGAATACAAATACAATTCCCATGCGGACGTTATCCTGGGGCGGCTATTGGGTGATTTTGACTATCAACCGCTAGTTGAAGTCGTTTCGATCTACACGGATCAGGTGCCGGAAGGGGACATGAGCAAAGAAGCAGCAGCGCGCCATGGCATTCCCATATACCCGACAATCCGAGAGACCGTCAGGGCTGAGCATTGCCCATACCCTATCGATGGAATCATCATAATCGGTGAGCATGGAGACTATCCGATAAATGAGAAGAAACAGAATATGTATCCGAGGAGGCGGTTTCTCGAGGAGGCGATTGCAGCTCTTGACGAACTTGGTCTAGTGGTCCCCATCTTCTCCGACAAGCATTTGGCTTACAATTACACCGATGCCTTATGGATGTATAACCGGATGAAAGATAGGGGTATTCCGTTTCTAGGAGGGTCTTCGATCCCGCATACCGATCACGTTCCTCCCTTCGACCCGCACAATCTGCTTTCTGTTCGGGACATCCTGGTGGTCAGCTCAGGTGGGCTTGAATCATACGGGTATCACGCGATGGACGTGCTTCAGTCTTTGGCTGAGCAGAGGGCCGGCGGCGAAACCGGCGTTCAATCGATCCAACTGCTTGAGGGCACCGATGGTGAAGCCTGGGCGGCCATGGATCGCGGCGAGTGGCCAGAAGATCTCCTTCTGCAGGCTTTGAGTGTAATCCCTGGTCTGCCTTCGGTTCATCCTAGAGAAATTGAGCCCAACCCGGCGTTGTTTGTGATTGAATACATAGACGGCACGAAAGGCTACATTATCCAGTTCAAGCGGCTGACAGAGTATTGGAGCTTTGCGTTCCATTACGGGCAGGATCAATCGACGGCGTCCCTGTGCAACAGCGACATGGATCGGCCCTTCGCCCATTTTGAACGGTTGACCCGTATGATCGAAAAGCTCATTCTAACCGGGCAGCCGCCGTTTCCTGCGGAACGAACGCTACTCAGCACCGGGATGATCTGCTTTGCGATGGACTCGTTATTTTACGGAAAAAGGCTGGATACCCCAGAGCTTGGCATTACATACCAATAGGCTGTATATGGAGGGACTACAATGGAACATAATTTGTTGGCGGGTATTCCACAGGAGCATACACGATTCGTGCAGCTGCCTAACGAGAAGGGACATAATGCGGTCTGGGATTTTGTGCGTTCACCCGATGACCGTTTTTTTATTAGTGTATGCGGTGAAAACGAGAAGCCTCTGACGGCATTACTCTATGAGTATTACCCGAGAACGGGTGAACTGAGGCTTATTTTCGACGTAGCCAAGATCTGGATCGTCGATTCGGAGCAGATGCCGCCAAGTAAAATTCATACAAGCATCGATTTTTTGCCGGATGGAAGGCTCATCATGGCAACTCATAATACGGCCCCGGCCCCCGGTCACAAGCAGTGGATGTATGAGCAGCATTACGAACATCCATGGGAAGGATATCCAGGCTCGATTCTGATGATCGTAGATCCCGATACGAATAAGGTCGAGATCAAGGGGATTCCTGTGCCGAGGGAAAGTATGTATGGAGGTATGTTAGGCAATGATCCGCGTTACTATTATTTTCTTGGTTATATGAGAGGTCATTTTTATAGAATTGACTTGGAAACGAATGAAGTTAAAGATTATGGGAAAGTGTCCGAATTTTCCTCCTGCAGGCTGGTGAAGGATGCCAAGGGCCGCTTTTACGGCAGTTCCTATACCGGTGGTATGTGGAGATACGATCCCGAATTAGACGAGATTCAGGATTTGAAGGTGAGTTTTCTTTCTCCGAATGGTACGAAGCATCGGAGACAGTTTATATTCGCTGTTCATTCTCCCAGGAACAGTTTATTCCTTGTGGACAACGTGGACTCAGAAATGATAGAGCTATTCCCGGAAACGCTGGAAGTCATTCGGCACGGCCATATCCATCTTCCTCAACAATTGCCGATCACCCCGTACGGAATAGGTGGTCTGGCTGCAGACGAGAACTTCGTCCTGTACTACGGTTTGAAGACGAACGACGGCTACTGTCCGATCCGGTTGGTCAGATGGGACATTTTAAATGGAGGCAAGCCGGAGAATTTGGGACTGATTAGTCCGGGCGGCAAGGACTCCCAATATATTTGCGAAATGATATTCGACCGTGACGGATGGCTGCAAATGGTAGACGTATGCGGTGAGTTTTCTCCCTATATATTAGCGGTTGATGTTAAGAAGCTTCAGCCGCCGGGGCCGGATGCACCGAATGCGCAGCTGAAGCCCTACTGGGAATCGGATTATAATGGTGTAGGTGCCCCTGCATTCATGCATATCGTGTCCAACTCGACTCATACGGTACCGCTTCATCAGCATATGGATTGGAAGAATACGACGGTTAGGTATGTGCGCGAGATAAACGGCCGTGTATATACAATTAGCGGAAAAGAACGCGTGTACTTGACGGAGTCTGATTTCACCTCTGGCAAGCCTTTGCGGATTGCAGCCGTGTATGATGGCGGAGCTTCAGTGTGTTGTGAGGAAGTCGGAGATGGCACGGTTGCCGTGCTGACCACGGATAATATAATCGTACTTGTTGATCTGGTATCAGGGAACTGCGAGACGAGCATGGATGTACCGGCCGGGATTGAATTAGCCAAGTTTCATGGCGAACTCGATCAGAACAGACTGCTTACAAGCGATATCGAAGGTACCGTATATTTGTACGATTACGTCAGCGGAGTCCTCCGCAAGCTGGACAATATCCTTGTAGATTCAAACGATGGATCTATCATCAAGCTGGATAACAACTGGTTGCTGCTGTCCGGCAAGAACGATGAAATTGTGAAATATAATATAGCTGAAATGCGCTCCGAGAAGCTGGATGTGAAGGCTGCCACTATCAGGGGAAGAGCGTTTAAGGCGACCATTACGGGAGGGGCCGTCCTCGGAGACGGAACAGTCGTGGCCGGAACACTTGACGGCATGTTGTTCAGCCTGGCGCCCGATCTTCGCAAAACTACATACGGCAGGCTGTATTCCAGCGGAATGCTGCGGAATTTCATAAAGCTGAACAACGAAGAGGTTGTAGGAATTTATGGAGGCAGCAGGGATGCAGGGCATGTGTTCCATTTTTCGCGGGACACCGGGTTTGTCGATTTGGGGAGACCAAGGGTGCTCAAGGACAACAACGAGGTCAGAGAAGTCGAATCGGAATGGGCCAATATTCATCGCATATCGTGTCTCTCGTATGATTCAATGGAAGATAGTCTGTGCGTGGCTTCGGCTGAGGAATACGGGTGTGTCATCCAGTATAAGGGTATTGCGTTTCCGGGCAAGCAATCCTGACAGGGGGAGTTGAAACGGCATAATGAAAATACAAGCTCACAGAGGCTCCTCCGATGTGTATCCGGAAAATACTATGCTTGCTTATATGGAAGCGGTCAGGGAGGGAGCGGACGGCATCGAAATGGATGTACGCCAAACAGCCGACCACGTATTCGTCATGATGCATGACTACTCTGTAGACAGAACTACGGATGGAACCGGATATATAGAGCAATTGGAATATGAGGGATATCTGCAATATTTGGATGCAGGCGCTTGGAAAAGCGCCTCGTTCGCTAATAGGGAAGATACAAGAATCCCGACATTGGAGCAGGTACTCGATACGTTTCGTGATAGCGATGTAGACATTATTTTACATATAAAAGATAACTCCGTCGAAGTATTGAATATAGTGAAGAAGCGAAGCATGCTCAAGCAAGTCATTTTTTTTGGAAGTCAGGCTGTAATCAATCATATAAAAGAGAATGAAAAAGACGCATTCACCCAAAATGACGGGGCACCAGGCCCGGATGACTATAAAGCGACACTGGAGAATGCGATCAAGCACCAGCATAATGCAGTTAGTGTTAGCCCATATTCAATAACCAAGGACATGGTGGATCATATCAAGAGCTCCGATAAACAAGTTCATTGCTCCTTCTTATCCTCGGATTATGAAGCTGAGACAAGACGTTTACTAGATTTAGGGGTAGACATTGTGCTCGGGAATCATGCAGGCAAGATGGTAGAGGCCATTACTAGGAAATGAGGTTGAAGTCGAGATGAAAGCACAGCAATTGAACAAGGCTGGTTTACGGATGGTCGAGGAGAAGTATGATGTGGTCGTGTGCGGCGGAGGACTGGCTGGATTCTCCGCCGCCGTCGCTGCGGCACGCCACGGGGTGAAAGTATGTCTCGTGCAGGATCGCCCTGTATTCGGAGGCACCAGCTCCTCTGAAATTCGCGTTCCGCCACAAGGATCGGCCAGCTTCCACGCTTACGCGCGGGAAACAGGCATCATCTCTGAGCTGCTTATCGAAGAGCGGGCGCGAAACCATGAGAACCCGACATGGGACAACGGGTATATTAACAGCGTGTGGGACTTGGTCATGTACGATATGGCTATGCATACTCCGGGTCTGACCTTCCGACTGAATTCCACCGTCACCGAAGTGATGATGCGGGATGAACGTACGGTAGAGGCTGTTATTGCCCGGGTCAGCCATGCGGAGACGGAACTGACACTGCGTGCAGATACGTTCATCGATTGCACTGGTGACGGCATCGTTGCCGCGTTAGCCGGATGTGAGTGGCGACTGGGAACGGAGGGTCGGGACGAATTCGGCGAACCGCACGCACCTGAGAAGGCAAGCGATGCGGTCATGGGCAATTCCATTCATTTCAAGGCGAAAGATGTTGGCTTTCCCGTACCGTTTACCGCTCCAGATTGGGCCGTGCACTACGATAACCCCGACTTTTTCTACAAACAGGGCAGATGGCCGAGCGATGTGCGGAGCGGGTTCTGGTGGATTGAATTATCTGTACCTTGGCATACCATTTATGATAACGAGACGCTGAGGCACGAATTGACCCGGCACGTATTGGGAATCTGGGATTGGATTAAGAATCGGGACCCGCGGCTGAAAGAAGAAGCGCAAACCTACGCACTCGACTGGATCGGGCAAGTGCCCGGTAAGCGGGAAAGCAGGCGAATTGTCGGAGAATATCTCATGACCGAGCACGACCCTTTGCAGAAAACGGTGTTTGCAGATGAAGTTGCATACGGCGGCTGGTTCATAGATTTGCATGAGCCAGGAGGATTGTTAGCTCCCTTCAGCGAACATTCTGCTATAGAAGGCAGCTCGGGCGGCTCCTACATGGCGAAAAGCTATGTAGGCCCTTATGGGATTCCGTTACGAATCTTGATTGCGAAGAATATGAACAATCTGATGATGGCTGGCCGCAACGTCAGCGTTACACATGCTGCGCTCGGTACGGTGCGCGTCATGGGTACGACTGCCGTTATGGGTCAGGCCGCCGGTACGGCGGCGGCACTGGCTGTCCGCACCGGCATACCAGTCCGGGACGTTCCGGAGCAAGCGATAAGTGATGTCCAACAGATGCTGCTGCGGGACGGATGTTTTCTGCCGAACGTTGTGAATGAGGACCCGCTTGATTTGGCTAAGCGGGCTACAGTCCGTGCGGCTAGCGAAGCAGTGCTTGTTGGAGCGCCGCCATCCCAAGAGGCGGACAGGAGGCCTGTTGCTCAAGCGCTCGAGCGCAGGCGGGGACAGTGGATCGCAATCGGCGCGGATCGAATAGAGAAGTTGTCCGTTTGCCTGGCAAACGAATCGGATGTCATGCAATCGGTCGAGGCGCGATTGTATGCGGTCGATCATATATGGGATTATCGCGTCGAGCCGGGACAGCCGCTCGCTACAGTCACCCTGACTGTACAGCCGGGACCGGAGCAATGGGTGGAATGGCCGGTCGGGATCGATGTGTCGGCACTGCGCGGCAGCTACGTCCGATTGGATCTGCTCGCGAATGCTCAAGTTTGCTGGCATGCCGCAGATATTATTGAACCCGGCCATGTAAGCGCCTATGAGATTGGGAATGGAATTATGCGCCGAGTCGGGAACGGTTCGATGATGAGCTTTCTTGTCTCTCCTCCACAAGCATGTTACGAGGCAAGTAACGTTCTGAGCGGTGTTACTCGCCCGTACCGAAGCACGAACCTTTGGCGATCCGGCCCATCCGATCCTCTTCCGCAATGGTTGGAGCTGACATGGGCGGAACCAGTTGAGATCGGGCGAATCGAGTTGACCTTTCCTTGCCAGCTGCTTCGTGACTATCGGAATTATCCAGGCCTTTATCGCGATCCAGAATGTCCGAAGGATATTACGGCGGAAGTGTATGTGGACGGCTGCTGGTTAGAGGTTGGGAAGCTGCTTGGCAACTACCAGCGCAGCCGCATGATTGTGCCGGAGCACCCCGTTCAGACGGAGCGGCTGCGCATTACGGTCCACGCAACGAACGGCGATCCATCTGCGGGAATTTATGAAATCCGGTGCTATCAGAGCTAAGGTTAGCTCGTCTGGCTCATTGTAACCCGAAATATATATAGAAAAGGTGAATCCTATGAACATGTTGTCAAATAAAGTGGTGTTGATTACCGGGGGTTTGGGGGCTTTAGGACGTTCTGCGGTCCGAATGTTCCTGGCTAGGGGAGCGGTAGTGTTCGCATGCGACCGCCATCCTCTCGAGAAGTTCCCGGATATCGAAGCCTTACGGGCACAGTACGGGGAGCAGCGGTTTGCTTACATGCAGTCCGATCTATGCCTGGAAGATCAGGTAATGTCGGTGATAGCAGAGATTGAACGCTGCTTCGGCAGACTGGACGGCACGTATCATAACGTATACACGAATGTCGAGAAGCCGGCCCTTGAGCTTTCCTTGTCGGAATGGGAGGATTCTATAAGAGGTACGCTGACGAGTACCTTTCTGGTTAACAAGTATGCGCTTCCATTAATGATCCAATCAGGCGGCGGTTCTATAGTCAACACATCCTCCGTCCTCGGACAAACTGTATTGAAGGGCTGTCTTGCCTACGGCGCAGGCAAAGCAGCGATCAATCATTTTACTAGGGTACTTGCAGCCGATTATGCTGAATATGGGATACGCGCCAATGTTCTTGTGCCCGGTGATTTTAGATCAGATGAAGACCTTCTGCGGCAATCCGATAAAGAAAAAGAAGCGATTCGCAATAAAGCTTGGCTCGGCCGCAGCGGAAGTGCAGATGAAATCAACGAGGTGGCTGCCTTTTTGCTGTCTGACGCTTCCTCTTATGTAACCGGCTCGCTTTATACCGCCGATGGAGGGTTCCATTAATGTAGGCCATTGCCGCTAACAACTGGTCTTCGTGGGAGGGATCGAAAATGATACATATTCGTTCGGATTATGCAGGTGCTAACATTAAGACTGTTTCCAGTGATCATCGGTTTGTCATTAAGCTGGAGCAGGATATCCGCGACTCCGTCAATTGGTGGTTTTATTGGAATTTTTGTGCGCGCTGTGAAGAAGAACGAGAAATAGTCTTTGAATTCACGAATGGAGAGGTGCTTGGACCTTGGGGGCCAGCATATAGTTATGACGGTATTAACTGGGCATGGCTAGGGGAACCGAGCTTACGGAACCGAGAGTCCTTTGTATTCCAGTTTACAGCGGACCACCCTGAAGTCTATTTTGCATTTTCGCTGCCCTACCAGCTGCAACATTTCGAGAGCTTTTATCATCTGTACAAGGACAGTCCTCATGTGCGGAGGGAAACTCTCTGTACGTCCGAGCAAAAGAGAGAAGTGCCTATCCTGATATTGGGCAACGTTGATGCGCAGTGGAGAATCTTCTTCTGCAGCCGTCACCATGCATGTGAATCGACGGTGAATTACTTAATAGAAGGGTTATTGGAGCAATTAATATTGAAGCATCCCTCATCAGGAATTCTCGATCAAATTTGCATCCACTATATTCCATTCGTAGACATTGACGGGGTGGAGAACGGGGACCAAGGTAAAGGGAGGGCGCCACACGATCATAATCGGGATTATACGGATCAGCCCATTTATGAAGTGACTCGTGGGATAATTCGATATGTAAGCGATCTCCAACCCGTGATTGGCATCGATTTCCACTGCCCTTACAAATGGGGGGAACGAAATGACCATGTATTCATCGTCAAGACAGGCACGGAAGCGGACCGCAGAATTGAACGATTCGGACAACTATTGAAGGAGCTCACGTCGGGAATGCATGATTGCGGGATGAGTTACGATCCTGTTCACGATATTGAAAAAGGGGAGGACTGGAACCTGCCGAATCCAACCTGTTCCTCGTTCATGATCAACCGGGATGTGCAGATGGCGTTCTCAATGGAGATTCCGTATTTCGGCAATGCCGATATGCGGGTTACAGTGGACTCGCTTCGTTCGTTCGGCGGGCGTATGGCGCAGGCATTAGAAGTGTATATGGAGAAGGTATGACCGATCACCACTTTTAACCAGAAGGAGATTGGGAAGATGAACGAGAAAAAAATGACGACAATATGTAAGTATGTCAAGATTGAAGATCATAGTTGGGAAAGTCTGCATCCGGAATCTCTTGTTGATGTCGTTAACGGAGAAAAGGTCGAAGAACCGACTCAAGTGAGAACATTTTGGAATGAAGAGGCGCTGTATATTCAATTCGAATGCAGCGATGACTATGTGGTAGCTGACTTAACTAAGCGGGATGACCCTCTCTATGATCAAGACGTAGTGGAAGTGTTCATTGATGAAGAGGGCATGGGTAAGCGGTATTTGGAGCTGGAGTTCAGCCCTCTGAACGTTGTGTTCGATGCCAAAGTTGAGAATAAAGATGGAAAAGTAATTGTAAATACGGATTGGGACGCGGATGGTCTTGTGACGGATGTCTTTACGGAAGGTAATAAGCGCATCTATCTGATTAAATTGCCGTTCAGCAACTTTGAAAAGACACCTGAAGAGGGAACGGAGTGGCGGATCAACTTTTATCGGATTGATGAAGATCGTAACGGGAAGCGGCATTTTCAGGCGTGGTCACCGACAGGAGCCGTGGATTATCATATCTCATCACGATTTGGAACTCTTTTGTTTAAGAGATGACTTTACCCGACACATATTACATCGAATCGCATCGCATTGAGAGGAGATTACATATGAAATCCTTTTTATATCAGGATCATACAAGGGAAGAAATTACTGCGAAGGCCCAAGAAGGATATATGGCCGTTGTCCCATTAGCCGCTACAGAGCAGCATGGTCCCCATCTCCCTGTCTTTACCGATAGTTTGATAGGCGGTCATATTACAAGGGAAGCGGCTCAAAAAGCGGCGCAATCAATCCCGGTGCTGCTTTGTCCGCTGCTTACGGTAGGCTGCTCGAATCATCACCTTGCCTTCGGGGGAACTTTGTCCTTTTCTTCTGCCACTTATTTGCAGATGCTACGTGACATTGGCGAAAGTCTCGTTTCGAACGGGTTTCGTAAAATCGTCTTCGTGAATGGGCACGGCGGAAATGATCCGATCATGCACCAAACAGCTAACGATCTTGCAGTCAAGCATCCGGTTTGGACAGCTTCGGCTTCTTACTGGAGCATCTCACGTGAAGCGTTACAGAAGGTGAATGCCGATGAAGTCGGGATGGTGCCAGGACATGCAGGAGGATTCGAAACGGCAGCTGTTCTGGCATTGCGAGAAGAGTTGGTTCATGCTGATCGGGTATCGGTTGAGCATGAACAGCGTGATTGGATCAATTCTGGTCCTCCAGGGACATTCATTGGCCGGCATAAAGAGCTGACCGGGGTTGACGGATATACGGATTCGCCTCATAAAGCAACTAAGGACAAAGGCCATTTGTATTTAGATGTGATCAGTCAAAGTGTTGCGGAATGGCTCGTGCAAGTGTATCAATCGATGGAACAGGGAGAAAAGAGCATCGGCACAGTCTGAAATTTGAAGGTTGGACAAGAAAAAAACAACAACTCATCATTCTAAGCCTCTGCGAAGCGGGTTTACATGATGGGTTGTTACCTATTGTTAAAAACTATTTTTGGGATAACCGGAGAAGGAGACATGCTTTCAGCGGGGAAGTACTGTGAAGGAAAATTTACTAATTATTTTTGGGGAGAACGATTAAAGCAACTCGTGACTCCCCAAAAAGTGGGTATCGGATGTTATCGTTACCATTGTCATCAATATATCCATTGACTATTTTCTCAACTTGGCAATTACATCAATTTCTACTAGCAAGTCAAAATTCAGTTCGCAGTAAATAAGCGTTCGTGCCGGGTATGGACATGGGAATAGTCGGGAGTAAATCATGTTAAATTGTTCGTAATGGTTGCGGTTCGTTAAAAAGACATTCACTTTCACAACATCCCTTAACGTTAAACCCGATTCGGACAAAATGCATTCAATGTTCTGGAGCGTTAACTTAGTCTGGATTTCCAGGTCGTCGGCCGCCACTTCACCGGTATGCGGATCGATTCCCCCTTGACCGGATACGAACAGCAGCGATTCTGTTTGTGTAGCAGATGAGAAAGGAACTTCTTCCATTCCGTATTTTTCTATCTTCGTATCCAACACTCATGTTCCTTTCTGCAGAAAATTTCACCTGATGGGTCAACGAATTCGTTATTAGGAAAGGGGAGGCTACTGAGCTACTCTCAGCAGCCTCTACCTAACTAACCTACAATTGGCTTACCAGCCTAACGTTTTACGAGTTGCCTCTGCTTTCGTATTGTAGGCTTCAACTTTAGGGAAGATGTCGCTTATACTTGTACCCTCACGAATGGCCTTGTCAATGGCTGCATTAACCCCAGCTACTGTGCCAAGATCAGCTACGCGCGGATCGCTGGAGAAACAGCACATTTTTGCAGACAATTGAAGTGCGGATACGTTTTTGCCTTTCCAGAGAGGCACTTCTCCGAAATATTTATCCAAGGCAGGATCTTGAACGAAGGCGCTGGAGCCAGTTTCGATCATTTTCTTTTGTGCTGCTATATCAAACAAAAAGCTGATGTACAGGAATGCTTCTTCTTTATGCTTAGACGCCTTCGGAATACCGATCGGTCCTGCTTGGTGAATCGTTGCTTGTACCTTTTTGCCCTTAGGCATTGGCAGAACGTCCCACTCAAAGCTTGCTTTTTGGATCGTTGGTAGCATCCAGTCAGCACCAAGCATAAAAAGAACATTACCTTTAATGAAAATGGCCTCTGCATCGCCAGTCATACCCAAATCTTTTTGTTCTTGTGCGGTTGGTTGTACGTGCCATTTAGTTGTCAATTCAGAAGCCCACTTGAAGTCTTCCTGTATCGCTGGCGTATTCGCTACGCTCTTGGAAGAATCTTTGTTCATGTAACGGAAGTTATCGGCTGTTCCATTGGCCATTGTCATAATGCTCGTAAATTCATGGCCCATACCGACCATTCCCCAATCGTTGGAAGCGGTATTGGTTGCTTTCTTAGCCATTTCTAGGAAATCGTTGTAAGTCCAGTCATTCTTCGGCATAGTCATTCCGTATTTTTTCATCAAGTCTTTGTTGACGATTATCCACATTGGAATGTCGGAGAATGGTACGACCCATTGTTTGCCGCCGGTAGCAAACGATTCCAATAGACCGTCAAGCTTCTTAGCGCTTTGGATTCTTTGATCCTTCTTAACATAGGGTGTCAAGTCTTCCAACAGCTCGCCTGACATCCATTCTGTTAACCCATTGTCAAGGAATACAAGGTCAGCAGCTTCGCCAGCAATTACGTGTTTCACGATACCGCCGTTAATTTTGGTGCTGGCATCTATTGTGATCCATGGGTACATTTTAGTGAATTCATCAAACAACGGTTTGAAGGGTGCTGGATTCCAAGTCAATAATTTTAATGTAACAGGGTCTTTCTTCGGAGTCGGAGTTGGAGCTGCACTCGCTGTTGCCGAGGCCGCGACAGTTGGTGCTACTGTCGGACTGGATCCCCCTTTACCGCTTGAACAAGCTGCCAGGATAGGCAGAAATGCAAGAAGGAATATAATCGTGCTGATAATTGTAAATTTCCGGGAACTTTTGTTTTTTCTGAAATTCATTTGATCGCCTCCAAATAATAATTCAAGTATAATAAGAACTAAAAACCAGACACCCTGATCCTTACCTGACATCGGCGACATGGAATGTCGCATCTTACCATGTGATCAAATTTGAAGAATTCTCGATTCACATGGTTTAATAGTTTTGATACCCCTCCTTGTTATGTAATCATTCTCTACAACTCCGTAGGTAAGCGCATTCATGTTGGATCTTTCTGATTCGATTTTATCACGGCTACATTTCATGTCAAGAAATAAATTTCATATATACGATAAATGACGAATTATATACAGATATTGGATCAGTTTGCATAAGTCTATTATGAAATAATATTTATATTTACGTTATTTTGATTATTTGATATCATTTATTCATATATCCGAAAAGTTTTCATGTTTAATATCAAGGGGGTAGAGAATTTATGGGAAGTGTAGCTTTCAACCATGTATATAAGTATTACAAAGGGGAGCCCAATCCATCGGTTAATGATTTCCATCTAGACGTATCCGACGGTGAGTTTTTGGTCATGGTTGGGCCTTCTGGTTGCGGCAAGTCAACAACGCTTAGAATGCTGGCTGGGTTGGAGGACGTTTCCAAGGGTGATATATACATAGATGACAAGTTCATTAATTATGTTTCTCCGAAGAATCGCGATATCGCTATGGTATTTCAGAACTATGCCCTTTATCCGAATCTTTCCGTATATGAGAATATGGCATTAGGACTACAGCTTCACAAGGTTGCCAAGCATGATATTGAGCTGCGTGTCAATCGTGCGGCCAAAATGCTTGAGATTTCCCATTTCTTAACGAAAAAGCCCAGTCAATTGTCAGGGGGACAGAAGCAGCGTGTAGCATTAGGACGTGCCCTTGTAAGGGAGCCGCAAGTTTTTCTTATGGATGAGCCTCTATCCAATCTGGATGCCAAACTGCGGACGCAGACACGGATGGAAATCAGCAAGCTGCACAGCGAATTAAAAACGACAATGGTTTATGTAACTCATGATCAGACGGAAGCGATGACGATGGGAACCCGAATAGTAGTAATGGATAAAGGGAGAATTCAGCAGGTGGCTCCGCCGCAGCAATTATATGATCATCCTACCAACATGTTTGTTGCTGGTTTTATTGGATCCCCACAGATGAATTTCATTAATGGTTCGATTTTATCCCAAGGTAGTGAATTCTTTTTTGATAACAAACGATTTAGAATTGTCATTCCGGAGAGCTTCTATCCTTTTATTCGAGCGGCACGTACAAATCTGCGTCAAGTGGTTATGGGAATTCGGCCGGAGTACGTGGTTTGCGATTCCTGGGCACTGGAAAAATATCCTGATTGGCAAATAGCAGCCGCAGTAGATGCAAGGGAGCCAATGGGTTCAAATACGTTTTTATATGCAAAATCAGGTGAAGAAACCATAATCTCGCGAACGGAAGCGCATACACCTATTATACCAGGAGATAACATTAAACTGGTGCTTCGTATGGATTATGCGCACTTTTTTGACAAAGACAGCGGATTATCCTTGACCGCTCAGGGGGTCATCACATCATGAAGCGGCGTTGGAATAACGGGATCGTCATAATCAGCATCCTTCTATTAGGAGTTGTACTGATTTTTACCTGGCGTGCTTTATCAAGTAAACAGGAAACTTTTCCGGTGCTTGACCAGTCTGAGTTGCGATTATCAACACAAGCGTCCGGCTTCAAGCCCCTGTCGTATGTGCAATGGATTCGTAGCGACGAATACAAGAAGTTCAAGCCGTCGGAGAATGCCTCAGTGACGGTGCTTGCGGCTCAATACAGCGATGCATCTGCGGACGCAAGTATTGTGAAGCGACAAGATGAAACGAAGAAATCGACCGTAGTCGATTGGAAGAACGGGAAGGGTTGGGTTGAGTGGAAGGTTGAGGTTCCACAGGAAGGGCTGTACGAGCTGGCAATCGATTATTTGCCTATTGAGGGAAGCTTCTCAGAAATCGTCAGAGGAATACAAATCGACGGCAAGTATTTGTTCGAAGAGGCAGAGCGTATTGTGCTTGACCGGCAATGGAAAGATAGCAAATACCCTTATGATCGCAATTCCATCAACAATGAAGTCCGACCGTTACAGCAAGAGGTAAAAGGCTGGAATACAGTGAAGTTATCCAATTATGCCCAGTCCTCAGTGCCATTTCGCTGGGCGTTGACGAAAGGAACTCATACAATCCGGTTTGTAGGCATTAAGGAACCAGTCTCCTTGTATTCGCTTACATTTACTTCGCCCGATAAGATCCCATCTTATGACGAATATGTAAGTAAAAATAAAGGGGCAAGCTTATTAAGCAATTGGTATCAGCTGGTAGAAGCGGAACAATTCAACCAGAAGTCGGCCGTCAGTACAAGATCGGTGGCAGTTTCCGAGCCTTTCGTATCACCGGCCGCGAATGGCAGACTAGTGTATAACACAATGGGCGGTAGTACTTGGGAGAAGCCAGGCCAATCGGTGGAATGGGAAATTGCCGTCCCCGAAACCGGTTATTATGCGATAGATATGAAATATTTTCAAGGCTATTACGGAAACGCATACTCCTATCGCACCGTTATGATTGACGGCAAGGTGCCTTTCCAGGAAATGCTTCATTATCGTATTGCTCCAAACAGCTCATTGGAGATCAAATCAATTGCTGATGATAATGGAAATCCGTATTTGTTCTATTTATCCGAAGGGAAACATCAACTTAAGCTGATCGCAGATAACTCCCTCATTCGTCCGGCGATCATCGCATTGAACGAATTGAGTGTTCGGGTTAAGGCAATCGAGCAAAATATTCGCACATTGTCAGGCAATTATGGAATCGGAGGAGAACAAAATCTCGATACAGCGCGAACTTGGGATGTTAAGAAGTTTGATCCGGATATAGAAACAAAGCTGCAATCACTTGTGGATGATATGGAGCTCGTACGAAGCTACCTGCTGGGATTAAATCAGGAGGTTACTGACCCGATTACAGCCCTGATGACGCTCATTAATGTAATCAAAGAGCTGCAGGAAGATATAAATGACATTCCAAATCGTGTTACCTCTTTCTCGGATATTACCTCGGGTCTAACTACGTGGATTACACCTATTGAAGCCCAACCTTTGCAGCTTGATTATATCGTTGTGCGCACCCCCCAAACGCAACCCGAGCTAAAGCTGCCGAACACATGGGATAAGATCCAATACGCATCGGTTAATTTCGTCCGTTCTTTCTTCGAGAAATATGACTCCAATGAGAAGGGTGACGATAATGCTCTGACAATCTGGGTGCAGCGAGGTCGGGATTATGTCGACTTGTTGAAAACTTTGATCGAAGAAGACTTTACACCGAAAACGGGAATTAGAGTAAATGTCAACCTTATTCAGGCTCAGGGCAATCAGAACCTACTGTTGATGGGAAATGCTGCTGGTGACCAACCGGATTTGGCTCTGGGGATTGATATGGAGACACCGGTTGACTTTGCGATGCGCGGAGCAGCAGAGGACTTGACACATTTTGAAGGCTTCGAAGAAGTAATGAAGCGGTTCAATCCTGGTATTATGCGTTCCTATCAATATGTGGATAAAATATACGGCCTGCCTGAGACCCAAACTTATAATATGATGTTTTATCGAACAGACATATTTGATCAACTTGGTATTGAGCCGCCGGATACGTGGGATGATGTGATGCGATTATTGCCGACACTGCAAGAAAACGGCATGACATTCAAATACCCAAGAACGATGGATAAAACGATTCATTCTAATCTCACTGTCTCGGCCGCATATACCTTCCATTATGCTTTGCCGTATTATCAGCATGAAGCGGAGTTTTTTACAACAAATGGTTTACAATCTCAGCTTACGAGCAATGAAGGACTGGCCGCATTTAAACAATACACAGAATTGTTCACCAAATATAGCTTGCCCCAAGATGTTCCAGCATTCATTAACCATTTCCGATCCGGGGACATGCCGATCGGTATAAGTGATTTTATGTTAAACATTCAATTAATGGCAGCAGCTCCGGAGCTTGATGGACGTTGGAAGATGGTCCCACTGCCGGGCATTAAGCGACCAGACGGTACGGTTGCACGTTGGGCGCCACAAGAGACTACCTCGGCTTTTATGATGAAGAAAAGCGAGCGTAAGGAAGAAGCTTGGAAGTTTTTGGACTGGTGGACGTCTAATGCAATCCAAAGTCGGTTTGGAAACGATATCGAATCTTTTGTTGGCACTACATTCCGCTGGTATACGGCCAACATAGAAGCGATGCAAACGTTGCCTTGGTCGGAGGATGACTTAAAGGCGCTGAATGAGCAAGATCAATGGGCGAAAAATGTGCCGTATGTTCCCGGTCATTATTTCTTGACACGGGAAATGGATTTTGCCTGGACCAACTCTGTGTTAGGTGGAGAACCGCCTAGAGAAGCTTTGGACAAATCCGAAATGTCCTTGCAGCGCGAAATGATGCGCAAGCAAGTGGAATTTGGGATTACATCGAATGATGATTTGCATATTACACCGTATAATACACCTTACAGAAGGGAGTAAACTATGGAACCCGTACATTTGACCAAGGTTGTTACAATACAGCCGGGATCGACTTCCCCCAGGGCTATACGACGATTGAAGAAATTTTTGCGAGAATGTTGGCAGTCAAGGATGTCGTATTTGTTTCTAGCACCCTTCTTGCTTTGCTTTGCTGGTTTTATTATCGTTCCTGTCTTAATGGCGGCTTTACTCAGCGTTACTTCCTTTAATGGAATTGAATTTCCTAGATTCATTGGTTTCAGCAACTTTATATACATGCTTACACAGGATATCGTATTCATGAAGTATACGATACCGAATATGTTGAAATTCGCCATCATCGTCGGTCCGGGAGGTTATATATTATCGTTCGTGTTCGCATGGCTTATTCATCAATTGCCAAGAAGCATACGCGATTACGTTACTCTTGCCATGTACGCGCCGTCTATGGTTGGGGGTGTCGCTTTATCGGTAATATGGGCGGCCACTTTCAGCGGAGACAGAGTTGGATATTTAAACACAGTGTTAATGCGCTTTGGATTCATTGATGCTCCGCAACTATGGCTGCAGGATCCCAAATATTTGATGAACGTTATGATTCTTGTTACATTATGGACCAGCATGGGGGTCGGATTCTTGGCCATGCTAGGTGGTTTACAGACCGTGAATACGGAGCTGTATGAAGCAGGGAGACTTGATGGGATCAAGAACAGCCTGCAGGAAGTGTATTATATTACGATCCCGTCCATGAAACCGCAAATGCTTTTCAGTGCGGTCATGGCCATTGTCGCAACGCTAAGGGCTGGGACCATATCTACCCAGCTCACAGGGCTAACCATCACGCCCCAGTACGCCGGTCATCTGATGGCGAATCATATCGATGATTACGCTTATTTACGATATGAGTGGGGATATGCGTCTGCATTGTCTGTCGTATTGCTGATCATGAGCTTGGGGCTCATGAAGCTGAGTTATAAACTGTTTGGATCGAAGGGGGAATAAGAAGTGATTCGTACTATTCGCAAGCATGTTACTCTCCCCCGGGTGTTTCTAATTACATTCATGAGCGCCTTGGGCATCTTTATGCTAATTCCTATCATCTTTTTGTTTAACAATGCATTTAAGCCCTTAAACGAGCTGTTTTTATATCCGCCAACGATCTTTGTTCAACACCCAACATGGCGCAATTTTGAGCAACTGTTGCTCCATACGTCAGCAGGACTTGTCCCGGCTACACGGTATTTGTTTAATAGCGTTATTGTAACAGCGATTTCTACAGTTACTGTCATTCTTGTTAGTACGATGGCGGGGTATGTTCTATCGAAGCATCGCTTTCATTTTAAAACATTCATTATGGCCATGATTATGCTTGGTCTGATGTTCACTCCAGAAACCGTAGCTATCCCGCGTTATCTAATTATTAGCGGCCTAGGGATGAAGGATACATATTTAGCCCATGTGTTGCCATTTATCGCTTCACCGATAGCTGTATTTTTAATGAAGCAGTTTATCGAGCAGATCCCGGATGCATTTATTGAAGCGGCCAAGCTGGATGGTGCGGGCGAAATGTACATTTTCACCCGGATCATCATTCCATTAACAGCACCAGCGGTTGCTACTGTTACGATTATTACTTTCCAGGCCGTATTTTTTGATATAGAAACTTCTACACTCTATATGACGAAGGAGACAATGAAAACATTAGCTTTTTATGTGTCCAGCTTAACAGCAAGCGTCCCTGGTGTTGCGGCGGCCAGTATACGAGCAGCAGCCGGTCTACTGATGTTCTTACCGAACCTAATATTGTTCTTGCTATTCCAGCGAAAAATGATCCAGACGATGCTGCACTCGGGTGTGAAATAAAATGGATAACGAGGGGGCTTGCCAATGATTAGCCGTACCGCACCCGGTATGTTGAACTTAAGAGCAAAAATAGTTGCTATGCTGTGCTTACTTTGCTTACTCATGCCGTCGATTGCTTTAGCCGAATTACCTTATGCAACCTTTTATTTAGATCCATTGACCTATAATTTCACTAGAACTCAACCGATCTACATTCCGGACAGAATTATTGACGGCAACAATATGAAGGTGCCCCTAAAGGCACCAAGTGATTTATTTATTGCCAGCAATGACCATGTTTATATAGCCGATTCAAATAACGATCGCATTGTAGAGTTGAATGCAGGGGGAGAGTTCATCCGAAGTATTGGTACTGAAGAAGGTCCAGGCAAGCTAAGCTCGCCAGAAGGAGTATTTGTTGCCGATGACGGAACGATCTATGTGGCGAATACGGGTAGTAAAACGATTGTTAAATTTGACGCGAACGGCCGATTTGATAAAGTGTTTGCAAAACCAGAGTCAAATTTGCTTGGAGAGGACTATTTCTTTGTACCGACTAAGCTGGTAGTTGACAATAGAGGGTTCATCTATGTTGTTGTAAAGGATTCGTATCAAGGTTTGCTGAGGTTGAATGCTGAAGGGAAGTTTACCGGCTTTTTCGGGGCCAATAAAGCGACGCTCACCTGGTTGGATCGATTAAAGCGAGCCACATATACTAAAGTTCAGCTAGCCCAGGAAGTAGCGAAACGACCAAATGCCATCCAGAATATAACCCTTTCCGATGATGGTTTTCTTTTTACGACTAGCATGGGCAACGTTAGTGACGGTCAAATAAAAAAGCTGAACGCTGGAGGAGTAGACTCTTTCAAAAACAAATCTTTCCGCGAATTTCAATTGGTCGATATGACCGTAGACAAGAATGGTTTCTTGTACGGGATGAATCGGGAATTTGGGGAAATTTCGATTTATGATCCAATGGGTAATGTACTGTTCTATTTCACACAAGGCAATAAAAATGCAAGACAGCTGGGGGTTACGAGCTACGCGAGCAGTATTGCCATTAATGGGAAAAACGAGCTGTGGGTAGCGGACAGCCGTTCGAATCTGATCCATGTGTTTGTACGCACAAGCTTTGGGAATGCATTTATGACGGCTGCTCATCACTATTTTGAAGGTGACTATGAGGCAAGTAAATCGTTTTGGGCAGAAGTCGCCAAAGAGAATGGGATGATCAACATTTCATTTAATGGATTAGGGAAGATCGCTCTGCATGAAAAACGGTATGAAGAAGCATTGGACTATTTTAAACAATCCAGTGATGCACAAGGTTATTCCGACGCCTTCTGGAACATTCGGTACGATTGGATTCAAAAGTATCTCTTCCTTTCTTTTGTTATTCTGGTTGCTGTGATATGGGGGCTTGTGTTCCTGTGGAGAAAAGGGGCAGCAGCTGCTCGACGAAGAACATGGCCGCCACTGCTGCAGCAGTATGTAAAGGAGCTTAAGGATACGTTCTATCTAATGATACATCCGTACGAAGGATTTTATCGTTTAAAGGATCGGAAAATCTCTTTCTTCGTCCTGATTTTTATTCTTCTACTTGCCGCTGCTGTTCATGTAGTCTCTATATTTGGTTCAGGGTTTATTGCCTATCCTTATGACTTGGGCAGGTATAATGTCAAAATGTCCATTGGTTTGCTGACATTGCCATGGATAACATGGGTCATCGCCAACTATTTGGTAAGCACCGTAAAGGGAGGAGAAGGACGTTTCCGGGAAGTATTGCAAGCGAGCACCTTTGCCATCGTACCCTACATCGTCATGACGATCCCTACCATTCTTCTTTCGCACATTTTGGTCGCTGAGGAATGGATCATTATTGATATTATTCAACAAATCATGTGGATTTGGATCATTGTAAATCTCTTCGTGATGACGCAAGTGATTCATAATTTTGATTTTGTAGAGGCGTTAAAAAATGCAGGGATCACAGTGTTTACAATCGGAGTAATATGGGTGTTTGTGATCATTATTTCCGGGCTAAGTATCAACCTGTACGATTTCCTGGAACAGATTTACCGGGAGGTGACCTTCAATGGTTAGCCGATTATGGCCGTTAAAGAAAAAGCTATGGATACAAGCAATAGTCGGTGCCGTAATCGTCCTGCTCGCTGTGGTCTTATGGATTTCGAATCGTGATACATTGCCGAAGCTGATTGCGATGAATATCGGAGCACCCCAATTCGTTACATTACCCGTAGTACAAGGGGATGAGTGGAAACCTCAGGCTGTTAATGCCGAGGGCTTTGCTAAAGTTGCAGAAAATGGAAAATTTTCTTTGCATCTAGATCCAAAGACGAGCCAAATCACCGTACTGAATAAACAGAATGGCTACTTATGGCGAAGCAATCCGGAAAACAGTAAACTGGCCCAAGAAACCGTTAAGGCTACTTTGCTTGATAACCTGCAGTCCCCTTATATTTTGGAATATACGGCGGGTACGGAAACGAAGCGTTCGGTTACCAATACGAAGGACCCGAAAGTGACGATCCAATATACGGCTATGGGCAATAGTGGCATTCAAGCCACTTATACATATGCGGAGTTGAAATTCTCATTTGTCATTCAATATATGTTAACCGACCATGGATTAGAGGTAATGGTACCTGACGTAGGGGTAATCGAAACAGGTGATATAAAAATATTCTCGCTTAACGTTCTTCCTTTTTTTGGAGCTGTATCTAAGTCAGAGGAGCAAGGCTATCTATTCGTTCCGGATGGTCCTGGCGGCTTGGTCTATTATGACCGGAAACGTCCGAGCATTGGAACGGTTTATGATTTTCCTATGTACGGTGATGATCCTGCAAACCTAAAGAATTTCTATACAAGGGTGATTCCAAGAGAGCCAATCACTTATCCCGTATTCGGATTAAAACGAGGTAATCAGGCTTTTGCAGCCATTGTTAGGGAAGGACAATACACCACTTCTGTTAAAGCCGTATTACCTGGTAACATTTCAAGCTACAATACGGTGAGCGCCAATTTCAATTACCGACAAGAGTATGGACGTAGAGTAAGCGGCATTACGTTTGAAGTCATAAGTACGATCCAGAAGGATCGGGTTCATGAAGACCGTCGGATTGAATACCGTTTACTCTCAGGCGATGAGGCCAACTATACAGGGATGGCTCATGCTTATCGATCATACCTTCAGGAGAACGGAATACTTACAACAAAGTTGAAAGCAACGGAACAAATACCCCTAATGTTGTCTATTATTGGTGGGGCCGCCAAGCGTAAATTTGGAGGTAAGGGCTATGAGAGTGCGACAACGTTCTCCCAAGCAGAACTAATGGTAGATGATTTGCAGAAGCATAGTATCTCTAATATTAGAGTTACGTATCAAGGCTGGCAAAACAGCGGTTACGCACAAACGGACTATCGTTTCCCTGTTGTTCAACAAATAGGAGGAACTAAAGGGGCCAAGCAATTTATCGAGGCGATGCACGAGAAGGGCATCAAAGTATTATTCGAGGAATACATGGCATGGAAGAACCCGGAACATACGTTCTTCTATGCAAAGAGTGATGGCATTCGCGGCATTGATAAGGCTGTTTTGCTGGATCCAGGTGAACGTTTCATCGTCAATCCCATCAAAGCAGTACGCGGGCAGAAGGAAGTAATCGATCAATTAAAGGAAATTGGAGTTGATGGGATCCATTATTTCGACGGACCGGGAAATCAACTGTATAGCGATTATAATCAAAGCGAACCACTTTCACGTAAGGATACGGCTCACTACTTCGACTCGCTGCTGGAATATGCACGAGAACAACTTGGTACAGTCGGGGCCGTCCGCGGAAATGATTATTCACTCCGTCACGTCGATTTTATCGAGGCGATTCCTTTTTCTTCCAGCTACGATTTTATGATCGATGAAACGGTGCCATTTTATCAAATGGTTATCCATGGTGCTGTTGAGTATACTTCTTTGGCTGGTAATTTACGTGATGTATATGATGTGCAAATGCTTAAAGCGATCGAATATGGCGCTATTCCGTTTTTCAGATTGACTTATTCAGAAAGCCGAGTCTTAAATGAAACCGATTATGGATTCGTTTATAGTGGCGAATATTCCGTTTGGAAAGACCGAATCGTCGATGAGTACCAGAAGTTCAATCAATTAGCTGCGGTGTACAATCAGCAAATGATCAATCATGAGAAACTAGCTCAAGGAATCTACAGAACAACATACGAGGATGGTACCAGTGTTACAGTGAATTACAACTTGAAACGATTCGATGTAACGAAGGGGGGAGCAAGATGATCAGCAAACAAGAACGACGCAAAGGATTCCTCCTGTTCCACCTGAAGGACTATGGAGTTGGCTATCTGTTTATGCTCCCTTGGATGATTGGCTTTGCGGTTTTTGTCGCTTTCCCAGTGGGCTCTTCCCTATTCAACAGCTTTAATAAGGTTATCCCCTCTAGCGGATCGTTTAAATACAATTGGGTCGGTTTAGACAATTATAAAAGGATGCTGGTTCAGGACAATGCTTATCCCATTGCCTTGTATACGCATTTCCAAGAAATGCTGCTGGTCATTCCGTTAATCCTTATTTTTTCATTTTTCGTTGCTTTGGTGCTTAACCAGAAATTTCCGGGAAGAGGGTTAATGCGTGCCATCTTTTTTCTTCCCGTTATTTTTGCAACTGGTCAAGTACTGTTGGAATTGTTCACGCAAGGAGCAGGAGAACTGCCCTTTATCGAACAGTACAATCTGGAGCCTATTATCCGGCAATATTTTAGTGATCGAACAACTACTTCTATAATGAGTGTTTTAAGTAGAATGGTTATTATCTTATGGTACTCCGGTGTACAGATATTAATTTTTATTGCAGGCTTTCAAACGATTTCCAAGTCTATCTATGAAGCGATCCGTGTAGACGGTGCATCTCCGTGGGAAAGCTTCTGGAAAATTACATTTCCCGGCATGATTCCTTTTATGGGACTGAATGCCATTTACACCATCGTTGATTTATTCACATTTCCGTTTAATAAGGTGCTTGACATTGTGCGAAACAACATGTTTTCTCCAACTACCGGGTATGGTTATGCAAGCGCGCAAGCGTGGTTGTATTTCCTGATCATCTTATTGATGATTGGCTTGACTCTATTACTGACCTACAGGGCGACGAAGAATAGAGGAGGAGAACGGCGATGAAATTGGCAGAGACGTATCAACAAGCGAAGACGGAAGTGCTGCGAACGGTATCAACCCGGCGTGCGCAAAGAGTTAATAAATTTCTGCTCGGACAGAACATGAATGACGGTTTACTCGCCAAGACGATTATGATTGCCCTGTTGACCGTTATAGCATTCTTGTATGTAAGACCGATCATTGATATGATTTCCACAAGCTTAAAAAGCTTGGAAGACTTGATCGATCCTTCTGTCGGAGTAATACCTAGAGACTTCTATTTTAAAAATTTTATCGACGCTTGGAAGGGGCTTCAATATCCGGAAGCCTTCGGGAATACGTTCTTAATTGCATTTTTTGGATCTTTGTTCCAAGTCTTCTCATGTGCATTAACCGGCTATGCTATGGCTCGACTTAGATTTCCAGGTAAAACCCTATTTTTTATCATGATCCTGGTTACTTTCATCGTACCCCCGGAAATTACGAGTATTCCACTTTATATGCTGTTCAGTAAGCTTGGCTGGCTAAACACACCGTTTGTATTTCTGGTGCCTGCTTTGCTCGCTCAAGGAGTACGTGGAGCTTTATTTATCATCATTTTCCGGCAATTTTTCTTGGCGCAGCCAAAAGCATTGGAAGAAGCGGCCAAAATAGATGGAGCCTCCATATTCCGCTTATTCTTCCGGATTATGCTTCCATTGGCAAGCGGGGCATGTCTCGTCGTTTTCTTGTTTTCGTTCGTTTGGTACTGGAATATGTACTATGAACCGTCCATGTTTTTAAATAAAGAATTTATTCCGCTTTCTTTACGACTAGATGATCTGCCAACGGTATTATTGGGTGACACGGCGCAGAGCATGAGCATTCAGGTAGGGAAAGATCCGGTTTCGGAAGGTCCCAAGATGGCTGCAGCATTTCTAATCATATTGCCACCCCTGCTTATATATTTGATTGCACAGCGCTGGTTTACGGAAGGTATTGAACGTACGGGCTTGGTCGAGTAAAGCTGCTGAGGAATCTGAAGTAAAACTAAACATAATAACAACGAGTGAAGAAGGCGACGATGACAAAATGTTCGTGGCCTCTTCACTCGTTTTCTGTTCCGCATGAAAAACCACAACGGTGTTATCAAGAGATTGGGAGAGAAGAGATATGATGGCAAAAAAGTTATTATGTATTACTATGCTGCTTGGAGTCGTTTTAGTGACATCCGCGTGTAATGAGGGCAAAAAAACAGAACCGGAAGAACCTGTTGAGATTCATTTTCAGGCTCCATTTCTAAGTCTCGATAAGATTTCCTTAGATGCCTATCTTAAACTATTAAAAGAGACAGCCGAAAATTTCAAGAAGATAAATCCACAAATTACGGTCGTTGTAGATTCACTAACTCCTGATGATGCTTTAAAGAAACTGAAAAGTAAGGAGCCGCAGGACATCGTTTCCTTATTTATCAACTCTTATCAATTAGCCGAGAAGGAGGGATTATTGCTGGATTTGACAAGACAATTGTCAGTATCGAAGAACAATGACATCAATGATCGAATTCTCGATATAGCGAAGGTAAATAACAAATTGTATGCGTTGCCGTATGCGGCCGATCCGCTTGTCGTGTTATACAATAAAGATTTATTCGATAGAGCTCAAGTCGCATATCCGAAAGGAGATTGGACCTGGGAGCAATTCAGAGACATTTCGAAACAAACGAACCAGATGCAAAATCCTTTACTAGCTTACAATATCGCTACTCTTGATTTACTAATGGGAAGCACCGGAAAAGGTTTGTTATCTCCCAAAGGAGATACTTCTGTAGGGTATTTGGATAGCCCGGAGTCGGTTCGTACGCTTAAATGGTTAAATGCGTATTATCAGGAAGCGAAAATAAGAACAGGCCCATTGACAGATACGAATGCATTTATCGAGTTCTCGAGTTCCAAAACATCAATGTATGTGTCCTACTCCAGTACAAGGAATGGATTGAACGATAAGCTAAGCTATGCCCCATTGCCTCATTTCGCAGGCGGTAAGCGAGCGAATCCGGTCCAGTTTTACGGATATGGGATTGCCCAGAAAAGCAAGCATCCCGTGGAAGCTTGGAAGTTTATTGAGTATCTCGCCTTAACAAACCACGAAACGACGAATCAATTGGCGAAATATAATTTATCAACAAGCAAATCGATTTCGCAAGCGACGGGCCAAAGCAGGGATCCACTCATGAGCATCGCTGTAGACGAGATGAACGTTGCGACAAAATCATCGGGCAGTAACAACCCTTTCTTCTACAGGGCATGGAATGAAGCTTTGACTGCCGAGTTTCAAAAGCTGCTTACGACAGATGATAAAGACATCCAGACCAGTTTGTATAACCTGGCATTAAAGATTGATCAAGAGATGAACCGCTTGAAGCTCGAAACCGTTCAGCAGATGAAAAGCCCAACGCCATAATAGAATGTATTGGGGCCCGTATTTTGGGTGAGAAATATCTTCAAACAGAAGAGGATGAGACAAATTGAAGATCAATAAAAGGGGGCTTCAATGGTTAAATTCATACTATCGTGAACTAGATAAAAAGATTTCCGTTAATGTAATAGAAAATTA
This sequence comes from Paenibacillus sp. J2R1T-4, assembly GCF_059692235.1. Classification (NCBI taxonomy): domain Bacteria; kingdom Bacillati; phylum Bacillota; class Bacilli; order Caryophanales; family Paenibacillaceae; genus Paenibacillus; species Paenibacillus sp. J2R1T-4. The sequence goes on along the minus strand of NZ_JCAUBA010000005.1, from coordinate 70,949 downwards.
TGGAAAATTTGACGCGCGTCAATTAGGGATGTTAATAACTGGTGCTGGTGCAGAATTTTCGAATTTTAGGGGAGGTAACAAGGATCAACTAGGCATTGCCCCATTACCCCATTTCGCAAGTAGCAAGAGAGGGAATCCGTTATCTCTTCAAGGTTTTGGTATTCATCGGAAAAGCAAGCATGCTGAGGCCGCATGGAAATTTATTGAATATTTGACCTTAACTAAAAATGAAGATTCGATCAAATTTGCAGATCATTTTTTGACGACCAGTAAAACAGTAGCAGAAGCGAACGGTCAAAACAAATGGTATGAGGAGCAAAACCGTCTTGCGAAACAAAAACGCTTTGGTGCATCGAGCGAGAAGACCAATTGGAACTAAATCTGTTTAACGAAGCCGAGGTGCTTGCGTCGCCTGAAGGACAAGAGCCGCCGATGGAGCAAGTGACCTACGAGCGCCGGAAAACGAACGGTAAGCGTGAGGCGGATTTTGAACGTTTGCCAGTGGTTATCACAAAGTGGTCGGTGTGACACTTGTCGCCTGCTGGGCACATGCACGGCGTAAATATGACGAGGCTTTAAAGGCGGCGCCGCCAGAGGCAAGGAACAATCCGGAAACGGTGGCAAAGCAAGGCCTGAAATACTGTAATCAACTCTTTGCCATTGAGCGGGATCTGAAGGAAGCAACGCCGGAAGAACGCTTTGCCGCACGGCAGGCACGAAGCCTTCCTGTGATCGAAGCGTACCATACGTGGCTGAAGCAACAGCGATCCCGAACGTTACCTAAGAGTTTGACAGGACAAGCGATCACCTACAGCTTAAATCAATGGGAGAAACTAACGGCATTCCTTGCGGACGGACGACTCGATCTCGACAACAACAGAAGCGAGCGGTCGATTAAACCTTTTGTAATTGGTCGGAAAAATTGGCTTTTTAGCAACACGCCGCGAGGCGCAAAGGCCAGCGCTAACATTTACAGCGTTGTCGAAACGGCCAAGGAAAATGGACTCAAGCCATTCGACTACTTGAAGTTTCTCTTTGAATAGCTACCTCAACTAACAGGTCAGCTCGATCCGAAGGCACTGGAGCCATTCATGCCATGGTCAGCTTCGCTGCCAACGCATTGCCGGCTAAATTCTTAAACAGTAGACATTTCTTCTCCCCCATCCCGAGGTGGGGGTTGTTTGATATTCATTTTTTTCTTGATAGCCAGTTTTTCGCATACGATTTGATCGTGTCACCTTTATAGGGACGTTCCTGGGTATATTGCCACTTGATCGGAATAGAGGTAGCGAACACTTCGTGTCTCTCATTATAGTTGGTCCACTGCCGTATCGAACTACGAGTGGCTTCCACTTGTTCCTTCACAAAGGTCAGTGAGAGCTTGACACCCATCAGAAATGGGCGGTCATCGCAATTAATCAACCATTTTGTATGATTTTCCGTACAAAAGTGAGCATACCCCTCGACGCCATGAATACCGATATGCAAAAGTTGCGACTATGTCATCATCATTCTTCTTAGTAATGCCCGAAACCCGCGTTGCTAGCTATCCTGCCTAGGCCACTTCCATGCAGTAAAGATAATTAGTAACGTAATTACCGTAACGAAGAAGGCCATTTCCATGCATACCAGATAATTAGACAAAGAAGAGCGACTTCTACAACAGCGCCAAACACCATGTGCACCCAAGCCTCTCCTGTCAAATTAAACAATGTATAGGGAATATACACCGCGGCAATAATGATATTTGCCCAGCGACTTACTTTTGCCGGCAGGGCAACAGAAAGGAATATCATAAGAGCTGGAATTGTTACCGAAATCAGTGCTATCAATAGAAAGACATATGAAATGTCAAATATAAATATTTTTCCTGCCAGAATACCTTCTATTTTGCCCGGCATATATAAGGCGAAATAATCAACATAAATATAGAGAAACATAAAACTCGCCCACAGCGTAGCAATCTTCAGTTTCGAACTGACTTTGATGTCTTCCAGTGCATTTTGTGCTTTATTTTGTGTATTCATATTAATCTCTCCTTTAAGGTTATATGGTTTCTCTTGCCTACAACCTTAGTCTAAAGGAGAAGTATAAACATTTTCGAAAGCAATTCTAAAAATTTTCTAAAATATAACATTTTGAGGGTTCATGGGTTTTGCCGCTCATCAACAAGTCCATCCACATCCATTGGTGGTTTTCCACTCACATATATGTAGGCGAGTTGAACTATGCTGTTTCCTCAACAAATAATAATCCGTTCTTTACAGAGGCATGGAATAAGGATTTAATGGCCCAGTTTCAGCAGCTTCTTTCAGTAAATGACAAAGACATACCTGAAGAACTCCACAAGCTGGCACTAAAATTCGATCAAGAGTTGAATCGACTGAAGATATTGAATGATCAACAGTTGAAAAGTTCAACGCCTTAATCCAATCGCTGTTCAATGAGAAAGCAGGTGTCTTTATTTTAAATGCAACGTCGGTTTACAGAAGGAATTGAACGCACGGGTAGGGTTGAATAAACAAAAATGGACAAAGCTTCATCGTTGTTGAAACGATAGAGCATTGTCCATTCTCTTTTTTTGAGCAATTTCAGCAGCGGTTCATTGTTGCCGATACACTTTATTGCTCAATTCTTCACAGGAACGTTTGATCCAGTCATGTACATTCCCCCAAACCTCTCCAGTAATGCGTACCACTGGGATCGAAATGCTTATAGATGCCACAGCCTTGCCTTCCGAATCTTTAACAGCTCCACCGACACAGTGGACACCATCGACAGTTTCGCCCATATTGTAGCCGAACCCTTGTTTTTTAACTTTTTCTAATTCCTTTAACAAGTCGGAAAAAGTGGAGATCGTCTTGCTCGTCACCTTCTCCAGCTGTTCGGACGGATAGAGAGCGCGGAGCTCATCCATCGTTAAATCGGAAAGCAGGATCTTGCCTGATGCTGTGGCGTGCAAAGGCAGCGTGTTTCCCATGCTAGGATTAAAACGAAGAGAATGCGTACTCACTTTCTCTCCTATATAAAGAAGTTGATTGTCCGCTCGTATGGACAAACTTACGGTCTCGTTCAGATCATCTATGATCTTCTCGGCAATTTGATTGAATTCCCCGGTTAAACTAGCGTTCCGCATATATCCGGAACGAATGCTGAATAATTTATAACCGATGCGAAATTGTTTGCCTGACCGATCCATTTCCAAATACCCTCTGTTCAACATATTTTGCAGAATCAGATACGTACTGCTTGATGGCATGTTCAGGCCTTTGGAAATTTCAGTCAAATTGTAGGAATCTTTTTCGCCGGTGAATAATTCGAAAATATCAAGCACGCGATCAGCTGATTTTACTTTTGGCGTCTGTTGGTCCATTGAATCCACCCTTCTCAGAAAAGATTTCATGAATATGAAATCAATAATGATTTTACCGCATTTACTCCTAAATGTCGATATGATATTTGGTCACATTGTAAATAAGGTGAACAGACAAAGAAATAAGCCTGCTCAAGCTTATCTTCTAGCTTGGGCAGACTTATTATTATCCATACAAGGTATAAATTTTATTCGTATGCACACATCAGGCCATGGTCCATTCCAGCACCTGGTTATCCTCAAGCAGCCTCTTACGTAGTTGGTTATAATCGATGTTCTGCACCGCCACGCCAGCTTCTAACGCAATGGCGGCGGCAGTTGCTGCGGATTGACCCAGTATCATGAACACCGGCTCCATTCGAATCGAACCATACGCGATATGGGAGGAGGAGAGGCAGATGGGCACTATAAGATTGACGCATTCCTCTTCCTTAGGAACGATGGATCGGTAGGAAATCGGATATGGCCGAGTAGGCGCGATTTCTACATTCCCTTCGTTCACACATTGCCCTTCCAAGACGATTCGCCGACAATTGTGCGAATCCATCGTATAGGCAGCGAGCCCGACCGGGTCGAGGATTGTTTGGTAACCGCGGCAGTGATTCTCGGTCATGACGATATCCGAAACCATTCTCCGCGCTTCGCGGATGTACAGCTGTGGAGTCCAATGGCCGAAAGCCTCGTATTCGTCCGCAGGCAATCCCCACTGACGCGCCTCATCTCGAATCGCTGCAGGCACACGATCGTCATTGCAAAGAAAATAAAGCATGCCCAGGTTGTAATGCAAGTGATCCTGGAATAACTCCTCACGCCGCGCATAGCTTCCCTCTGCCCAATCAAAGTTCATTCCGATATGATCGGTAGAGACTCCTCCGTAATTGTTCAAATCGGTTTTCCCTTTAGGCATATGCTTGTGCAGCCGGAGGGCATCCCAGACGCCCGCTTGAATATAACGTGCCAACAGGGTGAATTTGTCAGGGTCATAGTTCGGGGGAGCTGGAAACGGTATACGATTGTCCGGCAAATTGGTCAGACAAATCCTGAAGTTGTAAGCCTGTACGGAGCGATCACCTTGACCCTGCGTACCAGGCGCGGCATCGGAAACCCCGTAGATCAGACCGCTGTCTGATTTACCTGGGATAACGAATGGACTGACAGCGGCGTTGAAACGGTGATTGGGGCTTCCGAATTGAATCCCGTTCAATGTTTCCTGATAGACAGAATTCGCTTCCCGGCCTACGTGATATGAAACTCCTGCTGCTGCTAGGACATCTCCCTCATACGTTGCATCGATAAACACACCCGCCTCGTACGTTCTTCCGTTCTCCATGAGGAGGCGCAAGATTTTTCCTTTCTCTTTCTGTACACTCGCTAATTGCTGCCCGAAGTGTACCTCGATGCCGTTCAACTGAATCCACTCAAGATAAACGGCTTCTGCAGCATGAGGTTCGAACGTCCACTGAGTTCCGTCCCCCTCGGTCGTGCCGTAATGCTGGCCTAGCGCCCGATAAAACTCGCGGGAGATGCCTCCGATTGCCGCCTTGTTGCCGATATCTGTGGCCCCAAGTCCTCCTGTAGTAAGCCCGCCCAGGCGTTGTCCGAACTCCGCTACGACCACCTTTAGCCCCATACGGGCCGCCTGAACGGCTGCGGCTATTCCAGCCGAGCTTGCACCGTATATGCACAGATCTGAACGGGTGACAGCGGGATGGGGGTCTGCTTGAGTCGGCTTCTCGAAATACTTGATTTTACTGAAATCGATCATTCGTTACACCTCTTTTTTGGAGTTGTGTTCGTCATTTACGTTAAGTATAGTTAAAATGAAGCTTTATTTTTAGTTACATTTTTGTTTCATTTATCAAATGATGATTGCTGCAAGAAGGCGAGGGGGTGGAGAATGCCCATCAAGAAGAAAGTGACGCTCCAGGATCTGGCTTCGAAGCTGAATTTGTCTGTTCACACGGTATCCAAGTCGTTAAGGGGATTGCCAGGTATGTCGGAGGAAACAAGAAGGGCAGTATTCGAGCTGGCCCGACACTCAGGCTATCGGACCAAAGAGCAAGAACGCGGTCTCGCCGCTGAGCACATTCCACAGTTCACTACAAAACCGCGAACATTCTGCTTTATTGTGATCGAGAGAATGCGATATTCCGTGCTGCATCAACTGATTCTGAAAGGGCTGCAGGAAAAGATGGGCGAGTTCGGACACAGCGTAAAAACTTTGGTCGTGCCCGGTACTATCGATTCCCGGACGTTCGGAGAATGGCTCGAGGAGCATAATGTAGCGTATTCAGACGGGGTGTTCATCCCGCCCGCCATTGACGAGCGCCTCGAGCATCGACTCCTCGCGCTCCAAGTACCCCGCATCATGATCAATTTTCCACCGCCAAGCGAGAAGGTGGATAGTGTCATCTGGGATGTGGGGACTGCTATATTTCAATCTGTCCGTTATTTGCTATCGATGAATCACAGATCGATCTTATATATCGGGGATACAGTCACCTACCGCGGCTTCGGGATCCGATGGCAAGCGTTCCAGGGAGCGATGGCTGAAGCGGGGCTTGATGTGGACCCGGAGCAGCACGTAATCGGCAAGATGACCGGAAAAGAGAAGTGGGCGGCTGAAGTGATTGACAAGCTGAAGAAGACGAATCCGACAGCTATTCTGGGTGCGGTTCCGTTCGATTTGGCATGGATCTATTATGCATGCAGTGTGGAAGGCAGACGCATTCCGGAGGATTGCTCCCTTATCGGGCTTCAGGACGACCGGAACGAGCTGCTTCCGAACTTGACACGGCCTGTGCTGCTTGTTTATGAAACAGGAATCCGTGCTGCCGAGCGCATGCTGTGGCGCTTGGCCAATCCATTGCAGCCTTACGAGAGCACGCTGCTGCAGGGACCTTTTTTTGCTGGAGATACCGTATTGCCCCGTTCGCTCCCGAAGAAGTCCCGTGATCAACATAAATAAAGGTTTAAGCTTGCCCTCAGGACAAGAACCCAATAAAATGAAATTGAAACAAAGCCCATCACTCATGTGATGAAGGAAAGCTTCCAAGGAGGATATAAGAATGAATCGGAGCAAATACGAAGAAGTGAAACAAGCATTAGGTTGGAAGCCGGATTTATCCGTTAAAGCACCTGGAGTTATTTTGTCGGTGCAGCTTGATGGAAACATCGCTTACGTGTCCGGTCACGTCCCCTTTTCTGGAGGAGAGCTGACTTACAAAGGACGGATCGGTGACAACGTATCGATCGAAGAAGGCAAGCAGTCTGCAGCACTATCGGTCATCAACTGTCTGGAGTCGCTGGATAAAGCCGTAGGGCTGGAGCGAGTAGACAAAATATTGAAAGTAACCGGATACTTAAGCTGTACAGAGCAAGTGACAGAACACCCGGTGATCATGAATGCAGGCAGCCAGGTACTGATCGACGTATTCGGTGAAGCAGGCAAGCATGCAAGAGCGGCTCTTGGGATCCATACGCTGCCGCTTGGCTCATCGACCGAAGTGGACATGGTAGTACTGCTGAAGGCATAAGTCGACTCTTGAATAATCACGAGAAAACCACCTAACCACCTGAGATTTCAGGTGGTTTTCTTTGCCCCATTTTCAGAGATTGCATGAATTTGCGCACATTTGCAAAGTATGTTAGTAATAAAGTAAAGTGAAAAATCCTGTCGTAATAGCAGTGGAACCAAGTATGCCATGCATTTAATAACGAAAATAATATTGACAGTCGGCTGTCCTGGATTTAACCTAAGAGATAGTTATAGAGAAAATGAGCAAATTTGAACATATAATTATAGGCAAATCTGTTTGCAAAGGGGAGAGCTAGTGTGTTGGCTGCGGAAAGAAAACTAAGAATCGTGGAATATGTCAGACAGCATCGGATCGCATCAGTGGCAGCGCTCGCGCTTGAATTCAATGTTCATGAAGCGACCATCCGCAGGGATTTGGCGGAAGCCGAGCAGGAAGGTCTGCTCAAGAGAACGCATGGCGGAGTTATTGTAGAGAAACTAACACCAAATGAGCCGCCCTTTAATGAAAGGACTAACGTTCAACTCGAGCAGAAGATGCGGATTGGCAAAATGGCCGCGAGTCTGGTCGAAGACGGGGATCATATCATTATTGATTCCGGAACTACTACGCTTCATATCGCCAAAAATTTGGTTCACCGTTCCAATCTGACCGTCGTGACGAACGATATTAATGTGGCTGCAGAGCTGCGCGATGCTCCGGGTGTCAAAGTAACAGTAACTGGAGGCGAGCTATACCCTTCGAGCTATATGCTCAACGGGATGTTCACCGATCATGTACTGCGTTTGGTTCATGTGTCCAAAGCTTTTATTGGTACCCCAGCCATTCACCCGAAGCATGGCTTGATGCATCCTGAGGCTCAGCTTGTACTGGCCAAGCAAGGGATGATCAACGCTGCTCAGGAAGTAATTGTCGTGGCAGACGATACGAAGATTGGCAAGCTTTCTTTGCATACGGTAGCTCCGAACAGCGCGATTCACAGGTTAATAACAGGGAAAGAAACTCCGGATTTCGAAGTCAGGAAATTTCTGGATGCGGGCGTTAATGTGACAACCGTTTAAACTTTGAATATAGAAGGGAATGGAACCTTGAATGATCGATCGACTTAAGTACAATGATTCTATCGTAGTGGCGGCACATCGAGGATATAAGTCCGATTATCCCGAGAACACACTTCTTGCTTTCCAGAAGGCACTGGAGCTAGGCGCGGATATGTTGGAGTTCGACCTGCGGCTGTCCAAGGACCATGTTGTAGTGGTGATCCATGACGAAACCGTGGATCGAACGACGAACGGATCCGGTAATGTGAGTGACCATAGCCTTGCTGAGCTTAAGCAGCTTGATGCAGGAGGCTGGTTCGGCAAAGTGTATGAGGGTCTGAAGATTCCAACCTTCGAGGAGCTTTGTGAGCTGTTGAGCGCTTTCCCGGATGTCCTATTAAATGTAGAGATCAAGAAATGCGCCGATGCCAGAGTTGCGGTTGATAAGGCAATCGCCATGCTTAAGGAATTCGGTTATCTTGAGCGGTGTGTGTTCACATGCTTTGATGCAGCAATTATTGCTTATATTTATGATACATATCAATTGAAGACGCAAGGGTTCCCTGAAGAAGCAATGTATAACTACGTTCCTGGCGATGATGGAACGTTGTCCAAGATGTGGGCCGTTGGGATTAGTATGAAGCTCCTGACGCCTCAACTCGTTGAGGAGGTCAAGAGCAAAGGGCTGTTAGCCTGGTGTTATTGCCCTGACACAGACAAGCAAGTTTATTATGCGCTTGGCTGCGGCGCTACGCTCATGACCGTCAACAATCCGTTGCCTGCTATGAGGGTCTGCCGATCCATTGCTAAGGAACATTCAACATCCAACCTAGCCAGCAACTATTAATAGCAGATAAGGGAACGAAAACCGCGAGTCCTCGATTATGACCTGGCTGCATCTGTAAGATTAAGAGCAAAGTCCTCTCCTGCATGGGAGTGGCCTTTGCTCTTCTGCATTTCTGGCATTTCACGCTGGACAGTATTCATTTCTCAGCCACCAGGGTCGAGATGAACTGACTTACACTAGTCCCTGTCTTGTTCTTGAACATTCTTCCGAATGTATGCACATCCGCATAACCGACCCTCTGCGCAATTTCTCCAATGGACAAATCCGACTGCAGGACCAGCTCTCTCGCCCGTTCAATTCGAACTCGAGTTAAATACTCGAAAGGGGTCAGACCAAATGCTCTGCGATATTTGATAATAATATAATTCTTGCTTAGTCCTGAGATGGACTCCAAATGCTGCAGCTTGATGTCCTTGCTATAGTTCTCGAATATATAGTTGCGGATGAGGACGAGCTTGGCCATGGTCTTCTCGTGAACAGACGCAGAATTGGCGCTGCTGCTTCTCCGTGTTGCAAGCTCCCCGCATATTTCCATAAGCAAGCCTTGGCAGATGACTTGATGGGGCAGTCCTGGCTGCTGGTAATGTGAGATGAGCAGAGAGAGCTTGTGTTCAATCGGTTGATTCTCAATATTGCCCAAGTAACGATCTTCACCAAGCAGTTGTTCGATCGGGAAGGAGCTCATGCCAAAGTGAAATACGAGCGACAAACAAACATAGGGTTCATTCTCGAGCGTTTTTACCGAATGGAGTTGATTGGGGGAGTGGTAGATCAAGTCTCCTTTGCGAGTCAGGATCGTCCTTCCTTCGATCTCATAGGTGACCGCTCCTTCAACTACATATTGAAATTGGTACTGGTTTAACATCCTTGGCTTGATCTCCCAACCCTTTGGAGCATTGAAGATGTGTGCTAGCGTAATGTAGGGAGGGAAGAAATAATCCTTCAGACTATCCAACGTTTCCATAGGATGCATGGCATAGAGCGGTTGCTTCATACGAGTCCTCCTGTTATCCGTCCCTTATGCAAATTATTATATCGAAGAGTGTGATTTAAGCAACGTAATTATTGATTTCCACTAAATACATCCTGTTTATTCCGTTTTATACTTGAAGTAAATACATTCATAACCGAAAGGGAGATGAGACACAGATGAGTGGGATAAATGTGCAATTACCCGATGTCGATGCTCAGCAGCAACCTGTCATTACAGACGAGCAGGTGAGGTTTTTCCTGGATAATGGATTTCTGGTTATTCGGAATGTGCTGGTCGGGGAAGAGCTAAGTCGAATTCAAGAGGCTATGATGGGGCTGTATGAAAAAGGAGTGGCAGGAGTTGAGAATGACCCGGACTTCATGTATGGAAAAGGGGCTAAGACGGGAGGAAAAATTCTTCGCAGAATCGAGTATGTAATGGATAAAAGCGATGTTATGAAAGCACTGCTCGGACATCCGTTCATTCTTCGTACAGTCGAAAAAGTGCAGGGCAATAACTTTATTCCAACATGGGATTCTATGGTTATGAAGGCGCCGAATGAAGGGATTGTCGTACCATGGCATCGTGACGCGAAGTTACCGGACGGGTGTGCGGATCCGCGGCCGATCTTCAATGTGGACTTTTATCTGGACGCTGCAGATCTGGCCACTTGCCTGTGGGTTATACCAGGCAGTCATTTATGGGCACAGGAGCAGGCCCAGACTCGATGTAAGCAGCCTGGCTTTGACATGTCGGATGCAATCCCTGTTCCAATGAATCCTGGTGATGTAATACTCCATAATATTATGGTTCTTCACGGCTCCCCGGATGGGGATGGTAATCCGCTGCGCCGGACGGTATACTACGAGTTCCGACCTGGCGAGATTGAGCTGGAGTTCGGTCCGCATACACCTGAATATTTGGGCTTGAAGCAGCAGCTGCTGCTGGATTGCATCGGGCAGCGCAAGCAAATGCCATATGCAGAGGGTGAATCTTCGTTTCAGTATGCTCCAAGCGGAGCACTGGCCATAAAGGAAACGGTGCCTCCTGCAACGTATCGATATCCCCACGATCAGTATTGGAGACAATCATAAGGAGCTGATAGGTATGTCTGCTGGGTTGCAAAGAGGCATCCTGTCCGCAGAGCAGATAGATCAATTCGCAGCGGAAGGTTATCTGATTGTTCGAGGCTTGTTGAGGCCGAAGGAGATTCAACTTCTTCTCAGCGAATTCATGGATATGCATGCAGGGCGATCGGAATGCTTTGAGACACCGCCGATATCCGCAGAGGAAGCAAACGGAGAGCCATTGAAGATGTTCCCTAGAATGCTGTACCCGCATAGGGTGAGCGAAACCGCTCGTCAGTTCATGCTGAAACCAACCCTATTGTCTATGCTGGCTGATTTATTCGACGAGGAACCACTAGCCGCGCAAAGTATGGTGTATTTCAAACCGCCAGGCGCAAGAGGGCAAGCGCTTCATCAAGATAACTATTACTTGCGTGTCGAGCCTGGGACTTGTATCGCAGCATGGATTGCTATCGATCCGGCAGACCGGGAGAACGGCGGGTTAGTCGTCATTCCACAGACGCAGCATTTGGACATTGAATGTCCTCATGAAGCTGACCAAGAGCAATCATACTTCCGTGATGAAGTTACAGTGCCGGAGGGGAAGGTGATCGTACCGGTAAATCTGGATTCCGGTGATGTGCTTTTCTTTAATGGCAGCGTCATCCACGGGTCTTATCCGAATCGCTCAGTTGATCGATTCCGGCGTTCATTCATCTGTCATTATGTGGGTGAAAGCACTGCGCGGATCGGCCATCATATAAGCGAGGACCTTTATAACTACAATGGCGAGAATGTCTTTCGTTCGAAGAACGACAATGCAGGGCCATGCGGCACAGCTTTCGAGGGACGGCCGCATTGAAACGATATGCGTTCTAATTTCAACCGAGTAATCGCGATAGCTGTCCCGAGAGGTCTTATGTGACCTGGGTGGGGCAGCTTTTTCAACATTTCTGAAAGGGCAGGAAGATGGAGCGGAAAAGCGTCAGCGGTCGCATTTGAACATCGTATTCTCACAACTAAAAATAAATTCAAAGAATACGATTTCAAGAGCGATTGGAGCCCATTTTTCTGCCCCCCTAAGTATCACGTGATTTGATAATAGGCGTCGTAAAAATGGCGTCCAGCACAAGAGCCGCGGCTCCAAACGTAATAAAGCGCTCGTTGATGGGCGAGAACTGAATGCGAATGTTTCTTTTCAAATAGGGAAGCACCTTCTGCTTGAGAGTAGAATCGAAGACAGGCTGGATTAGGGTATCGATACTGCCAAGCGAGCTGCCGACCACGATCAGTCCAGGGTTCAAAAGGTTGACCATGTTGGCCGCACCGAGTCCCAAATACTCCGACAGCTCATGAATCGCTCTGACAGCAGAAGGATCAGATCGGTGTGCTGCTTCACGAATCGAATCGAGACTGATGCTCGCAGCATCACGTTTTCTGTCAGAGATTTCAATATAGCGTTGAAGGAGTGCGCGCTCCGAACAGTATGCCTCCCAGCAGCCGCGATTACCGCACACACATTTTCTTCCGTTCCAGTCAATCGTACTGTGGCCAATTCGCCCAGCAAAACCTTCGCTTCCTTGAACGATTTGTCCATTAATAATGAGTGCTGCGCTCAAGCTGCTGCCGATACGGATATAGGAAACATTGTGTTCCCCTTTAGCAATGCCAAAATATGCTTCAGCAATTAGCCCTGCGTTAGCATCATTATTCACCACGATGGGACAGCTGAACTTCTCAGAGAAATAACTGACGAGAGGAACAGAGCTCCAGCCCAGTGAGTAGGAATTAACAACGCCCTGCTCCACAATTCCTGGCACGACAATTCCGATTCCGAGCAAACCAAGAGGTTTGTCGGGAAGCTGAAGATAACCTTCATGAATAATCTCGACGACCTGTCTGATTTGATCATTGGGATTCGGATAGTCCTTCGTATCCAATTGGCGATTAAAGTAAATGCCACCGCCCAAATTCGTAATAAACAACTTTACACAATCATAAGACCAATCTACACAAGCTGTGTAGGCAGCGTCTGAATTGAATTGAAGCAATGTCGGGGGCCGGCCTCCTTTGGAAGCGCCGATCCCGACTTCTTTTACAAGCTGCTGCTGGAGCAGTTCGTTAATGATCGCGGTAATGGTACTTCGGTTAAGCCCGAGAGTATCGGCAAGAGCGGCTCTTGAGATCAAGTTTTTTTCTTGAATGAGCCGTAAAGTGGTAATGATATTCAATTCTTTCAGAAAGGAATGGTTGCCTGAGTATGTTTTCATGGAAAGAGAAGCTCCTTAATAGAGAAGGAAGTTTATTATTTATTAAATCAATTTAGTTCAACGATTTCAAGCGTTACTTATATAACGTGATGAGAAAAGACTATTGAATTCCGGGAATATTTCCATTACACTTAATTCATTAATACAACAAAGTATTCTAATCTGCAAGGGGGTTCTTTTATGGCAAATGAACTTAGCTCCTATGTGAACAGCCGAAATCAGGCAGGACTGGAGATTAGCAAGACAGTGGATTTGTTTCGACGTTACGCCTGTATGGAACATAGCTGTGTTCGGGCACTGGCCGGCTGGTTCCTGAAGGTTCCATCCTGGGAAGTCAAGATCCGGCTTGGTTATCATCTATTCGCTCATGCGGAACGGGCGAATGAACTGTATGCACGATTGGATGAGCTCCGGGGAGGGAATCGGGATGCCAATCTCGAGCCTGCTCTGAATCGGCTTGCAGAAGAAATTGTGAATGCCCCTGACGGGGAAAGCTTCATTGCGGGGTTATCTTTGCTATTGCATCATATGGCTGAAGCTTATCGCGAGCATCTGAGCGCTGCTGATTCATCAGCCAATGCGATGGAAATAAGAGTGCTTCAGCGACTACTGCCTGATGTGGAGCGTGAACTTAGTGAGATTGCTAAGCTGGAACATAACTCCAATCGGAATAGCAGCCCAAACACAAAGGTATGGACCGACTATATCAGCAGTTTGATACATGCAGCAGGAGGCATTTCCGGATTCGGTCCCAAAGGCTCCCCTCTATCACCGCGTCCAGACGAGGCAAGGTTCGAGTGGCCGACTGCCATGGCATTCGATGACCGATTGCATCATGCTGACCTGGGCACATACGAATCCAAGATGTCGCTTCCGCTCCGGGAACGGTGCATCGGGGAGTTCGAAGTGTATTTCAATGAATTGTATGCAGCGGCGATACTGGCTACCGTCATTTACGAGTCATGGAAGATCAGTGCTCCCCGGCAATACTTCCTGGATATAGCTCATCATTTCTGGGATGAAGTTCGCCATGCCGAATTCGGCGCTCTTCGTCTAAGGGAGCACGGGATCGAGCCTAGCAAGGTGAATATGATGCTGTTCGAACAGTCGCAATCGATGCCATTCCTTCATCGTTTCTGTCATTTGACGCTGGGTCTCGAAATCTTTTTTATGCCCCGCAAACCGGAACGCGTCCGTTATTACGAAGATCAAGGCGATCTTCGCTCCCAGCTATTCGCGGATGTCGACTGGTCGGAAGAGAAGAACCACGTTCGCTATGGCAAACGCTGGGTCGATCACTTCCTTGAAGAAGACGCAAGGACTTTGACTGACCTGCAGATGGAAATATCCAACTACTTGGAGGTATTTGCAAGTCAAATGCCGGAGGGTAGGAAAGCTCCTTGGTAGCACAAAAATGATCTACAGTTCAAAACGATATATAGAACATGACTCAAGACCCCTTCGAACGTTCGGAGGGGTTAAATTATTCGACGGCAAAACCTATTTTTTACCAAAGGATCAGAATTTCCTTGAACCATTCGCGATACATGGTGAAGAGTTGATAATCTTGGGTATATAAAGGAAAGAGCTGCACAGATAGGGTTTTAAATGAAGCAGATGGCGGGGAGGGGACAGAATACGCTCGAATATTTATGCCGAGTTTGCTGTGGTTGATATTATGGAAATAATGTTATTAAGAATGAGCCTATTACTCGAGGAGGGATTACTATTTCTAATCAGCAGAATGTAAATAGACGGAATGACAAATGGAACGATTGGTTGGAGATAGGGATGTATGTCCTCGCTGCCTTCTGCATGATTTACTTCTTTATTCAAAAAGAATGGCCAAAGGTACTTGAGGCGGTATTGATTGTTGCCGTATTGTTGGGCATACGGTTCGTTGTCTGGAAGACGAAGACAGTGTTATTCTCTGCCTTAAGATTCAGCATTCTATTCTTTATCATCATTACGATGTTTCTGGCTAACATGTTCGGATTTTATGGGGTGATCCCTTATTTGGACGATGTAGAGCATCTTCTCTCAGGTGTCATTCTTAGCTTTGTCGGGCTTCTCATGTTCAGGAAGCTGGACAAGACGGAAGAATCGGCGTCTCTTCGTGCCACAAATGCTATGGCTTTATGGTTCAGTCTATTCTTCGCGATTGCCATGGCTGGATGCTGGGAAATGTATGAATTTTCATTAGATCAATTATTCGGACTTAACTCGCAAGGGGGCAGTCTTGTTGACTCCATGGTCGACATTATATGCGGCACCGTTGGGGCTGTCGCCACAAGCTTGTACTTGATCCTGATTAAGAGAAGCTAACAATTTATTACAAGAGATGACTTTTTCACAGAAAATTTTACTGTGCTATAATGGAATGAGTTGTATCGAAAGATAGACAAAGGAGGGGCGGCATGGATTATCCTGTCAACATTCTGCTAGTTGATGATCGTCCTGAGAACCTGGTTGCCATTGAAGCTGTACTGGCAGGGGAACCGTATCGTCTAGTCAGAGCCTATTCCGGAATGGAAGCATTAAGGGCTGTGCTGGAGGATGAGTTTGCCGTCATCATTATGGATGTGCAAATGCCGGGAATGGACGGATTTGAGACTGCGAGTATTATCAGGACACGCGAGAAGTCCAAGTACGTACCAATCATTTTCTTATCGGCTACAAGTAACCGGCTTGAGCATCATTTCACAGGTTACTCGGTAGGGGCCATGGATTATATGTCTAAACCTTTTGTTCCCCAGATTTTCAAATCCAAGATCGAGGGATACGTAAGTATGTATGAAGCGAACAAGACTCTGCAGATTAAGAGTGAGCAGCTTCGACAGCAAACGAAACAACTGGAGAAGACGAACCAGGCTCTGATAGTGGCCAAGGAAACAGCTGAAAACGCTTTAAGGGTGAAAACAGAATTCCTGACGATGATGAGTCACGAAATCCGGACGCCACTTAATGGAATAATAGGAATGTCAGACTTGCTGCTAGATACGGGGCTGCCTGAAGAACAAGCGGAGATGGCGGAAATCATTCATACGAGCGGCAATGCACTCCTTTCCGTGATCAATCATATTCTGGATTTCTCCAAGATTGAGTCAGGGAAGATGGAGTTGGAGGACGAGCCTTTTGACTGGAAATTTTGTCTGGAAGAAACGGTCCGTTTGTTTACAGCCAAGACTCGCACGATGAACCTCGACATGGTCGTAGAGGTTGACCCGACTCTGCCGGCTATCATACGCGGAGACATGAATCGTCTTCGGCAAGTATTAATTAATCTGGTAGGCAATGCGGTGAAGTTCACGCACCAGGGCGGCGTTAAGATTGAAGTAAGGAGACTTGATGAACAGAAGGATTCCATAACGATAGAATTTAAGATACAAGATACTGGAATAGGCATTCCCGCCGATAAAATAAATGGGTTGTTCCAACCTTTCTCCCAATTGGATGCTTCAATAAATCGGAAGTTCGGAGGGACGGGGCTCGGTTTATCGATCAGTAAATCCTTAGTAGAACTAATGGGCGGAACGATTCGTGCACAACAGTCTGATGGACCAGGAGCGACGTTTGTATTTACCATTAAAGTGCACAAATAATAAGACAATGGAAGGATGAGATCGTGGCGGATCAAGAGCGTAATCCTAACTTGGATCATGAGCAGGTAGATACCAGAGAGTTATTAAATGCGTTGATGGCCTTGAAAAAGGGCGATTTCTCATATAGAATGCCCTACAATCACACTGGTATTGCCGGTAAAGTAGCGGATACATTCAATGAAATTATGGAAATGCAGGAAAGCTTGGTAACTGAGGTTCAGACGGTTGCTAGAGTTGTAGGTAAGGAAGGGAAGCTTTCAAGACGATTCATCCACAAAAACACAGGCGGGTCCTATGAGACGGTTATCGAATCTCTGAATGGACTCGTAATTGATCTTATTCAGCCTACTAGCGAAATGGTTCGTGTTATTAATGCTGTTGCTAAAGGGGATTTGTCCCAGAAGGTTGAACTAGAGTTCGAGGGCAGACCTTTGACAGGTGAATTCCAGAGAACAGCCAGCAATATCAATATGATGGTGAATCAGCTTAGCACATTCGCTTCCGAGGTTACGCGGGTTGCCCGCGAGGTAGGTACGGAAGGGATTCTAGGCGGTCAAGCGGATGTTAAGGGCGTTTCCGGCACATGGAAAGATTTGACGGACAGCGTTAATAACATGGCCAGCAATTTGACGGATCAGGTGCGTAACATTGCACAGGTGACGACAGCAGTTGCCAATGGGGATTTGTCCAAACAGATTACAGTTAATGCCAAAGGTGAAATCCAGGAATTGAAAAATACGATTAACACGATGGTAGATCAGCTTTCCATGTTCTCGTCCGAGGTAACACGTGTGGCTCGCGAGGTGGGTACGGAAGGAAAGCTGGGCGGTCAAGCCGACGTTAAAGGGGTTTCCGGAACATGGCGAGATCTGACCGAGAGCGTTAACTACATGGCGTCCAACCTGACGAATCAAGTGCGTAACATTGCAGTCGTAACGACCGCAGTAGCGAATGGAGATTTGTCCAAGAAAATTACAGCCGATGTGCAAGGTGAAATACTGGAGCTTAAGAATACGATTAACACGATGGTCGACCAATTGTCCACATTCGCTTCCGAGGTAACCCGGATGGCGCGTGAGGTAGGTACAGAGGGGATCCTGGGGGGCCAAGCCGAGGTTAGCGGAGTAGCCGGGACATGGCGCGACTTGACCGAGAGCGTTAACTACATGGCGAGCAACTTGACCAATCAGGTCCGTAACATTGCTGAGGTCACAACAGCGGTCGCCAAGGGCGATCTGTCCAAGACCATTACGGTTGATGCCAAGGGTGAAATACTAGAACTGAAGAGTACGATTAATATCATGGTTGATCAACTTAGCAATTTTGCCTCAGAGGTAACCCGTGTAGCGAAGGAAGTATCCACAGAGGGGATTCTAGGTGGACAAGCAGATGTTAAGGACGTTTCGGGTACATGGAAGGATTTGACGGATAGCGTTAACTTCATGGCGGGCACTTTGACCGATCAGGTCCGTAACATCGCCGAAGTAACTACAGCGGTCGCCAAAGGCGACTTGTCCAAGCAAATCACCGTTAATGCCAAGGGTGAAATTCTTGAATTGAAGAATACGATCAACACGATGGTGGAACAGCTCTCTACATTTGCCTCTGAGGTTACTCGGGTGGCGCGAGAGGTAGGAACGGAAGGGATGCTGGGCGGACAAGCTCAGGTTAGAGGCGTAGCCGGAACTTGGCGCGATTTGACCGAGAGTGTTAACTATATGGCGTCCAACCTGACGAACCAAGTGCGTAATATTGCGGTTGTCACAACGGCTGTTGCGAATGGTGACTTGTCCAAGAAGATTACCGCAGACGTACAGGGCGAGATCCTGGAGCTTAAGAATACGATTAATACGATGGTGGATCAACTCTCGATGTTCTCCTCCGAGGTAACCCGTGTAGCCCGTGAGGTAGGTACCGATGGTAAGCTGGGCGGTCAAGCGCAAGTTAGAGGTGTAGGCGGAACTTGGAAAGACTTGACCGAGGGCGTTAATAACATGGCTCGGAATTTGACCGACCAGGTGCGTAATATTGCCGATGTCACAACAGCGGTAGCCAAAGGGGATCTGTCCAAGAAGATTACCGTTGATGCCAAAGGTGAGATTCTAGAGCTGAAGATCACTATGAATACAATGGTCGATCAGCTCAGTAACTTTGCCTCTGAAGTTACGCGCGTGGCACGCGAGGTAGGAACCGAGGGTAAACTGGGTGCTCAGGCGGAAGTAAAAGACGTTTCGGGTACATGGCTCGATCTCACCGATACAGTGAACTATATGGCAAGCAACTTGACGATCCAGATGCGTAATATCGCAGGGGTAACGACTGCGGTTGCGAACGGGGATTTGTCCAAAAAAATTACTGTAGATGTAAAAGGTGAATTGCTGGAGCTGAAGAACACAATCAATACAATGGTGGATCAGCTCAACTCTTTTGCCTCCGAGGTTACGCGTGTTGCCCGTGAGGTTGGTACAGACGGGAAGCTAGGCGGACAAGCTCAAGTACGGGGAGTCGGCGGGATCTGGAAAGACTTGACCGATAACGTTAACATCATGGCGACGAACCTGACCGACCAAGTGCGGGGAATTGCCAAGGTCGTGACAGCGGTCGCGAATGGTGCTCTCAAGCAGAAGCTCACTGTGGAAGCCAAAGGTGAAATCGCAGAACTGACCGACACCATTAATAATATGATTGAAACATTGGCCACCTTCGCCGATCAGGTTACGACCGTGGCGCGCGAGGTTGGTGCCGAAGGGAAACTGGGCGGTCAAGCGAATGTGCCAGGCGCTGCAGGAACATGGCGTGACCTGACGGATAACGTTAACTACATGGCGAGTACGTTGACGACACAGGTACGAGCCATTACGAACGTAGCCACAGCGGTTACGAACGGTGATTTGTCCAGAGCGATCGATGTTGCCGCTGCAGGTGAAGTTGCTACCTTGAAGGACAACATCAATGAGATGATTCGGAATCTCAAGGAAACGACTCGGATTAATACGGAGCAAGATTGGCTCAAGACGAACCTGGCCAAATTCTCGCGTTTGCTGCAAGGGCAGCGAGATCTGTATGCGGTCAGCCGTATGATCCTTTCCGAGCTGGCTCCGGTCGTATCGATGCAGCATGGTGTGTTCTATATCAATGAGCCGGTAAATGGAGAGCAGGTGCTCAAGCTGTTCGCCAGCTACGCCTATCAGAATCGTAAAAATCTATCCAATGAATTCCGGGCAGGACAAGGATTGGTTGGGCAGTGCTTGATCGAGAAGCAGCGTATTCTCCTCAGCAATGTTCCTGGCGATTATGTTGTGATCTCATCAGCGCTTGGCGAGAGCAAGCCTCTCAACATCGTGCTGCTGCCGATCATATTCGAGGATCAGGTGCTGGCCATCCTGGAGCTTGCTTCGTTCCGGGCTTTCAGCGAGATCGATGTCGCGTTCCTGGATCAGCTCACAGAATCGATCGGGATTGTGCTCAATACGATGCAAGCTAACCAACGGACAGAGGAATTGTTGATTCAATCCCAATCCCTCACTGAGGAGCTGCAGAAGCAGCAGATGGAGCTGCGGAACACGAATGATGAGCTGGAGGACAAAGCGAAGCTGCTTGTTATTCAGAAGGCAGAGGTAGAGAGCAAGAACAACGAGGTTGAAGTGGCCAAGCGCTTCATCGAAGAGAAGGCGGAGCAGCTTGCATTGACTTCCAGGTACAAGTCTGAATTCTTGGCCAATATGTCGCATGAGCTCCGCACTCCGCTCAATTCCTTATTGCTGCTCGCTGAGCAGCTTGCAGAGAATCCCGACGCGAACTTGACGGAATATCAAGTGAAATTCGCAAAGACCATTCAAGACTCTGGCTTTGAACTGCTCGATCTGATTAACGATATTCTGGACTTATCCAAGATCGAGTCAGGCACGATAACACCGGATTACAGCGAGCTGTCTATTGTTGAGCTTACGGATGGATTGGACCGGTCGTTCCGCCATATGGTCGATAACAATAAATTGGAGTACCGAATCAAGATTGAACCAGATGTTCCAGGTACAATCATGACGGATCCAAAACGATTGCAGCAAATTCTGAAGAACCTTCTGTCCAATGCCTTTAAATTTACAGAAAAAGGCGAAATCATGCTGTTGATCCGTAGAGCAGCCGGGGGATGGAATTCAGAGAATGAAACGTTGAATCGGGCGAAAACAGTCATTTGCTTCTCGGTAAGCGATACGGGAATCGGTATTCCGCAGGAAAAGCAGCAAATTATCTTTGAAGCATTCCAGCAAGCGGACGGAAGCACGAACCGTGAATACGGCGGTACCGGCTTGGGCCTTGCGATTTCGCGCGAGATAGCGGAGATGTTGGGTGGAGAAATTACACTCTATAGTGAAATGAACAGCGGAAGCGTATTTAACTTGTACTTGCCGATAGAAGCGGAATTAGCAGACTTGCAACCTAAGCATAAGCATGTTCCCGAGATTATTGATGTAACACCGCCCAAGCGAACACGCAGCGTCATTAAGAGCGAGGCCATTGATGTTATGGATGATCGTGAGCACATTGAGCCTGGGGATCGCGTGTTTTTGATTATCGAGGATGATCAGAAGTTTAATGAAATTCTCCTGGATGTCTTGCGCAAAAAAGGGATAAAAACAATCATTACCACAAAAGGACTCGACGCATTGGAGCTGGCTCATAAATACAACCCGATCGCCATCACGTTGGACTTGCACCTTGGAGATACGAACGGTTGGTTAGTGTTGGAGCATCTGAAGAATGATATCCAATGCCGCCACATTCCGATCTGCGTTATGACAGTGGAAGAAGACGAAATTCAATTGCTGCAGAAGGGTGTTTACGATTATTTCTGTAAGCCGGTGAATAAAGAAGATTTGGAGAATGCGCTTGACATCCTGAATGCATTTGCGGATAAAACCGTGAAAAACTTGCTTATCGTTGTGAAGGATGAAGCGCGTCGTAAACAATTCGTGGAACTGCTGGATAATAAGGATGTCAAAATTACAGCAGTGGACACCGGTCGTAAAGGGATTAATCAGTTAAATCTCAAATCATTCGATTGCGTGCTGCTAGATAACGATTTGACCGACATGAATCTGATTCGTTTTGTACGAGATATGCAAAAGAATCCAGACAATAAATACATGCCGATCGTCATGAACCGCAGTCAGAAGCTGTCGCCTGAGGAAGAGAATGAGCTGGATGAATTGAAGTATTCAACCGTAATCAAAGATGTGAAGTCTGCGATCCAGATCATGGACGAAACGACGTTGTTCCTGCACCGGAGAGCCGAGAACCTGCCTGTTGGAGCAAGAGAAGCACTGGTGAAGCGCCAATCGGATGAAATGATTGAATATAAGAAAGTGCTTATTGTGGATGACGATATTCGCAACATCTTTGCCTTAACAACGATATTGGAACGTCATTATATGAAGGTGGTTCCGGCCGAGAACGGTCAGGACGCGATCAAAATTCTGGAGGAAACCTCGGATATTGATATCGTATTGATGGATATTATGATGCCAGTTATGGATGGATACGAGACGACTCGAGCCATCCGTGAGAAGCCGGAATTCCAGGACCTCCCGATTATCGCCCTGACAGCAAAAGCGATGAAAGGCGACCGTGAGCTGTGTATTGAAGCGGGTGCTTCAGACTATATCACGAAGCCGGTTAATAGCGCTCAGTTGCTTGCGATGATGCGCGAGTGGCTGGACAAGTAGTAACAGAACACAATTTTACGAATGAAGCCATCCTTTCATGATTGAGAGGATGGCTTTAATATTTTTTTTCTGCAAATAAGTGACTTTTTTTTTGATTGACCGTTTCAAAAACCGGTGATAAAATTGGTATTACCATAGTATAATTACAACAGAAAGGAGTAAAGGTTGATTCATTTACAATCCGGCCATCTTGAACTAACATAGAACAATGAGGACGAGAGCTTGCTCGATGTTAACATCAGGTTTGGTATCAAGCAATTAAGGCTGGAGGGTGCAAGCTTGGAGCAGATTACGAACGATGAGTACATGATTTTGAAAAATATGGCTTGTGAACAAATTAAACAATATATAGTAACAAATCGGCTTCAACCAGGTGCGAAGCTGCCGACTGAACGAGATTTGGCGGAGATGCTTGGAGTCAGCAGGACTGTGATTCGGGAAGCACTGGGTACGCTCGAGACGTTGGGTTATATTTATAAAAAGCAAGGAAAAGGCATATTTGTGAAGGAGCCGGATCTATCGCCGTTATTCCATGAAATGCTCTCACTTTGGAGCGGTGACGAACAGCAGCTTACCAACATCCTTAATTTTCGAATTATGTTAGAGCAAGCAGCTATTGAATCGATTATCACTAGTGCTACTTCCGCTGATCTGGATCGATTATACGCGATAATTGAACAATCCGAGCGGGCAACAGGATCCTTCAAGGAGATTGTGAAGCTGGATTATGATTTCCATCGAGAGCTACTAAGTCTCACAGGAAATCCCTTGTTTATCCAATTGACGGATGTAGTCAACCGATATTTTGAAATGATTGCAGGGAATGATAGAAATTCTGATGCTGCTGATAGAGCTGTGGTTACCAACCAGGAGCACAGGCACATTGTCGACTTGATACAAGCAAAGGACAAGGCTGCGGCAGTTCAGCTAATCGTTCAACATTTATCCAAACCAGTTTGACGAGCTGGATAATTCAGTGTCAGATTGAAATCCGCGTCTTGACTCTGGCTATATTGGTACTACCATAATATCTTTATAGAATTAGTGACAAGGAGAGCATATGTCAGAAACCTTACATGTTGATCAATTCGATAAGAACCTCCAAAAGCCGGGTACTAAGCAAAGCTATCTATTAACCTTCGAGGCAGACGAAACGAATGAAGCTGTGATCCCAGTGCATGTAATAAAGGGAGACAGCCCAGGTCAAACTCTGCTCATCCTTGCAGCTGTCCACGGGGATGAGTACGAAGGGGTCCATACGGTTATCGAGCTGTGCAGAGACCTCCAGCCGGAGCATATTAGAGGGACCGTTATTCTCGTTCCGGTTACAAATGTGTTATCGTACTACGGCGTATCTCGAACAACACCTGCGGATGAGCGGAATCTGGCAAGAGAGTTTCCCGGCAGCAAGGACGGGACCGTTACCCAGCGCTTAGCCTGGCAGATTACTGAACATTTGCTGGTCGATGCGGACTTTCTGCTCGACTTCCACAGCGGAGGA
This sequence comes from Paenibacillus sp. J2R1T-4, assembly GCF_059692235.1. NCBI lineage: Bacteria > Bacillati > Bacillota > Bacilli > Caryophanales > Paenibacillaceae > Paenibacillus > Paenibacillus sp. J2R1T-4. Next base: position 47,014 of record NZ_JCAUBA010000005.1, on the reverse strand, counting down.
GCTTATCTTGCCCTAACGCAATTCGTGGGGTACTACCATCACGATAGCGAAGCTGGAAGACGATCTCAAGCGGCAGCCGAAGCGTTCGGAATGGCGACTGTGTGGGGGCATGAAGAAGTCCTGCCTGGTCGGACGGTGACTACTGCCACAGAAAAGGGGATACCGTGGCTATATACCGAAGGCTATGGGGGAAGACGTGTGAAGCCGGATGAGCAGCTAAGCTACCGTGCTGGAGCATTGCGGCTTATGGAGCACCTAAGCATCCTGCTCCAACCCGAAGCGTGGATTAAAGAAACTGCAACTTCAATCCGCCACAGGCTTAGAGGAGTAGGACACTTTGATCTGGATTCAACGCAAGCGGATACAGATGGATTCTTCATCCCGGCCGTTCAGCTTGGAGATCATGTGAAGCAAGGCGATAAGGTTGGGGCTGTATACGATTGGTTCGGTCAGGAATTGCAAGCCCTACACGCAGAAGTAGAGGGAATCTTAGTATGTTTGACTGGAACCCCAAAGGTTCACAAAGGAATGAATTTGTATATGCTGGCAAGCGAGTGGAAATGACACTATAAAATGAAGGTTGGGGTAAACATGAGACAAGGATTTTATACAGCATTAGGAACACCTTTGGACAGCAACGGAGATTTAGTAGCATCAAGCTTACAATTGCATGTGGAGGATCAGGTAAACTCGGGGGCATCCGGGCTGCTGGTGATGGGTTCAATGGGTCAACAAGCTCAAGTGAAGAATGGAGAATATGTTAAGGTTGTTCAAAAAGCAACTGAGGCAGCACGTGGAGCTTGTCCGGTATTCGTAGGTGTAATGGATAATTCTATTAGCCGGGTCATGGATCGGATCAATAGTTTGGAAGGAATGCAGATTGATGGTGTTGTAGCAACGACTCCTTTTTACTATAGGTCAAGCCAGTCCGAGGTGAAGCAGTTTTTCACAGCTATTGCTGCTGCATCCCCTTACCCCGTCTATATGTACGATCTGCCTTCCGTAACTCAAGTGAAGATCGAACCCGCAACAGTATTGGAGCTTATGAAGGTAAGCAACATCGTAGGAATCAAGACGGGGGATATAACGACGGCACGGATTATACAGCAAGCACTGACACAAGCTCCTTCTGTAACGAATTCCGCTTTTCAGCTCATGTTCAGCGGGCTTGATGTGTTCGATGTTGCCTATGAGTACGGAATCACCAAGCAATTGGACGGCATGTTCGCCTGCACGGCGAAGATTACGGCGAAGCTGTATACAGCGCTGGCTTCCGGGGACCGTGCCACAGCCGCTCAATGTCTCAACGATATTTTGCTGCTTAGAGATCAGTTTGTCGCAGTAGGTGTGTTCCCAGGATTCTCCTATGCGATGAACCTGCTTGGTTTCAGCGGTAATTTCGCCCCAGACTATTCAGGCGTAGTCGATGAGCGTGCTAAGGAAGCGGTAAAGGCCTGCATGCAGCAAGTGGGATTACTTGATTAAGCTTAATTAGTAGGACGGGGGCATCATTCTATGAACATAGAGAGTCAAGGGATATGGAAATATGCGGATCGACTGCCGGGAGTATCACCTGGTAATCGGGTGACTATGGGAGAAGGACAAGTGCCGCTTGTCAAAAGTGTACGTATCGGGGCAGAACTAGGCATACAGGAGCTATATTTCAAGCTGGAATCTTCGAATCCTACTGGCTCCTACAAGGACAGAATAGCGGCACTCGGGGTGTCGCTTGCCAAGGAAGAGGGCAAGTCTGCTTGCATCGGTACGACATCCGGTAATGCGGGGGCATCGATCGCTGCTTATGCAGCCCGGGGAGGGCTGGAATACCATGTCTACGTGCAAGAGAATATTGTGACCTCCAAGCTGGAGCAAATTCTGGTCTATGGCGCACAAGTGTATAAGGTCAGAGGAATGGGCTTCAGCTCGGCCATCGGAGCACAAGTATTCGAGCTGGTTCGTGAACGAGCCCGCAGCAATAGCTGGGAGCCGCTGATCACAGCATTCGCCTATGCGCCGTATGCGATGGAAGCTGTTAAGACGATTGCCTATGAGCTCCATGAGGAGATAGGGACTCCCGATGCAGTATTCGTTCCAGTTGGCGGAGGTGGTTTGTTTGCCGGCATACATCGAGGTTTTCAAGACCTACTGCAGACCGGTCAGCTAACACAGCTTCCACGCATGGCAGCCTGTCAATCGACAGGTTGTTCCAATCTGGTGAAAGGTTGGGAGCAGGGCATTGACAAGCCTGTTACCGGAGATTCTACATCGAGAATATCCGGCATACAGGTACCGAGTCCACCTGATGCTGATCTTGTATTCGCAGGTCTTAAAGAGAGCAACGGGATTGGCCTCTCCATCGAGGATGAGGTTACTTGGAGCTGGCAGGAGCAGTTAGCGGTCAAAGAAGGTATATTCTGTGAACCAGCAGCCGCGATCAGTATGGCGGGGTTAGCACAAGCGGTGCAAAATGGACAGATTCGTCCGACTGACCGGGTGGTATGCATCATTAGCGGAGCGGGATATAAGGACTCCGCACGGGGGGCCGCTATGGTTGCGCCTCGGATTGGCTTGCCCCTTCACGATGTAGAGGAGCTATAGGAAGAAACGACAGTCGCTACTCAGGAGGAACAAATATGAATACAATCCATATTGGAATCGTTGGCTTGGGCAGCTTCGCCAGGCAGCATCTTCAATGCTTGCGGCAATTATCGGGAATACGCATACAAGCTGTTTGCGATATAAGACAGGATGTAGTAGATCAGCTCGCAGAGGAATTGGGCTGTACAGGTTACACGAGTCTAGACGAAATGTTGAGCAAGGAAAGGCTGGATGTTCTGGATATCCTGCTTCCGGAAGCTCTTCATCATGGAGCGGTTGTAGCCGGTCTAGAGGCAGGATGCCATATATTTGTAGAAAAGCCGTTGGAAATCGATTTAAGTAAAGCAACCGAAATCGTTAGTCTGGCAGCGGAGAAGAAATTAATGCTAATGGTCGGCCACGTGACTCGCTTCGACCCGCGTTATCTTGAGATGAAGCGTCAGATCGTAAATGACAAGCTCGGGCGCATTCGATCGATCTATGCAAGACGCAGCGATTTGAAACGGTTCTACCAAATTTACAAACGCACTCCTACTATCTTCGTGCTCGGCGTCCATGATATTGATCAAATTCTGTGGTGTTTGGGAGAGCTTCCTATAGAGGTATATGCAAGGAGCTCCTCCTCCGACGAGGGAGAAGATCTCGTATGGGCCATGCTTACGTTCAGGAATGGAACGATTGCCGTCATCGAGAGCAATTGGCTTGCGCCAGACGCATGGCCGGCGCCACAGGATCAAATGATGCTGGTGAATGGTGAATCCGGTGTCCTGAGGATGGAAGCACCTGACCAAGCAATCCGAATATGCACCAACGAACAGGTTCAACTTCCAAGCCCGTTTCTACTTCAAGAGATTCACGGTCAGGTGCAAGGCCCACTTATGTCTGAGCTTGCTCATTTTATAGCCTGCATTCGCGATGGGGTGGAATCCACAATATTGCCAGTGGAGGACGCTCTGAATGTTGTCCGCGTGGCGGACGCAATCGTTCGCTCCTGTCGGGAGGGACGTCCTGTTATGCTCGGATCGGAGTTAACAGGATGAGACTTAAGGGGCGAATCTACTTGATCGGCAGCGGTAAGCTCGGTATGAATGCCAGTCATGAGCTCGATTGCAATGTGTATCTGCTTGATGGCGGCAGTGAGCAGGCGATCATCGATTGCGGAACAGGCTATGGGGTATCATCGATGCTGGCGGAAGCTGCACTTGACGGGTTCACGGCCGTTGGGATCACCACGATCTGTCTTACCCATGCCCACATGGACCATTGCGGTGGGGCGCACCTGTGGAAGACTGCAACCGGGGCCCAATTGGCCGCCTCAACTGCAACTGCTGCAATAGTGGAGGCGGCGGACGAGACCCGCAATGGTCTGATCGAGGCACGCAGGAGCGGTGTGTACCCGCCTGATTGCCGAATGACGCCAAGCCGAGTGGAGATTGTGTTACAACATGGTGATCAACTGAAGATAGGTGATCTAACGTTAGTGGTTATGTCGACGCCCGGTCACAGCAGTGACATGATCAGTTATTACTGTCCAGAGCTAAATGCCCTTTTTTGCGGGGATACCGTATTTGCCGGAGGGCAGATTGCTGCGCTCAGCACGCCGGATTTCTCTATCCGGCAATTGGAACAATCGATCCATAGGTTGACCGATATAGATGTAGACATTTTGCTGCCGGGGCATCTGTGTCCGATCCTGCGATCAGGCCATGAGGTTATCACGCAAGCTGTTGACCTGTTTACTGCAGTTGGTTCACCGCCTAGCATTGTGTAATTCCATATGAATTGCTTCCTCTTCCTGCCGATGTTAGTATTGGTATAACTATAATAGGTTAAAGAGGAATGAATCGAGTATGGAACCGTTAATTCGCAAATCATTAAAGGATGTCGTTATTGATAAGGTCAAACAATACATTGTGGAGAATGATCTTAAGGCCGGAGACCGATTCCTGAATGAGAAGGAAATCGTAGATATGCTTAAGGTAAGCAGGACCGTTGTGCGCGAAGCGCTTAAGTCCTTAGAGACGATCGGGATTCTGAAGCTTAAGCCTGGAGATGGCATTTACGTTAGCACTGCTTCCTTACAGCAATTGATGGACCAGTTTTACTTCCGCTGGTTGGGAGACCGCAAGAAAATGAGGGAGCTTCTGGAAACCCGAATTATTCTGGAATTAGCCGCTGTGGAGCTTGCTGTCTCCAAGGCGACCCCGCAGCAGCTGCAGGAATTGGATGAATGGAATGATCGGATGGAGCAGGCCATTCGCGATAAACAGCCCATCTTCGATACCGATATCGGATTTCATCGAACGATATTCAAGATAACGGGCAATGATACGTTCTATGAGTTAAGTGAAGTAATAAACCTGTTTTTCTCCGAAATTCGCAGCAATATCGCTTTCCCGAGCTATGGTCATACCCTTGAAGATCACAGACTCATAACAGAATCGATTAGAGCGAAGGCAGTAACACAAGCTAAGGAAGCGATGTCCAAGCATCTCAATCATTTGAAAGCTAACTTTGAGGAATGAACTTACTAAAGTATCTTGAATAATCCCGAGCCCTTAAGATTAGGGGATGGATGACCTAATGAGAGCAGCAAATACAGCCCAAGAGGGCTCTATTTGCTGCTCATTTTCCACCTGATCTTAAGGAGCGTTCACTTTGTCGCCTATTAACTTGCAACCAGATAAGGTAACTCCCCCCTTAGCAGAAATCTTTTGTGGACGTATTGACCTTTGTATAATGTACAATATGAATATCGGGATCCATGAACTCATTTAATAGGGGGCAAAGATCAAGCAATGAAAATGTACCATCGCTGGCTTTTATCTTATCTGCCTGTTTTTCTGGCTATTATCTCGATACTAATCTTTCTATTCTTCACGGCTATGGGGAATTTCTCGAAGCAGCAGGCGGTCAAAGCAAATGAGGTATTTGCCCAAAATGCCCTGCAGACGATAGACTCTTTGCTGAAATTTTCAGAAGAGATGGTTGTCAAAGAAATTCTGACTAATGAGATGATACGGTTGTTTTTTGACGGCAATGAACCGAGCGATCCTTATAAGGATTATCAAATATCACAGAGAATACGCGACCTGTCGACTTATTTACTATCTGTTGACTCTATTTATTTATACCGGAGCTCTGATCAGGTTGTCTTGACCCCTGGTACTATGATTCAGATTGAACAATTTGCTGATCGCGCATTTGTAGAACAGGCGCTTACGGCTAAGGATACCCTAACTTGGACTGAACCCCGTGCGTTTCAAGTATTCCAAGGTGGCGACAACCCTCAACAGCAAGTCATTTCTCTGTCTAAAAGAATACCGCTTAATACAGGCTCCCAAGGTCTAATTATTGCAAATGTACAGATAAGCAAGCTAGAAGAGGCGATCAGAGAGCTTTTGGATTCAGAATTGAATTTCCTCACTCTCTCAGATGCAAACGATGTGTCAATTATGGGGGAGAGTGATAGAGCGGATAAGATTCTTACTAAGCTGACTTCTAATTATACGGGTTGGACGGTAAGATCCGGTTACAAACAAACGAATGCATTCGGTTATTTCTCCTCTCTTTCGAATGGGTGGTATGCGGCCGTACTGTTGTCTGTGTTAGCTGGGATGGTGTGGCTGTTTTTGGCAGCACGTAAAAATTATCGTCCGATTCAACTGATCGAATCCAATATCCGGTTGTATACGAAACGGAATTCCAGAGAGTCTGCATTCGTGGAGCAAAAGGATGAATTTCATTTTATCCGTACAGCGATTGATGAACTGGTAGAGCATTCCCGGGACTATGACAAAAAGGTTGAGGAGAGTGTGGGCTTCCGGCGGAAGTTGTTATTCAAACGAATGATGGAGGCAGCAGAACCGCTCATTGCTGAAGAGTGGGAGCAGGAGATGGACCATGTTGGATTATCCGGCAGGACTAACCATATCGCTGTGATTGTATTAGAGATTGATCGTATTGACGATGTTATCCAAGCTTACTCTCCACAGGATCAAAACCTGCTTAAATTCGCGGTTTCTGCAGCAACGCGGGAAGCCGGACAGCAGGAAAACTTGCAAATATGGTGCGAGTGGATGAGTCAGGCACAATTGGGCATTATAGCGATGGCGGAAGAGGGGCAAATGGAGTCTGAGGACCCACTTAAGCCGTTTTGTATGCAGATTAGGCTATGGACTGAGCAGAACCTGCCTTTTACGATATCGTGTGGAATCGGGTCAATTGTGGACAGCCCTCAACACATATCTCAATCCTACTCGGAAGCACTGGAAGCGCTGCAATACATATCGATGTTCGGCAGCAACACAACGATTTCGTACGGGGATGTTATAACACCTCCGCAGGGGCATGTGCTGCAGTATGCAGAACAGATTAAATTGACGGCACAAGCGTTCCGAGCAGGGGATAACAAGTGGGAGGAGCAGCTTCACGATTTGTTCGTGGTGCTGAAGTCTGCAGCTGTAAGAAGGGAAGATGCAGTTGATTTTATTAACTATCTCATCTTCGCCTTGGACAAGGAATGCAGGACGCTTCCGCCCGAACTCCGGTTAATTTGGGAACAGAAAGCACTCTCGGATATTAGAGAAAATGTAAAAGGCTTCATCAAGATTGAAGAAGCAGAGCAGCCCATTAGCACAATCCTTCAAAGCTTGTCTGAACAATTTCAGCTGAAGAAGAACAAAAGGGAAAGCCATAAGCTCATTATGCAAATCAAGCAGTACATTGAAACCCATTACAACAATCCCGAATTATCGCTCAATCATATTAGTGAAACGTTCCAGCTTCATATGAAAAGCGTTAGCAGATTATTTAAAGAGGAATTCGGTGAAAACTTCGTGGATTATGTAGCCAAAGTGCGGATAGAGCAAGCGAAGCTGTTACTATATGAAGATTCGTCTGATTCCATACAGGAAATTGCCGGCAAGGTCGGTTATTCTCATGCCATTACTTTTATACGTGTGTTTAAGAAATGGGTCGGTACAACACCGGGTGATTACCGTAAAATGAATCGTGATTCCTGATGATCGTCAGCGGAGGAGAATCATCTATCGAGAATTATATCTATTTTGAGGTTGAACTTGGTACTTAAATCAAGAGCAATGTACGAAACCCGCTTGATCAGAAGCGGTTTTTTTGCATTTTCAATTGAAAATGGTCTATTGGCAAGAATCATATCTATTGAACGGAGTCTTCCCTTTCCATATAGTTTGGGATGAACACAGAGCGAAGGTCGGAACGGCATGAGCGTATCATGTAAGCGGTAGCATTCGCATCGAGGAGAGAGGAGAACATTAGAGTGGGCTTGAGATTTCGCAAAAATATTCCGTTGTTTATCATGTTTGTGCCCGTCATTTTGTTTTATGTGTTATTTAAGTATTTGCCCATGCTCGGAGTAGTCATCGCCTTCAAGGATTACAGCTTTATCCAGGGAATTATGCATAGCCCATGGGTTGGTTGGAAGCATTTTCGAATGTTATTCGACAATCCACAATCGTTGGAGATTATTCGTAATACGTTTGTGTTAGGGGGGTTATCTATTTTCATCGGGTTTCCTTTCCCGATTATTCTGGCCATTCTGCTGAATGAACTCAGGAAAATGTGGTTTAAGCGGTTCGTGCAGACGTTAGTCTATTTGCCTCATTTCTTTTCCTGGGTAATTGTAGGCGGAATCGTATTGACGCTATTTGCGCAGGAATCAGGTATCGTCAATCACTTCTTGCGTCTAATAACAGGAGAAGCCTACCCGTTTTTGTACAAATCTGGATCATGGATTGCTATTTTCCTCGGAGCAGGCATATGGAAAGAATCTGGCTTTGCAGCGATTATATATTTGGCCGCACTTAGCTCCATCGACACCAGTCTTTATGAGGCAGCGGGAATGGATGGTGCCAACAAGTGGAAGCAAATGATCCACATTACGATTCCAGGCATTGCTTCGACCATTATCATCATGTTCATCCTATCGATCGGCAACGTGCTTGAAGTTGGATTCGACAAAGTTTTCGTCCTGCAAAATCCCGTTGTTTCGAGTATATCGGAGGTTATCAGTACCTATATTTTTCGAATTGGTATTGAAGGAGCGCAGTTCAGCTTTACTGCTGCACTTGGTTTGTTCGAATCAGTTGTCGGTCTTGTACTTGTTCTCCTAGCAAATAGAACTGCTAGAAAATTCGGAGAAGGTCTATGGTAATGTCCTTTATGGAGAAAGGTGAAGAAAATGAGTGTTTCATTCGGTGAGAAACTGTTTTATCAAATCAATGCAGTGGTTCTCGGTCTGATTGCACTGAGCTGCTTGTTGCCTATCGTTCATGTGGCTGCTGTAAGCTTGAGTGATCCTCACTATATCGTATCTGGCGGTGTTTCGTTCTGGCCGCGGGGATGGAGCCTCAGCTCCTACAATCTTTTGATAAGCGGGACCAGAATTATACAATCGTTCGTGAATAGTGTTCTGATTACGGTTGTGGGTGTGGCTCTAAGCTTGGCGTTTACAGTATTAGCAGCATATCCTCTGTCACGCTCATATATGTACGGCAGAAGATTTTTCACATTGGCGATCGTATTTACAATGCTGTTCAGCGGTGGTATTATCCCCACCTATCTCGTGATCAAAGCATTGGGGTTGATGAACACGTATGGGGCCATATGGTTGCCAGCGTTGATCAGCACCTATTACATGCTAATCATGAGGACCTTCTTCGCAAATATTCCCGGAGAGCTGGAGGAAGCAGCCCGCATGGATGGGTGTGGGGAGTTTCGCTACATGATGCGAATCGTTCTTCCATTGTCTATGCCTGTTATTGCGACCGTTTCCCTTTTCTACGCAGTCGGATACTGGAACACATTCTTAGGTGTGCTTTTGTATATCCAGGATGTCGAGAAATATAATTTGGCTGTATTGGTTCAGCAGATGATCAAAAGTCAATCGTTACTTAGTGAAATAAATAATTTGCCCGTGCAGGAACAGACCGCTGTGACACCTGAAGGTATCAAATCGGCGGGTATTATGGTCATGGTCCTTCCGATGTTGATTATTTATCCTTTCCTACAAAAATATTTTATTCAAGGTGTAATGATTGGTGCGATCAAAGGATGATCAGTTACTGTATCAAGACAGTCTTAAAGGAGGTGATGCGGGTTCACGACGGAAGGACGGATAATAGACATGGTGATACACTGGAAGTGAAAAAACTTATTCTGGAGGGGTCCAACGCATGAAGGTTCAAAACAAACGTAATCATGTAAAAAGATTCAGGCTAGGAATTGTTACGGTACTGTCTATGGCTGCCATGTTGGCAGCGTGTAGCAAAACGACGGATACGCCTGCAACATCTGTGAAGCCGAATGAATCAGCAAAGCCGGCAGCAACTACGCAGCCTTCGCCAACACCTGCCAAGCGTGGAGATATAACAGCATCCATCTATGATAGAGGGAATATTCCTGCGGAGGAAGGTACGCCGATTAAGAACAGATGGACAGAATGGCTCAATCAGAATGGACCTGCAAATGTGAAGTTCATTTCAGTGCCACGAAACGAGTCGGAGCAAAAATTCAACGTCTTGCTTGCTTCAGGGGGAGCTCCAGACATCATGTTTGAATATAGTGCCGGATTCAAAAATACATTATATTCGAAAAAACAATTGATGCCGCTCGATGAAATTATTGAAAAGTACAGCACAGAATACAAAAATTTACTTGCAAAATATCCGGCATTGAAGAAGCTGGGTATGAAAGACGACGGAAAATTGTACGGACTTGGCTATGTTACATCCTTGGATACAAATGTTGTACTCTATGTCCGTAACGATTGGCTGAAAAAGCTGAATCTGGCGGTTCCTAAAACGACTGAGGAAATGTACAAAGTCATTAAAGCCTTTACCGAGCAGGATCCGGATGGCAACGGGAAAAAGGACACCTTTGGAATTCAGCTAAGCAGTGTAGGGGGACAAATCATCGGTGCAATGTTCGGTTATAGTGAATGGGGCGTAAAGGACGGAAATTATGTCCATCAATTTGATCGTGCTGCTGCAAGCAATGCATTTAAGAAACAACTGTACAACGAAGGACTTGTCGATAAAGATTTCTTGACAGACACTAATGGCCAGAAGGCACAACAGGATTTTGTAAACGGCAAGCTCGGTATGTTTGGCGCCAATGGTGGTGCTAATGTGATAGGCTACAAAGTGTTTGAATCATTCAAGAAGAATAACCCTGATGGAGAAATTATCGCTATACCATTGCCGAAAACAGAATTTGGTCAGTTCAGTCCGCCCATTAATCCGCCACTCTTCATCACGACTGTTGTGAATGCAACAGCGAAGAACCCGGAAGCTGTAATCAAATACATCGACTTTCTTGTGAAGGAGTCGACTGGGAAAACGTTGAAGTACGGGATTGAGGGGACGCATTATAAAGTCGGTGCAAACGGTTGTCCTGCACCAATTCAGCCGATATCCACTACACAGGTTTCTTGGACAGCTGACTTCCGGATGTTAGCTTCTCCGATGTCAGAGGGTGATTGCGCAAGGTATATCTCTCAGTTGGATATGAATAAACCGCTTGACAAAGAATTTGCTGAGATTATTAAAGCCTCTGATCAAGCCTATTTGAGTGCCGATCGTCCGATATTTTATGACATCGATCAAAATTCTTTGCCGCCATTACCTGAAAATTTACTTTTGAGCTATACGAACGGGTTAAAAGCTGTAGTTGATATATGGTCAAAGGCTGTTGTAGGTGGTGCCTCTTATCCGATTGAGAAGGCGTTATCAGATGTGAAGTCTGCATGGGAGAATGCTGGCGGCGTGCAGGTAGATGAATTCTATAAGAAGTGGTATACCGACAACAAGGCAACTGTGGTTCATACTAAAGACTGGTATACAAAATAGGTAGCTGTTCTATGAGCGAATAGGTAACCAGTACGTGCATAAGATGGGACTCCGTCATATGTGCGTGCTTGGTCATGCCTATCGGAGGATGAATTTATGCAAATCTAGAGATCGGATCGTTAAGGAATAGAAGGGGGAAGTATTGATGTCAAAGATTAGATTTGCTGTTCTGGGCTGTGGTGGCATATCCGTTTCACATGTAGAAGGAATTAAAAGCTCACCGGGTGCGGAGTTGACAGCCGTTTGCGATGTCTATGAATCAAGTGCCAAGCGGTTCGGAGAGCAGTACGGGGTTCCATATGAGACCGATTATGACAAATTATTAGCTCGTAATGATGTAGACGTTGTTTGCATCTGTACACCGAGCGGGTTGCATGCCGTACAGACGATTCAAGCTGCACAGGCAGGTAAACATGTAATATGTGAGAAGCCGCTTGCGATTAAGAAAGAAGACGCGGAGCGAATGATTGAGGTGTGTCAGCAGCATGGTGTTAAGCTGGCTTCGGTCCTCCCTAGGCGGTTGTCTCCTGCTGCTCAATACGTCAAACGGTTAATTGAGGAAGGAAGGCTTGGCAAGCTCAGTTTATGCTCTGGTTACGGTCGCTACTATAGGGATCAAGCCTATTATGACAGTGCAGGCTGGCGTGGTACATGGGAAATGGACGGCGGTGGTGCGATGATGAATCAAGGCATTCATACGATTGACCTCTTGCAATGGCTTGCTGGACCCGTGGAAACGCTCAATGGCTATGCCCGCACTGTGCTTCGCGATATTGAAGTCGAGGATACTGCCGTTGCTGTTTTGGGCTATAAGAACGGAGCGCTTGGAGTACTCGAGATGACAACAACAGCTTACAAGCAACCCGAGCATCAGATTATTATCCATGGAGATAAGGGCACGGTTATTCTGAAGGGCAATGTAATCACGACTTTGGATATAGTGGGAGAGTCCGTGGAAATACCGGAATTTCCTGTGGAGTCCGGGAGAGAAGGGCATCGACTGCAGATAGAAGATATGGTACAGGCTATTCAGGAAGACAGAGAGCCGGTTATATCTGGGGAAGATGCGAGAGCAGGACTTGCACTGATATGGGGCACATATGACTCGTCCAATCATGGTCAAGAAATTCGATTCGAATAGGAGCTGGAACATTGATACACGACTTCGCTATAGTTGGCTGTCAACATAGTCATATCTCCATGTTTATTGAGGCCATGCTTAAGGCTGGACACAGATGTGTCGGGATTTATGATCGCGATCCACATGTGTTAGCTGCTTCTTTTGCAGAGAAATATAACATACCACTCGTGCAGGATGCGGATGAGATATGGAATTCATCCGCTACGATCATTGGGTCATCAGCAATTAATGACGAGAAAATTGCGATTATTGAAGCCTGCTGCGAGTATGGCAAGCATATCATGCTCGATAAGCCGATTATTACTAACCGCGACGGGTTGAATCGCTTGGAAGCCGTCATGAATCGGGAGCGGATTCAAATTGGGCTCATGCTAACTTCAAGGGATAAACGCTCTCTCTACACCTTGAAGCAAATGATCGATGCCGGCGAGCTCGGAACTTTGCTCTCGATCACGATGCGCAAGCCGCATATGCTGAACCCGAATAGCCGTCAAACCTGGCATTTCTCCAAGCAGCAAAATGGTGGCATCATAATGGATTTATTTATTCATGATTTTGACATTCTGGGTTGGTTGACTGGTCAGGAGCTCGCTTCTACTTCAGCGGTATTAGCCAAGTCAATTTTGCCGGAATATCCGGATTTCTACGATGTTGCTGCTGTTCAAACGGTTTTAAGTGGTGGTGTGGTTGCACAGCTGTATGCAGATTGGCATACGCCTGAGAAATGCTGGAGCTATGGGGATCTTCGCATATTCGTCACAGGAACGCTGGGCAGTGCTGAGATTCGATTAACGGGTGATCCATCGGTCGGACAGGAGGAGTTCTTGTTCACAGTCATGCATGCCAAGCCGTTTGCCAAGATTCCGCTCCGATCAGTACCTTCAACAGTTACAGAAGACTTCTTGCACAGAATTGAAGGGAGACCTCATGAGATTACGCATCATGATTTGCTGGCAGCGTGCCGTGCTGCCGTTGAAGCGGATGAGTGCGCTGTGATCGTAAGAAACAATGGAATGTAACACATGTGTCACAATGATTCCAATGGGAGGGGTTAGTTATGATTGGGAAATGGTTCAGGAGGATTCGAATTTACTTAGTCGTATTGATGATCGTTAGTATGATCCCCATTTACAATTCCGCTGTTGTATTTGGTGAAACGAACGGTGTATTTTTCGAGGACAACATGACCAGCTTTACTGCAGCAGGATGGAACGTAAGTTCAGTGCCCAGAAACGGTGTTTATATTACAGACTCCGGCAATTCCAAAGGGAATCCGAATGGAGTGACGATGAAACCGGTCGAGGCCGGTCAATACTTACTCTATGGCGATCAAGAAGCAGGCTCCAACTACATAACGATGGCCAAAAACTTTTCTATTGGATCTGGAGCCTGGAAGTTGAAGTTCGGTGCGCGATTCGCTGATCTGATGACACCGTACCAGAACCATGTAAACCGAGGAATCATTATAAGAGTCCATGCGAATGAGAAGCAGTACAGCCTTACCTTCAACGATCAGAACAGGGTGATGTTTTTGGGATCGGCGGGAACCTATCAAGATCGGTTAACTATGCCGACTGATAATGCTATTCACGAGTGGAGCATCAACTTTGATGGGATCCAGACGGTGTCGCTCTGGCTCGATGGCGTGAAAGTGGCCGAGCATGCAGGGATGGGAAGGTCATTGCCTGGGACTACGGATGGCATGATCCTTTATAACATTCCACTGGACTGGCAATCCGGAACGAATGAAGTGTATTTCGAGCATATGAAGCTGTACCGACCGGCCAATGGAATTACGGTTGATCCCGACACCCTGACCCTATCGCTAGGCTCGTCTGTTGCATTAAACGCAACGGTAACACCAGCCAATGCTGGAGAGAGAGGTGTAGCATGGTCTTGCTCCGATACGAATATTGCGACTGTTGATGCGAATGGCGTTGTTACGGCCGTAGCTGCAGGTAATGCAACGATTACTGCTACAACTGTAGATGGTGGTTATACGGCTGCCGCTGCCATTGCGGTCATTATAGGGGATATAGGGGTTACAGGTGTAGTGTTGAACCCGACCGAAACGGAGTTGCGTGTCGGTGATCGTCTCCCGTTGACGGCAACTATACAGCCGATTAATGCGAGCAACAAGAATGTCCAGTGGTCCAGCAGCAATACGGCTGTAGTGACAATAGATGCTCAAGGGATCCTGACGGGCGTTTCTTCAGGAATAGCGATGATAACGGTAACGACTGAGGACGGCGGATTTACAGCCAGTTCATTAGTAGAGGTGAAGCCGCTCCCAGTTAGCGAGATCACGCTAAATAAATCCAAAACAGCTATATCGATAGGAGGTAGTGAAACTCTAATAGCTAGCGTGCTTCCAGCGCTTGCCACGGATAAAACGGTATTGTGGAGCAGCAGCAATCCGACTGTCGCCAGCGTGCAGCAGGATGGTACCGTTACGGCGATCTCTGTTGGTAATGCAACGGTCACAGCCGTAACTTATGATGGTGGATTCCTGGCCCGTACGAATATAAAAGTACAGACCATAGTTGGAATATTATTCGAGGATGACGCTTCAAATTTGCAAACTGCAGGATGGGTTCCTGGACCTGTCGCTTTTCCAGTGCCGAATGCATACACGATTGATTCCAGTGTTTCATCTGGAAATCCGCATCAGCTGCCGCTCAAGCCGGTTCAGCCAGGACAATATTTATTCTATGGCGATAAAATAGCGAATGACAATCGCACTTATTCTGCCATTACGAAAAATGTGCCTATAGGGCCCGGTGCGTGGACATTAGAATTCGATGCACGAATCGCGGATTTGATTACACCGCTCGATACCCAAGCCCAGATGGGCATCAACTTTGACATTGTGGCGAATAAGAAGCTTTACCGGGTAACCTTTAACGAACAAGACAAAGTGATCTTCCAAAAGGATGCGGGCGGTACGTACTATGAGAAGCAGGTAGTCGGACTAACGGATAATGTCCTGCACAACTGGGAAATCGTGTTCGATGGATTCGGGACTCTGTCACTCCTGCGCGATCATATCAAACTGGCACAATATGAAGGAATCGGACTAACGTCAGCCAAAGCGGACGGGATCACGATTACAAACTTTCCACTGGAGTGGGAGTCAGGCACGAACGAGTTTTATCTGGACAATCTGAAGCTGATCAAAACGGCGAATAATGTGATTATTCAAGATGATGCTTCGAGCCTCGATACAAGTGGCTGGCAGGCTGATGCGCCAAGTATAGGAGCTTATGTAACAGACCACTCCAAGTCTAACGGGACACTTGCAGGAATGAAGGCGGTTGAAGAGGGGAGATATCTAATCTATGGTGACAATCAAGCAACCGTGACGACACAGGTATATCAATCCGTCGAGATTGGCAATCAACCATGGACCTTGGAATTTGATGCACGAATTGCAAGTCTGATTACATCTGCGGGCAGTAGTCCTACCAAAGGACTAAGCTTCGAAATTGTGGCTAATAACAAAAAATATAGGTTCACTTTGAATGATAAGAACCAGTTGTATGTTTTGAAGAATGCTCCGGATTCTTATGAACAGCTTCCAATCACCTTGCCAACAGATGTGAATTTCCATAATTGGAAAATCGGACTGGATGAAAATGGTCGTACATTTGTGGCGTTGGATGGAGTGAAGCTTGGTGTTTTTGCAGGGGCTGGTCTTAGCGTTGCGGAACCGGAACGGATTAGCTTGATCCAGGATTCCGTTGGAGCTGCGGGAGGTTCAACCGAAGTATATTTGGACAACATCAGAATGGTGACAAATACTCAAACTCTCTGGTATAAACCGTTTCTTAATGGGGTTACGATATTACCTAACTCTGACTCCACATCTGTTGATGCTATTGTCAGTGCAGCCGATATCGATCCGCTCTGGATCGCTGATCAGAGCGTTATGCTTCGGGCTGAACTTTACAAGGGAAATCAATTAATAGCTTGGACGCATCAAGTCGTGGCAGATTCGATCATCCCAATCCACATTAACCCGGAGGGGCAATCTGGTCGAATGAAGCTGGATTTGAGACTTATGAAAGACAATTACGAGATTAATAGCTTAACACAAAATATCGAGCTCCGTTCAGTTGTTGAATCGGTGCATGCCGGCCAAACGATTACAGCAACCGATGATAAAGTGTTTCTCTTCACACAAATGCACGATTTGAAGGATGCACTTGATCAAGACCCGCTTGCTGCTGGGTGGAAGCAATCTCATTACCAGTATGATGGTTCCCGTGAGGGCGGTGTATTCCTAGAAAATCAGAACGAATCCACTGCTTTGCAGGTACCTGTTCATCTCAATGGATGGTTTGGCGTCTATGTAGGGTATATATCCGGTACGCAAGGGTTTTCTATCACGGAAGGAGTCAATGAGCGGACGGTTGTGATCGATGGTGCCAAATTCGATCCTGCAACCGCATACGGTGGCAAGGCGGTTTCTGAGGTATATGTTAAAGCGGCTGATTTCAATGGAGAGACGCTGCAGATTGTCCCGGAACCAGGGAAACAAGCGAGAATCGCTTATCTCAAGTTCAAAAGTCTGACAAGCAATGAAATCATTATCGCTTCCAAGGCAGATGAAGGGGCAAATGGGAAGAGAGTCATCTATAATAACGATGCCAATACCAATCTGGCCATCGGAAAGGTCACCAACGAAGCAACCCTGAAAGCTAATGATGTAGATATTTACGCCAATCAGGATGTCGGTGCGATCTATTACGCTACGGGTACAACATTCCTGACCTTCTACGAAAGTGAGGTTGCTGGAATCCCGTATGCGAGCTTGACACCACAGCAGGAATTGCTTATGAGAGACGTTGACAAAAAAATTCGTGATACTACACTTCAGTTCGTAGCGGATGGTAAAAATCCGTTGCAAATCGTGGCACAAAGATCGCAACAAATCGGAATCGACACTTTCGCTTCCCTTAGAGTGAATGCGTTCTATCCTATGAATCTGTATCCATGGCTGAACGGAAACATTTACCCGCAATACGATGCATATCGATATTTGACTTACTATGGAGCGCCTCTTGGAAATAATTTGAGCTATGGTTATCCAGAGTTTCGTGAAATTATTGAGGATTTATTGTTGGAAGCGGCATCCTTTCAGGGAGTGCAGGGGATCGAGCTCGACTTCAATCGCAATCCGTATGTTCTGGGCTGGGAGCCTGCCATTACGGCCGGGTATATAACCCAGTATGGTGTCGATCCGAAACTGGAGCATACCCCGGCAGGTGCTCAAAGGTGGATGCAATATCGGGCGAACATTATGACCGGATTCCTGAGGGAACTGCGTCAGGTATTGCCGGGTGTTCAAATCTCCGTTCGGGTACCGGACCATGATTATTTCAAAAATGGGTTCGATATTCAAACTTGGATTGATGAAGGCCTCATCGATATACTTGTTCCGTCTTCGGTGAATAGTGAGAAGTTTTGGAGCAATCTTGACGAGTTCGCCGATCTGGTAAGCGGAACGAACGTGAAGCTGTATGGCGGCATCAATTTCAATATCGCTGGAGTAGATTTGTCCAAACAGGAGGAGGATTTGCTCAAGCGTGGAGTGGCCAGCAATATTTCACGGACAAGTGTTTCCAAGGAGCAGTATCTTCTGCGTGCCAACGAGTTCTATGAGGCGGGCTATGATGGCATATACATGTTCAACAACATTGTAGGAACGAATGCTCTTGGGTTGTTGGGTGACAAAGTAAAGGTAGAGAAATGGCATGAATTTGCCTACCCTGCAACATGGGTGAATGGCTTGGTTACGACAACCGGTACGCCTAATAGCTTACTATTGAATGATAATGCGTCCAATCTGACAAGCGCAGCATGGGGAGTAAGCTCGGCGCCGAAGGCGGGTGTGTATATTACGGATTCCGGTAATTCCAAGGGGAATCCCAATGCAGTATCCATGAAGCCGGTTGATGAAGGCCAGTATTTGTTCTATGGGGATCAACAAGCGGGAACAAATTACGTCACCATGAATAAGAGCTTTACAATTGGCTCCGGCGCCTGGAGCTTAAAGCTGAATGCACGCATTGTTGATCTGATGACGCCTTTCCAAAATCATATTAATCGAGGGGTTATCTTCAAGATTACAGCGAACCAGAAGCATTTCAGTATCACCTTCAATGATCAGAACAAGGTGATGTTCCAAGGGATTGCTTCGAATGTCCAAGACCAGCTTAATATGCCAGCCGACCAAGCTTTCCATGATTGGGAAATTAATTTCGATGGCGAGCAAACCCTTTCATTGTGGTTGGATGGTGTTAAACTGGTCGAACATTCCGGAATGGGCAGATCGCTTCCGACAGGTACGGACGGAATGCTTATCTATAACATTCCGCTGGATTGGCAGTCGGGAACAAACGAGGTATATTTCAATTCCATACAATTGATACGAAATACGGGTTTCCTCATGCCAACTGGCATCGAGCTTAATAAAACGGAAACGTTGTTGCCAATAGGCGGTACGGAGACGTTGCTTGCTGTGGTCGCACCAATAACGGTACCGAGCCAAACGGTACTTTGGAGCACGAATGATCAGAATGTGGTGACAGTGGATGACAACGGGAACATCACAGCGATCTCCGAAGGGGTGGCCTATGTCACAGCAACAACAGCAATTGGCGGGCTGACAACAGCGGCCAAAGTGATCGTTTCTAGCGGTGTTGTAGTGCAACTGAAAGATAGCAACGGAAATCCATTGAGTGAAGGAGCCGTAAAATACTATGACGGTGGCTGGAAGGACTTTGGAACAACGGATTCCTCCGGGAGAGCAAGCAAGCATCTGCCTCATAAAACCTATACGTTCTCAATCACTTATGCAGGCACTACAAGTCAACAGGCGCAGAACACAGGAAGTAATCCCGTTGTAGAGTTTCAAACGATTAACGTCAAGGTGCAATTGAAGGATAGTCAGGGTAATGCGCTAGATAGCGGTGAAGTGAAGTATTATGCGGGTGGTTGGCGAACGTTCGGAACGACTGCCGGAGGAGAGGTCAGTAAGGAATTGCTGCCTGGTTCATATTCATTCGGCACGACCTATGAAGGAACGTATACTCAACAAACGCAGAACACGGGAAGTGATCCCGTTGTCGTTTTCAACACAGTAAATGTCAAGGTGCAACTGAAGGATAGTCAGGGTAATGCGCTTGATAGCGGCGAAGTGAAATATTATGCGGGAAGCTGGCGAACGTTCGGGACGACTGCCGGAGGAGAGGTCAGCAAGGAATTGCTGCCTGGTAATTATTCATTCGGCACGACCTATGAAGGAACGTATAATCAGCAAACGCAGAATACGGGAAGTGATCCGGTAGTCGTTTTCAACACGGTAAACGTGAAGGTGCAGTTGAAGGATAGCCAGGGTACTGCACTCGATGGCGGCGAAGTGAAATATTATGCGGGAAGCTGGCGAACGCTCGGAACGACTGCCGGAGGAGAGATCAGCAAGGAATTGCTGCCTGGTTCATATTCATTCGGCATGACCTATGCGGGTACGTACACGCAGAAATCGGAAAATACAACAGCAATTCAAGTGATTGTGTTTCAGCTTCCATAACAAGCAAGATCGGCATTATTCAGGCGGGGCTGTTGTAAATAGCAGCCTCTCTATTACTCAGAGGAGGTTAGTAAAGGACTATTCCAGAGCGCAGATACTTTAATCTGGATGCCGTTGACTTGGTTGCTCCAGGCAAAAAATAAATATTACGGAACTTTATAAAGAAAGCATTATGAACAGATCCAAAAGCAGTACAATTCCTCTATTATGTATTGGAGTGATGACGATGAAGCTTGGAATTAGCTCATATTGTTTAGCGCGTTTGATCAGAGCAAAGGAAATGACTTTACCAGATGTCGTGGAATGGGTAGCCCAGCAAGGTGCGCAACATATCGAAATTGTTCCCGACGGAACCGTGATGATTGATAATCCTGGATTGGCAGAGGAGATTCGCTCCAAAGCACAGCAATCGGGCATTGAAATTTCCAATTACCTCATTGGAGCCAATTTTATTACAGAAGATGCTGCGGGCCTTGACAGGGAAATTACAAGAGTTATGAGAGAGGTCGATATTGCCAATCGATTAGGCGTGAAGAAAATGCGGCATGATGTAGCTGTGCGACCGCTGAATGAAGCGTCTATCGTTCAATTCTACAAGGATTTGCCCAGGCTTGCAGATGCATGCGGGATAATTGCTGACTACGCGTCTCAATACGGTATTACGACTAGCGTAGAGAATCACGGCTATTATGTGCAAGGGAGCGAAAGAGTGCAGAGCCTAGTGGAAGCGACGAATCGTTCTAATTTCAAAACTACGTTGGATGTCGGCAATTTTATGTGTGCCGATGAGAATTCTGTAACAGCGGTAAAGCGAAACCTGCACATGGCTTCAATGATACATTTAAAGGACTTTTATGTTAGACCCTCCTATCGAAATCCTGGTGAAGGTTGGTTTAAAACGATTGCGGGGAATTATTTGCGTGGTGCTATTGTGGGGCAGGGGGATATTGATATGTGGGAGGTGCTTCATATTATCAAATCATCAGGGTATGACGGCTATATTTCAATTGAGTTTGAAGGACTGGAAGAATGCCGCAGCGGCACAAAAATGGCGTTCGAAAATGCACTCCGCATTTGGAATGAAGTATAAATTATTAGCACCTCAACAGATTAATGGCGGCAAAAAAGAGACAGTCGAATTATTACGGGGATCACTCTCACTTCCCCTATAATCGACTGTCTCTTTAATCCTTACCTACGGCTCCATAATAAACACAGGATTCTCGATCAACTGACTGTAATAGTCAAAATAATGCCATTTATGCACTTTAACTTTGTCTCCTAACAAGCCGACAATTCCTTTGCCATTCCACCAGTCGTTGAAAATGTATACCCCGTCGGCACCGGCTTCATAAACATCGTACGTCCGCTTCTGATACTGAGTTTGGCTAAGCGTACGCTTAGTATTTTCAATCGTTCCACCATTTCTGATGATCGCTTCTTGCTCCTTCGTCAGGTCTGTACCCGATAGATCTGAGACAATTCCGGCATAGAGCTTGACACTCGAACCCGACACCATGCTCACGAATGGAGAGATATCGAAGAAATCTTCATAGGACAAGTTGGATGGAATAAGCATATCAATCAAGTCTTGATCGATCCAGGCTTGTGGATCCAGCCCATAGCTCTCATAGTTCCAATAAGGGATACGCACACTAATCGTTTTTCCTGGCAGAGCCGTTCTTATCTCACTCAGCATTTGCGTGACGATCGCTTTCCTGCTGGCCACATCGGTCAGCTCATTGCCGAATATATACGGATACCTGCCAAAGTCGAGGTTCACCCCGTCAACATGAGGGATTGCCGCCACTTCCGACAATATATTCTTGATATAGTCTCTGAAGCGCGAGTAGTAGAAGCTGAGTCGGAACGTTGGATTATTATTCGCATCTAATTGTCTCGTGTCATTCTGAGAAGGGGGTCCTATATAATCGTTATACAATTGGCCGTTTAAAGCAGGGAACGAGGTTGCGGAATAAAATGCGTTCATGCGGAATGAAACGACCAGCTTGATTCCGTGATCATAAGCGCTTTGAGCCAGCACCTCCGGTGCCCACTTGCCGCTCTCATCAAATATATTATGAATTGTGCCCTTTACAAGCATATCGATTTCCCTGAGAGTAGGGTCATCCTCTGTGAATGAATCGAATGGCGTCCCCGCATACTGACTATCATAATTTAACTGCATGGTTGTCCCTAGCGCCCAATCGACGCCTCCTACATCCTGCCCTGCAAACAAATTCACGGCCTTGTTTTGAAGTGCAGCGACGTTATTATATTTCAATGAAGAAAAGTGGGTATAACCATCGTTGTTATAGATGGCTCTCTTGCCAAGACTGCCTTCATCGGCCGCTGTATACTCTGCAATGTCCCCAGTAGTAAAGCCACGCAGTTTAACATAGGCGATTCTAGCTTTTTTGTTGGCTGCAGGGGTGAAGGTTAGTGTTCTTCCATTAAAGTTGGCAGCCGTAATGAACTCTTCCCTGATCGTCTGTTCACTATACAGATTGCTAGTATTAATACGTGGGAAAGATATCGTCTTTGTGCTGCTGCCGTCTGCGATATCGAATTGCTCGGTTCCAGCCGCATATCCAACATATACGCCGAACCAGCCATACAAATCCACAGGCAGGGTCAAGGTTTGAGCGCTTGCTGTTGTTTCAATCAAACTGTAAACATGACTCGTGACGCTATCTTCCGCGCCTTTGTATTTATAGTCTACCTTCTGCCAGCCCCCGGCTGCTGCATATTGACCGCTGCTTGTTTTCATCTGAGCTACGTCTGTGAACAGAGCCACCGCTCCGGGTGAGGACGTAACGGATGATTCTGCAGTGACAGCTGCGACAGAAGGGAACAGCTCTATTTCTTTGACTATTTTATCAACTGAGATGCCGTCATTCAGCAGTTCAACTGCAAGTTGGCGTACGTCTGATCCGCCTCCGCCGTATACGTTCAAGCTAACTGTAGCGGTATCTAATACGTGTGTGCTGCTGGAGAGGAGTCCGCTATCGTCGTATATACTTGCTTTAACCTGTACGTTCGGATTCGTGAACCAGGTCGGATCTGCACCTCCTATGTTAACAAGGATTGGAACAGAGCTTGAGCTGGCCTCGGGTTTGACTGTAACCCCGGAAATGCTTGGATAGTAATTAATCCAGTCCGGAATTTTATTTTGCGTCAGCTTGATTTGATCGAAATACACTTCATTGGTTCCGGTCGTGTACACATCTTTGGCCAAATTATTAATCGTAATATTATCACTTGCAACCGCTGCTATCCCGGCATCATTAGATTGGACAACCAGATTTTCATCCAGACCGAGATATAACCCGCCATCTCCATCATAGACGATTTCCCATTTGTGGAACGCGTTGTCGGTAGGGAGATACACTTCCCTTTCTTTGAAGCTGTTCGATCCGTTGGTGATCAGGAATACTTTGATTGTTCCTTTCGTAGCATCATAACTATTCAACGCCACCATATAACGTTTGTTATTGGCGTATATATTGAACGCGAGCCCTTTCCACAAATAGTAGTTCGTTGCTTTCGCAAGGTCAACAATCTTAGCATCGAACTGCAATGTCCATGCGGAGGAGCCAATCGTTACGTTACGCTTCATACTGCTGTAATGGCCGCTTGTTGAGGTCTCGTCTGCATAAGCCAAATATTGTCCGGCTGGAACGGGCTTCAGAGTTACCCCGTTCGGATTGCCGAGCGAGTTCGGAGCATCATCGATCATGTAGACGCCAGTTCTAGGAGGGGTGCTCGACGTCCAGCCTGCAGCGTTCAGACTAGTGGCATCATCATTTAGAAGTGTATTCAAAGCAAGGTTAGGTACGAATACTTTAGGCTTATAATTTCGCAGTAACCGGATGGTGTCGACATAAACCTCGGCTGTACCCGACTGCAAGTTATTCGTATCTGCGAACAGCTTCATGCTGTCTGCAGCAGCAATAGCCACATCTACATATGTGAATTGGGCTACAACCGTTCCGTCGAGATCTACAGTAATCCCATTCGTTCCGTTGAAGGCGATCCCCCATTTGTGAAGACCTCCGCTAGTCGGAAGAGCCACTTGCTTCATTTCATACGAATTCCCTGTTTTCAATAAGTAGATTTTCATGTTCCCATTTGAATCCAGGCTGTTAAATGATAATCTGTATCGTTTGGAATTGGCCGCAATATCTACGGAGAATCCTCGCCAGGCATGGTAAGCAGACGGTGTGGGTAAATCTGCTATTCGCGCTTCCAATTGTGCATACCAAGAGCCAGATCCGATATAAGTATTCTTAGTAATACTGCTATGGAGACTGTTCTGCGAGCTGTAGAACAAGTACTCGCCTGAAGTTACCGGCAGCATCTGAACGAGATTCGGGTTACCTAGGGAGCTCGGGTAGTCGGTAATATAACTTCCGCTAACTGGGCTAGGAGAGCGCGCCCATCCTGACTGGCTCAAATTGTCGCCGTTGTCATCTATGGCAGTGAATACCCAATCTGGGACGTTTATTTTGTCCAGCTTCATATAATCGATGTAAACCTTGTTCGTACCTGACTGCAGATCGTTAGCTCCATTATGAAGCACAACCCGGTCAGGGGTGGAATCCGGCACATTGATACCTGAGATTCGCGTCACTACCGTACCATCGAGAATGACGGTTAAGGTTGAAGCTCCGTCGTAACCGATGCCCCACTTATGGAACGTTCCGTCTGAGGGAAGCAGGATTTGCTTTTCTTCCACTGTACCGCTTGCATCTTTCAGCACGACCAGCTTTAGATTGCCGTTCGCATCCATGTTGTTAAAGGTCACTTTGTATTTCTTGGAGTTAGCGATTATATCGACAGATAACCCATTGGCGATGGAATTAGCAGAAGGAGTAATCAAATCCACGATATTCGCATCCAGCTCCATGAACCAGGGCCCGGCACCTATTGTCAAAGGGCTCTTGGTGAGCGAGCTGGTTGTACTGGATGCAGAAGCGTAGAACAAAAATTGACTTTGAGGAACAGGCAAGAGTGAGATGCTGTTCGGATTTCCAAGTGAATTAGCGAAATCGGAGATGTAATTCCCATTCACGGGAGCAGCTGATCTAACCCAGCTTTGATCCAGCAGCCGCTCTGCGAAATCTGTAAGCACATTGACAGCTTTCTCAGTTGAATATGCATCCGACCTTACTTGAACCCAACCGGGCATCGAGTTAGTCGTAAGCGTAATAGAATCCATATATACTTCTGTCGTGCCAGAGAGACGATTTTGAGCGGCGCTTGTCAGTGTGATCCCGTCATTTGCGTTTGTGCTCATCCCCATCCCGCCAAATTCAGCAACACTCCTGCCGTCTAGACCTACGTAGAGGTTCTCGCCTCCATCATTGGAGATCGTCCACGTGTGGAATTGGTCGTCGGTGGGCATATCCACTTGAGTTTGACTGTAGGAGCCGCCATTATTTTCTTTGACCGCCGTTATTTTGTTGTGATCGCTGAATATTAGCTTGTAAACCTTCTGATTGGCCACAATTTCGGTAATTAGTCCGGTGTCGGCACCATTTACAGTCGGACTCATCAAATCGATAATACGTGCCTTGAGCTGAAGCGTCCAGGCTCCGCTGCCGATTGTTATATTTTTATTCATTGTGGAAGGCGTGGAGGCAGTTGAGGTTTGATCGCCATAGAACAAGTACTGTCCCTTGGACACAGGCTTAAGCGGCACCGAATTCGGGTTGCCATGAGAATGGTTGTTGTCGATGATGTATTGCCCCTGCACCGGGGCAGATGTTGTCCATCCGGCATTTACGAGGCTTGCGCCGTTATCGTTCACAACTTCTTCGCTTACTTGTAAATTTCCCCCTTTTATTAGTTTGTAGCTGTACAAATACACCTCGTTCGTCCCTGATTGCAGACCCGTGGAGCTATTATACAGCAACGCTTGATCGACATATCCGGTTGCTACATTAACACCCGATGATCTTGCTATTACTTTACCGTCAAGCGATATGGACACTGTCGTCCCGCCGTCGTATTCAATACCCCATTTATGAATATCAGCGAAATCACCGAGCTTGACAATGGTCTCATCATAGGCATTCGAACTGTTCTTCATAATCAACACCTTGAAAGTCGAGTCCATATCACCTGTCTTGCTGTTGAACGTTACGCGGTATCGTTTGCCCGCTGCAATCGTATCAATCGTAAATCCATTCCAGGTGGGATTCTCTGATGGTGTGATCAAATCTGCTATGCGGGCCTCGAATTCGATATGCCAGCTTCCCGAGCCAATCGTGAGTTCCTTCTTGATCGTCCCGCTCATATCGTCCGCGGAGCTGTAGAACAAATATTGTCCGCGCAAAACCTGCTTCATGGGAACATTGGATGGATTACCCAGCGAATTCGGTGAATCTGTAATATAATTGCCGGTCCTCGGTGCATATTGCCTTGTCCAGCCTGCTGCAGACAAACTGTGAGCATCGTCATCAATTAATACGGTTCCTGCTGCTTCAGCCATGGACCACGGAATCAAACAAACGAGCATCGACGCGATCAACATACAGGCCAAACCTTTTCTGATTTTTTTCAATTGCATGTAAACGCTTCCTTTCTTTTCGGTTTTTTTACCGACATCTAACACCGGCATCATTGTTACTATAATGTAGGAGACATGCTCGTAAAAGTATCGAGAATTACGATTCCATATACGAATTACATATATCTTCGAAATGAGTGGTATCTATTGTACAAGTGAGGTATCCAAATTTAATATAGCCGAAAGCCGCTTACTGCGAGAACCCGCGCCATTGCTGGAAAGTTGGTTATAGGAATGCTGGCAGAAGCCACTAGCCACTCTTTGCACTGCAAGAAACACCTGATATAGTTATTAAAAATAACATCATTTCTTCCTATATAGACAAGGGGTGCTTAGATGAAATATCAAGAGATTCCACAAACGAATTTGCACGTGTCTTCCATATGCTTAGGTACGGCGCCTATTGGAAGTACAATTAACAAGGGGGATTCGTTCCGCTTGTTGGACCAGTTCATAGAGCTTGGGGGCAACTTCCTCGATACGTCCCTGAACTATGCCGATTGGCAAAGCGACATCAAGAGCATAAGCGAGAAAACGATAGGGGAATGGTCCAAACAGCGCAAAAACTGGGGGAAAGTTATTATTGGCACCAAAGGAGCTTGTCCGGCGCCAAAGCCTGGACGTTTTTTTCGTCTTACTCGCGAGGACATCCTGCATGATTTGCACAATAGCTTGCGAAATCTGCAGACGGATTGTATCGACCTGTACTGGCTTCACCGCGACGATCCCGCACAATCAGTGGAGTCTATCATCGACGTGCTGCATGAGCAGGTTGAGGCAGGCAACATTCGGTATTTTGCCTGTTCCAATTGGACAGTCTCCCGAATTGCCGAAGCTGAGCAGTACGCAGCACGCAAAGGCAAAAAAAGCTTCTCCGCAAACCAAATGATGTGGAGCTTGGCAAGCCCCAATGTGGAGTCACTGGTTGATCCTACGATTGTTGTCATGGATGAACGGACGAAGGAGTACCATACGCATACGAATATGGCGGCTGTGCCATTCTCCTCGCAGGCGGGAGGTTTCTTCAGCGGCCGATATCATAAGAATGAACCTGGGGTTAGCGGCAAAGCAATAGGCATCCTCCGTGATTACGGCAACGATGTGAATTTCGCCAGATTGGAGCGCACTCAAGAGGTCGCTTCCAGCTTGCATTCCACGTCCGCCTTTGTGTCGCTTGCTTATTTGTTCTCTCATCCCTTTCCCGTATTCCCGATCATTGGATCAAGAACGCCGGAGCAGTTGATCGATAGCTGCAGGGCCGGAGAGCTGAGGTTAGACCCGTCCGTTGCGCGCTTCATTGAAACAGGTCAAGCCGGGGGGGAATGATTCTGCTGAGAAGAAGAAGAAGCGTGTTTGTTGCTATTTTGATTTCCTATTTTTGCATCTTAATCGTTCCAACAGTCGCAGGAGGAGTCGGCTATCAGGTTCTTGAGAATACTTTGGTGCGCAATGTGAATAAATCGAATTTTGCCATGCTCGAACATGCTCAGCAATTGGTGGACAGTCGAATTAAAGAGGTGGATAGACTCAGCCTGCAGTTTGCCATGAACGCGAATGTTCAGTGGCTGCTGAATAATCCCGACAGCGAGCATGGGAATGTTCAGCTTAAACTGCTGGCACTTATGAAAGAAATGCAATCTTTTATGATTGTGAATGATTTTTTGGAATCCATATTTATATATTTCTCGGAGCGCAACATGGTTGTCACTCCGACGATGCAGACCGATCAAGAGCTGTACTTTAGAAGAATTCAACATTTTGAGTATCAAGCCGACATGTCGAAATTGCTTACCCAGCATAACAACCAAAAATTTCTTTCCATGGACATTACAGAAAACGGTTCCACGCAAAGGATGCTCACCTATATTCAGTCTCTCCCGATCGAGGAGAACAAGAACCTGAAAGGCTCCTTGGTCATTCTGATCAACGAGCAGAAAATTGTTAATTTATTGAAGCGAATGGATTGGGATGGTAATAGCTCAACTTTTATTTTGGATCAGAACGGCAACAGGCTTGTGACTTCACTGAATCAGCAGTATGTGTCGGACGATATATCAAATAAACTGAGCGCAGCCGACTCATCCTTTGAGATGGAGAAGGACGGGCAAAGCCTTCTCGTTTCCTATACAACGGGAGATAACGGCTGGAAATATGTAACGGTTGTTCCGGATGAAGTAGTCATGAAGCAAATCAACCATGTCAAGCTGGTGTTTATTGGTCTGCTTGCTGTTGGGATCGTTGCCGGAGTGGCCATTTCCTTCTATTTGGCTTATCGGAACTATAAACCGATCAACGAATTGTTACGAGTAATTAAGAAACGGAGCTTAATATCGGGTATTGCCAAGATGAATGAATACGAGATTATCAACAGTACATTGTTGAATTCGTTCGAGGAAGAACAAGTACTCAAAAAAACGCTCGAAAAACAAGCTCCTCTCATTCAATCCAATTTCATTTCCCGGCTAATTAAGGGGAATGTTGACATCGCCACCTTGGACCAAGCGTCATTAGATTATATGGATGTGAGTTTGGAGCAGCGCTCCTTTCGGGTACTGCTGTTAGATATTGAAGACGGCAAAAAGTTCATGAAGTCCGAAACCGAGCAGGAGTTAGCGCTTGTTCGATTCACACTTACCAACGTAAGCATGGAGCTTTTGCAGGGGCGTGGATTCGTAGTAGAACTGGAGAGGAACCGACTTGCGGTACTCGAGTTAGTGCATGAGGAGCACCACCCCGAGCAGGATGACTGGATCTACGCACTTAAACAAATTTGCGAAACGCGCTTCCAATTCAATCTGACGATTGCCGTCAGCCAACAGCAGGACAAGCTGGAGCATATTTGGAAATGTTATCTGGATGCACTATTAGCTTTGGAACGTCGGGTTGTAGTGGGCTCTAATACGATCATTTTTCATGAGCCGAACAGCAGCAGCAAGGGGACGATGTATCATTATCCGATCGAATTCGAAGTGTTGTTGATTAACTATGCTAAGACGGGTGACTACACAAACGCAGTGAATATTTTGACCCAGATCTATGAAGCGAACTTTACCAATAGCGTGATTTCGCCCGAGATGGGCCGATTTCTCTTCATGGAGATATTGGCTTCTCTGTTGAAAGTTATTCATACGTCTGCTGCGGAAGAGCAATTCTCGATAACGCTCGAAGATCCAGTTACTTACTTCGCCAACTGCCATACCGCATCCGATATGCTCGAGCAAGTGAAGCGTCTGCTTAACGACATATGTACATCTGCCAAAGATGCGCGTACTGACCAGGGGGATCGCATGTACAACGGAATACTGAAGTTCGTGAAGGATCACTATCATGACGGAAACCTAAGTCTAACGATGATCGCCGATCAGTTTCACATCACTCCACAGTATTTGTCTGTTTTTTTCAAAAAATATACCGGTAAAAACATTTCGGATTCGATTGCAGAATATCGCGTGGAACAAGCGAAGATCATGCTCAGTGACCGCACATTAACGATAGGTGAAATATCTCGGAAGGTCGGGTATTCCAACCATATCGGATTCGGGCGGGTGTTCAAAAAAATCGAAGGAATAACACTTGGACAATACAGGGAGATGCAGGAATAGGCTCCGTTATTGAATTCAGTTGCTTGATGCTAAAAATGTATACCTCGCTATGTTAAGAGTAGTTACCATTCTCGCAATCAGGTTCTTCCTTAGGTTAGTTGCCTTCGCTATGATCAAACTGCGGCTTGAAGACAGCCGAATTATACATTATCAGGGAGGCTCACTCAATGAACCAAAAGAACAACAGATTCAAAGAGAAAAAGGTGATCGCTGTAATTCTAACTTCCGCTCTGGCTCTCAGTACATTAGCTGGATGCAGCAGTAACAATTCTTCTGAAATAACACCTTCACCAAGCAGTACGGGGTCCGCGAAAGAAACAGCACCCAAAGAAGCGGCCAAGTATCCGGCAAGCTTCACCTACTGGGTCGCCATGAACGCTGGTGTCGCGGGTACAATGAAAACCTTTGCTGAAATGGACGTCTATAAGCAAATGGAGAAGATAACAGGAACAAAGGTTGAATTCCAGCATCCACCGGTAGGACAAGACAAAGAACAGTTAAATCTGCTCCTGGCATCGGGTAATATGCCGGACGTCATCGAATATCAATGGACGATTGCGCCTAAAGGTCCTGATAATGCGATCAAAGATAAAAGGATCCTGCGCCTGAATGAATTGATTGAGCAGCATGCTCCTAATTTATCCAAGCTTCTAAAGGACAATCCTGAATACAAAAAACTTATCACCACAGATGAGGGTAACATTTTCGTTATGCCCTATCTTAGCCCGGACGAAAGTGTGCGAGTATTTAACGGCCCTGCTATGCGACAAGATTGGTTAGATAAGCTGGGCTTGAAAGTCCCGACAACACTGAAGGAATGGGAAGAAGTATTAACGGCTTTCCGTGATAAGGATCCGAATGGCAACGGGAAGAAAGATGAGATTCCCCTTTTGTTCGATCCCAAATTAGCGGATTACGGACATGCATTCGTTGGTGCCTATGGCATTACAAGCACATTTTATAACGACGCAGGAAAGATCAAATACGGACCAATCGACCCTAAGTTCAAAGATTATCTTACTCTTTTGAGCCGCTGGTATAAAGACGGTCTGTTCGATAAGGACTACGCTACAATTGACCAGAAATTAAAAGATGCGAAGATGACCGAAGGATTGGTCGGCTCTATGGCCATGAATGTTGGTTATGGTATCGGTACTTACACAACTGCGGTAACCCAAGTTAATCCGAATTTCAAACTAGTGGGCGCTCCTTATCCTTCATTGGAATCAGGCGGTAAATCAATTGGCCAGATGGACCCCTCCTTCGCCGGCAGAGGTGCTGCTATAAGCGGAGAAGCTAAAAACCCTGAGCAAATCGTCAAATGGCTTGACTACGCTTACGGTTCAGCAGGCAACCTATTGTACAATTTTGGTACCGAGAACGTCACCTACAAAATGGACAATGGCAACCCAAAGCTCACAGATTTCATTACCAATAACCCGGAAAAGCTTACCTTGGCCCAAGCATTGACGAAGTACACGCATGGCACCTTCTCAGGTCCGTTTGTATACGATAAGCGGCTAGCCGAACAGTATACAATAGTGATGCCTGAGCAGAAACAAGCAGCAGCAACGTGGGCCAAAGCGGATCATGCCAAGCTTATACCCCTAATATCACAGACAGCAGAGGAAAGCACCAAACTTGCTTCATTATTGAATGACATCAACACTTATTACCAGGAAATGTTCAATAAATTTGTCATGGGTGTAGAGCCGTTAAGTAATTTCGATAAATTTGTAGAAACGATCAAAAAAATGGGCATTGAAGAGGTGATCAAACTTAAACAGGCTGCCTTAGATCGGTATAACAAAAGATAACGGGAGCACTTATGATGATACGCGATAAAAACAGCTATATGAACAGGCTTCTTCGAGACTTCAGAATAAACAAATATGTTTACTTCATGTTGCTTCCGGTAGTCGCTTATTATTTGATCTTTCATTATGGTCCGATGTATGGAGTGCAGATCGCTTTCAAAGACTACTCTCCCTCTCTCGGCTTTTGGGGCAGCCCATGGATAGGATTTCAGCATTTCACCAGTTTTTTTGACAGCTTTTACTTCTGGAGAATTTTGCGGAATACTCTGCTTCTCAGCTTGTATGAACTGATCTTTGCTTTTCCGTCTGCAATTGTGCTTGCTCTTCTCCTGAATGAAGTGCGCCGCAATATGTTCAAGAGATGGGTCCAGACAATCACGTACTTGCCTCATTTCATCTCTATCGTGGTTATTTCTGGTATGCTAATCGATTTTCTGGCCCGGGATGGCGTTGTTAACCAATTGCTGGCCTTTTTCGGAGTAGAGGCAATTCCGTTTATGGGGATGCCGGAGTGGTTCAGAACGATTTATATCGGTTCAGGAATCTGGCAAAATGTCGGTTGGGGCTCCATAATATTTCTCGCGGCCATTGCTAATATAGACCCTTCACTGTATGAAGCTGCCAGAGTAGACGGGGCGGGAAGATTGAAGCAAATGTTCTTTATTACGCTGCCGGGCATCATGCCTACGATCATCATTATGCTCATCCTGCAGATTGGAAGCTTTATGGTGGTTGGAACCGATAAGATCCTGCTGCTATACAATTCTCTGGTGTATGAATCGGCAGATGTAATTGGAACATACGTGTACCGTAAGGGGATTCTGGAATCGGATTATAGTTATACGACAGCAATCGGTCTATTCAATTCGGTGATCAATCTGACCATGTTGGTGATGGCCAACTACTGGAGCCGGAAAAGGACCGATTCAGGATTATGGTAGCAGAGGAGACACTTGTATGAGTAAACGAAATCTCGCGGAGCGTCTCTTCGATAGCGGCAATACTAGCTTTTTAGTACTACTCTGCATAGGGACGATATACCCGTTCTTATATGTATTGTTCGCCTCCATGAGCGAGCCGGGGGAGTTAATGCGAACGAGGGGACTGATATTTTATCCTCAAGGCTTCAGCTTAGAGGCATATCGTCTCGTGTTTGCGAACCCTATGATAATAGTAGGCTACGCCAATACTTTATTCTACGTGGTAGTGGGTACGACTATCAATCTATTAATGACAGCCTTCGGAGCTTATGCCCTATCACGACGAACGGTCATGTTGAAAAATCCAATTATGATGCTGATCGTGTTTACGATGTTTTTCAGCGGCGGACTGATTCCGAATTATTTGCTAGTGAGCGAGCTGGGAATGTTGAATACGAGATGGGCTCTGATTATTCCGGGAGCGATCAGCACCTATAACCTCATTATTATGCGTACGTCCTTTCAAGGAATTCCCGCAAGCCTCGAGGAATCAGCCAAAATAGATGGAGCGAACGACTTTACTATTTTGTTCCGTATCATTCTTCCTCTTTCCTTGCCAATTGTGTCGGTTATGATCCTGTTCTACGGGGTCAGTCATTGGAATGCTTGGTTCAATGCCCTTCTTTACTTGCGTGATCGTGATTTGTACCCGCTTCAGCTTGTGTTGAGGGAGATTCTGATCACTAACAGCACGGATTCGATGACCACTGGGGCCAGCGATATGGATAAGGCGCTCATCTCGGAAACGATCAAATATGCGGCAATTATAGTTGCGACCGTTCCGGTGCTGTTCTTGTATCCTTTCTTGCAGAAATATTTTGTCAAAGGAGTTATGATTGGAGCGGTTAAGGAGTAGGCGAGAGCATGAAGTCATTTTGCTCTTGTAGATGAGGTTAGTACAAAAATATGCATACTTTCGCATAGAATGGTCATTTACAATATGCCGCATGAGCACTATCATACAAGTCAGAGACCTGTACATTCTAAGGAGGCGCTAACTTATATGATGCAATGCGGCATGTCCGAAGTTGTTGTCACTCCCCCTCTCGGAAGCTCAATCCCAGGATATCTGGAGGAGAGAAAGTCGAACCATATCATCGATGAACTGTATGCCAAAGCGATCGTGATACATAACGGAGAAGTTGCCCTGGCACTTGTGGTTATCGATGCCCTGTACTTGAGACAAATTGAGGTGGAACGAATCCGTCATCGGATTCAGCAGTTTGTACCCATTACGCCGGATCGGGTCATGATATCGGCTACCCACACTCATACGGGACCTCCAGTTCGTCCGGGGTTTGATGACAGTTTGAATCAATCGTATCTCGATTACATGGTAGAACGGACAGCGGATGCTGTAATACAGGCATATGAATTAATGAAGCCTGCACGAATCGGATGCGGCCGAGGCTTTGAGAACGATATCGCCTTCAATCGCCGATTCTTCATGAAGGACGGCAGCGTTAAGACGAATCCAGGCTTTTTGAATCCCGACCTTGACCGGCCAACTGGACCAACCGATCCAGAGGTGCTTGTGGTAAGAATCGACGATGAAGCGGGTAATCCGATGGGTGTCATTACTAACTTCGCCTGCCACACGGACACGGTTGGGGGAAAGGGAATAAGCGGGGACTTTCCAGGTGAGCTTAGCCGGAGGCTGAAAAACGCATTGGGCGAGCAAGTTATCAGCCTATTCGTACTAGGCGCTTGCGGCAACATTAATCATCTTGATTTCACTAAGCCGAAGACTTCCATCCAGAAAGGCCATACGAACAAAATGGGGCGCATACTGGCAGGAGAGGTGCTCAGGGTAAGGGAGAAAATAACTCCAGCAGAAGTAGAGGCTGAGCTTGGTCAATCGGCTCTGCAATCCTTCTTTCCTATTGAATACCGCAGGCCGACCCGGCAGGAATCTGAAGATGCTAGACAGCTTCTTGCTTCCAACACGGATTCTTGGAGTGACCGTTTTTTTGCCGAGCAGCTTCTAAGGGTGAATGATAATCCGCAAGATATCGCTCAGATTGAAGTGCAAGCGTTCAGAATCGGAGATCTGGCCATTGTCGGGCTTCCAGGTGAGATCTTCGTTGAATTCGGCCTTAAGCTTAAGGGAGACTCCCCTTTTCCTTATACTATAGTTAATACTTTGTGCAATAGTTCAACATTAGGTTATGTTTGCACACGGGAAGCTTATGAGCAAGGCGGGTATGAGCCCAAGCTTCGCAACATTCATCGCAACCCTCCAGGCGCTGGGGATTTGTTCATAGAGCATGCCTCTCGGCTGCTGAAGGAAATGGAGATATAATAGGAAACTAAATCGTTTTTTTTAGAAAATGAGTAGAATATGGGCTGTTTACAAGGCTATCGCGTTGCGATTAGCCTTTTTGTGTTTATTAGTAAGAAGGGGGAGTGTTTCGACAAGTTCCCCCAAAAAACGAAAGTGCCGTTCGAATACATTTGTACGGCACATTTAATAAAGATAAAGGGGATAAATATGAGCCTACAACAGTCATCTCAAAGTTTACCGAGACCAAGTTGGGGCAGCCGATTCTCCGGAGCATTTAGCAGGCTGGCCCGTTTCCGAGTTTTATTCCGCTGGATTATTGTGGTCTTGCTTATAGGAGTGGCAATCGGAATAGCAGCCGGAGTTTCCTGGGTGCGGTCCCTTGATATTAACAAGCTCTCGGTACCGGTATTAGCGCCTACTCAATTAATGGATCTGCACGGTCAAGCATCATCTGAGCTTTCCTCCGTTAAGGTTGAACGGGTGACGATTGACCAGATTCCATTGCATATGCGTCAGGCGATTGTTGCAGTAGAAGACAAACGATTCTATGACCATAGCGGGGTGGACGCGTTCGGAATTGTTCGGGCCGCTGTTCGCAATGTCCGTGAAGGCAGCACAGCGCAGGGCGGGAGCACGATCACCCAACAACTGGCGAAGAATGTGTTTCTGACGGCAGATAAGACCTTTTCAAGAAAACTTACGGAAGCGGGTTATGCGTTCAAGATCGAGTCGTCGTACGATAAAGATCAGATTCTTGAAATGTACTTGAACCAAATCTATTTCGGAGAAGGACAATGGGGGATTCAGAAGGCATCGAGGCGTTATTTTGGCAAAGACACGAAGGACTTGACACTAGCAGAGAGTGCGTTACTCGCAGCGCTGCCCAAAGCTCCCACCCGATACTCCCCGCTACGGAACAAAGAGTTGGCATTGGAGCGCCGGAATCTGGTGCTGGGGGTTATGCGTGAGGAAAACTTCATCTCAGAAATGGATTACAACCAAGCCAAGATGGAACCGATTCAGGTGCTGGTCGAGAAACCGCAAGATGATAATAGCTTGCTTGGTAAATTTGCTTCCTATAATGATGCCGTTGTAGACGAAGCGATTAAATTGTATGGTTTCACCGAGCGTCAACTGCTGGCAGGCAATCTTCGCATCTATACGGAATTGGATCCTGTAGTGCAACAGGCTATGGAGACAGCGTATAAGAACGAAAGTCTGTTCCCGCCAAGCGCACAAGATCAATTGATTCAGAGCGGAGCCGTTCTGATCGATCCTAGAACTGGCGGCATCCGCGGTGTTGTAGGACAAAGAGGGGAACATGTTTTTCGCGGCTTCAGTTACGCTACCCATCTGGAGCGGCAGCCTGGGTCAACCTTTAAACCGATCATGGTCTATGCGCCTGCATTGGAAAAGGGGTACACTCCTGAAACGATGCTTTACGATGGTCCATTGGACATTAACGGCTATAAGCCTCAGAACTGGGATCATCGGAACCGGGGACAGGTATCGCTCCGCGACGCCATTATTAAATCCTGGAATATTCCTCCCGTGTGGTTATTGAATGAGATTGGCTTAAATACGGGGAAAACCTTTGTGAAGAAACTCGGGATCCCGCTTGAAAAAGAAGATCACAATCTGGGTATGGCCTTGGGGGGCTTGTCAAAAGGCGTATCGCCGCTTCAGATGGCCCAGGCCTACAGTGTATTTCCGAATCGGGGAACTGTCATACCTGCCCACACAATAGTGAAGATTACGACATCGGACGGTAAGGTGTTAGCTGAAGCCAAGCATCAGCCTCAAAAGGTTATGTCTGAGGAGAACGCTTATAAGATGACCGAGATGCTGACTGCGGTAGTCGCTGAGGGAACCGGGACCAGAGCAGCTATGGACCGACCGTTGGCGGGTAAGACAGGGACAACGCAGCTTCCTGATGATCCGCAATTCAAAGGAATTGATGGATCCAAGGATGCGTGGTTTGTAGGTTATACGCCGGAATTGGTCGGTGCGGTGTGGCTCGGTTATGACCAGACAGACAGTCAGCATTATTTATCGACTTCAGGCGGGCAAGCTCCGGCCTACATTTTCAAAGAAATGATGAGCTTGGCCTTAAAGGATGTTCCCGCATCAGCGTTTACTGTTCCCGAAAGCATAATGCTGGCTCAGCAAGCAGCCCTCCATGCAGCGCAGCAGGAAGAGCGTAAGAAACAGGGAGAGAACAAGAAGAAGGAAGAGAATCAGAAGAAGGAAGATAAAAAGAGATTCGAAGAGCTTAACGAAGAGCGTAAAAGGCTGGAAGAGCGTATGAAGGAAGAAGCCCGTAAGCGGATTGAAGAGCTTAAGAAGCAAGAGGAACGAAGAAAAAAAGACGATCGCAAGAGAAAAGACGATGATTAACTCTATAACTTAAAAAGAAACCTCTGGAAGATGAAGATTCCAGAGGTTTTTACTACTCCTTAACTGACCCAACCACTAAGCCTTTGACGAAATACTTCTGCAGGAATGGGTACACGATCAAGATCGGCAAGGCTCCGATGAAGATTTGTGCGGCTTTTACGGTATTGTTGGAGATGTTCTCCAGCTCGCGCCCCAAGGAAGACAACTGTGTAGAATCAAGCTGTATCAGAATGGTCTGCAGAAACGTGGCCAGCGGATATTTCTCAATGTTGTTCAGATAGATCAACCCATCGAACCAGGAATTCCAATGCCCGACCATTTTGAATAAAGCAAGGGTAGCGATAGCAGGCAACGATAGCGGAAGATAGATGAGAGTGAGAATTTTCAGTTGCCCCGCTCCATCGATCAGAGCCGCTTCTTCCAAGGCATGTGGTATACTACGGAAGAAATTCAGCAACAGGACCAGCAACCAAACATCGATTGTCCCCGGCAAAATTAGAGCCCACATGGAGTTCATAAGACCGAGCTTCTGAATTACAATATAGGTTGGGACGAGTCCGCCGCTGATCAATAGTGTGACTACGAAAAACCAGGAGTACCATGTACGGCTGCGAAATATGCCAGAATCCTTCGACAGCGGATAAGCCGCGAGAAAAATTACGATCATAGCGACGGCGGTGCCAAGAACGGTCCGTTGTACGGAAATCCACAAGGAGTTAAGGAAATTTTGATTGGACAACGTTTTCTTATAAGCATCCAAAGTAAAGTCAATGGGAATAAGTCCAACCAGATTGGCATTGGCTGGCGCTCGCCCGCTGAAGGAGACTGCCAAAGTGTGAATAAGCGGCAGCACGCACAGGAAGGCGATAAGCGCGAGCACAACATAGTTGAAATAAGTGAATATTCGATATGATAACGTTTTGTGGTACAAAGGTGCGCCTCCTTAATCTAGAAAATCCGATAATTAGCTGTCTTGAGAGCGACTCGATACACGGAGAGAATCAGAATACAGCTTACGACTGATTTGAATAAACCTATTGCAGTAGCGAAGCTAAGCTTTTGTCCGAGAATCCCTACACGGTACACATATGTGTCTATAATGTCTCCCTTATCGTAGACAAGCGGATTATACAAATTATAGATTTGATCGAAGCCGGCACTAAGAATGCTGCTAAGCGATAAAGTGGCGCATACAGTCATGATGGGGACGAGCCCGGGAAGCGTAATATGCATCGTTTGTTTCCAACGGGTAGCGCCATCAACTTCAGCAGCTTCATATAACTCCGGATTGATACCTGCCAGGGAAGCCAAATAAATAATCGTGCTGAATCCGAATTCTTTCCACACCTCACTTGTGACGACCGTGAATCGGAACCAGTCACCGTTACCGAGGAAGAAGACGGGAGAAATGCCGAACCAGTCCACCAACACCCGATTGACCAGTCCGCCCTGAGGGGATAACAGATCTACCAGAATGGCTCCAAGAATAACCCAGGACAAAAAGTGGGGCAAATAAACAAGGGTTTGCACTAGTCGTTTGAATGCCATTTTACGTACTTCATTTAGCATTAGAGCGAAGACAACTGGAACGATAATCATTAAGATGATTTTCATGGACGCAATCAGAAGAGTGTTCCAGATCACTTGCAGGCTGTCCGCCCGATCGAACATCAATCGAAAATGCTTCAGTCCTACCCAATCCGATCCGCTGATTCCCAGATAAGGCTTGTAATCCTGGAATGCAATGACGACCCCGAACATCGGCAAATAATGGAATAATAAGGCAAGAATAACGGCGGGCAGAAGCATCAGATGGAAGGGCCATGTTCGGTGCAATCTGTATAGCAGCTTCTTTTTCACTCTTGGTTCGAGCGCTGTCCCCGTATGTGTTGTAGACTTCATTTGGTACACCTCTCTCTAGGACGCATTGGCTGACGACAACATTCTAGCATAGCGAGAGGTGCGGAAATATACCGTTTTCTTAACACGGGATGATGTTTTATAAAGACGATGTGAAGAACAGTATGGAATGTTAATAATGCAACATGGAGAGTTAACAATGTGTTATTTCCCTGGTCTGATGAATCCTTTACGATTTGAGTGTAAGTCAACAATACAAGTTCAGGGGGAGAGCACGTGCGTTTAAAAACGAAGAGATTAATTGTGGCAACCCTAACCGTTGCTTTGGCAGGGACATCGATCGGCTGCTCGTCAGACAGCGGCAACGGGAAGACTGAGGCATCACCAACTCCAAATGTGGTGAACGGAAAATTCGACCCGCCCGTAACGATTACAACCGTAAGAGGAGTGCCGAGTGCAGCTACATTCAAGAACGGTGAGACAATCGAGGACAACGTACACACTCGGTGGGCGAAAGAAACACTCGGGATTGAGATCAAGAGCTTATGGTCAGTCGTCAATACGAACAGCGCTTACGACACGAAGCTGAAGCTTGCTCTTTCTGCCAATGAGCCTATGCCCGATATCGTACATGCTACAGGGGAAATGGCAAGGCTCTTGATCGAGTCAGGCCGCTTCCAGGAAGCAGGGCCTTTGTTCGACAAGTACGCCAGTGACACGTGGAAAAAAGCTATGAATGAGGACCCGACGGTATGGTATGAGTTCTCCAGGGATGGGAAACGCTACGGTATTCCTGCTCTCGACTATGACTATAACAATGATCCGGTCATGTGGGTTCGAGATGACTGGATGAAGAAGCTGAACTTGCAGCAGCCGAAGACGATCGACGAGTACGAGAAAGTACTCGATGCGTTCACGAATCAGGATCCGGATGGAGATGGGCAGAAGAACACCTTTGGCCTATCAGTCGGCTTTAAGAAGTCGTATGGCAATCACTTTGGAGTAAGCTGGCTCTTCGGAGCATACGGTTCCATACCAGGAGCTTGGTTGAAGGGCGCCGATGGAAGTCTTGTCTACGGTTCTGTGCAGCCTGGTGTCAAGGAAGGGTTAGCCAAGCTTAAGAGCTGGGTAGCAAAAGGCTATATTCCGATGGAAGCGCCGGTCTGGGATGAAGCTAAGGCAGGTTCCTATGTATCCGCTGGAAGAGCGGGAAGTTTCACAGGTCCATATTGGTCTGAGGCTTGGCCGATGGGTGACTTAACCAAGAACAATCCGAGTGCAGAGCTTGCGACGTACCAGCTGCCTGTAGGGGCTAATGGCAAGAGTATGCATTTTGCAACACATCCTTATGCTGGAGCCATCTTCATCAATAAAGAAATGAAGAACCCGGAAGTTTTCTTCAAATATGGAAATTTCCTGTTCGACAACATTGCGGATCCCAAAGCAGGCAGCGAATATGAGAACGGTTGGTCCAAAGGATACGATTGGGACATTGTGGACGGGAAGGTGACCACAGACCTCAAAAAAATTCCGGGCGGCGGCGTTCGGGTGTTCTTCTACAGCTTACTGATGGGTCAAGGACCAAGGATTCCATCACAGAACATCCAGGCGCTCGTTAACCTGGCGAAGAATGGCAAGCCTCAGACGCCTTATGAGCAATATTGGTCGCAGCTGGCTCCACCGATTGAGATCAAGTCCTCGAGCAATGTATGGAACCAACGTCAGAACCGGGTCATGAATGCTTTCACAGGCGGGTCTACAACGACGATGATGGACAAAGGCGACTACTTGAACAAGCTGGAGATGGAAGTGTTCAGTAAAATTGTTTTCGGGAATGAGCCGATTGAGGCTTACGATAAGTTCATAACAGATTGGAAAGCGCAAGGCGGCGATGCCATCACCAAGGAAGTGAACGAGTGGTACAAGAGCGTTACCAAAAAATAGCATAACGGCAAAGGGGACTTCGTCAAGACGAGAAGCCCCCTTTGTTCAGCCTTTTATTCTTGTCACGGCAGGAATCTGCCCCCTCACGAAGAAGGCTATATGGGCATCCAGTTGTAGAACATCGTGAGGAAAGGTGAGAGCGTATGGACAAGAAGGTTACGATCTTTACCAAAATCGTCATTATGATTATGGGCGTGCTTGTGCCTGTCGTCTTAATTTTCGCTATATCGAATCAGACTGCGGTCGTGGTCATTGAAGAAGAAATGAAGAAAAACAACGTGAATCAGCTGCGGTTTCTTCATCAACAGATGGAGGAGAAGATCGAGCAAATCTCGATTAACTCGATCGCTATGTCGAATGACGCAGCGGTACGAGAGCTGGAGTTCCAGTATCAATCCGGCTTGAACTTCGATCGTCAGCGGCTGATGCGGATGATTCTGGACAATATCACCCTGCAATCTGGCATTAATGGTTGGATGACGGACATTACGGTCTACTCGAGATTAACTAAGGAAGTCATCTCCACTTCCAATTCTACCTTCGATTTCAATGATGGGAATCTTGTTAGTGAGATCACCAAGGGGTGGCATTATTCCGACCAAGTGAATGGGAGGGCCAAGAACCCGGAGTTCGTGTGGTATTCGGTGCATCCGATAACAGCCTTTGAGAATCCGTCAGCCGCTAAGTTGATTATTAAAACTACGTTTCTGCCCTATTACTTACAAAATATGTTAGATCAATACAAAGTGGATGGACAAGGGGATCCTTTCATTTATCATCCTCAGTACGGCATTATCGCCAATCGGTCATTGAACCGTACAAGCTCAGAGGACCTCATCAGACAGTTGAACAACCAGAAGATGGAGTCATCCCGAACCCATTTTGAAGTAGAGATGAATGGCAGGCAATCGTTAGCGAGCTACATTCAAATGGAAAGTCTCGGTTGGTATTTGGTAGACTCGGTGCCGATGGAAGAAATTTTGTCCCCTGTAACGAAAACCCGCAATCTGTTCTATGGCTCAACGATTCTTTTGCTGCTTCTTAGCGTATTGGCGTCGTATATGCTGTATCGCAATGTGCAGGTGCCTATTCTTGCTTTGATCCGGCATGTGCAGAGGATTAAGCGGGGTGATTATGCTTCCAGAGTTAAGCTGAACGGAGGAACAGAATTTGCTTATCTCTTCGATCGGTTTAACGAGATGACAGAGGAAATTCAAGATTTGCTTGGAAAAGTGATGGTGGAACAGCTACGCTCCCGAGAGGCAGTATTGAAACAGCTGCAATCGCAGATCAATCCCCATTTTCTGTACAATTGTCTGTTCTTTATTAAAAATATGGCCCGTATGGGAGACGAAGAAGCCGTTGTTGCGATGTCTCTGAATTTGGGTGAGTATTTCCGCTATACGACCAGGCTGGGGAATCAGACCGCAACCCTGGCCGAAGAGCTCTCGGTCATCGTCAATTATCTTGAAATTCAGAACTTGCGCATGCGCAGAATCACCTATGATATTGATGTTCCTGAAGAGATGAAAAGGATTAGTATCCCCCGTCTGTTATTGCAGCCGCTGGTAGAGAATGCTATCTTGCATGGAATTGAGCCTAAAGACGGGAAGGGCCATGTACGGATTTATGGGGAAATCGAGAACGGAGAGTACCGTCTCTATGTTG
Organism: Paenibacillus sp. J2R1T-4; assembly: GCF_059692235.1. Taxonomy (NCBI): domain Bacteria; kingdom Bacillati; phylum Bacillota; class Bacilli; order Caryophanales; family Paenibacillaceae; genus Paenibacillus; species Paenibacillus sp. J2R1T-4. The sequence continues at coordinate 3,667 of NZ_JCAUBA010000005.1, read as the reverse complement.
AGGATAATGGTTTAGGTATGGATCCTGAGAGACTCGCTTCGGTACAGCTTGCAGTAAACCGGAATGAGAACGAGGGGGAAGGCGGTTTCGGATTCGGACTGTGGAATGTGAACCAACGAATTAAATTGACTTTTGGAAATGGGACGGGTCTTTTCTTCTCACATGGGAAGGAAGGCGGCGTTCGGGCAATGATCGTAATGCGTACCGGAGAGGAGGAGAAGTCCAATGTTTCAACTGTTAATCGTGGATGATGAGCCTTCTGTTGTAGATGCCCTTGCACATACTTTCCCTTGGTCTGACTATGACATCGAAGAGGTATTATGCGCCTATTCGGGGCGGGAAGCGCTGGAGTTAGTCAAACGACATGTAATCGACATTGTGATTACCGATATCCGAATGCCTGGTATGGATGGGATTCAATTGATCGAACAAATTCGTAAATTCTCAAGGCAGACAGAGATTATCCTGTTGACAGGTTATGCAGAGTTCGACTATGCCAAACGTGCGCTCCAACTGAACGCATCTGACTATTTATTGAAGCCGGTAAGCGATGAGAGCTTGACCGAATCCATCGCAAAGGTGATTCGGAAGCTGAAAGTGGAATGGGAGGAAGCAGCCTCCTTTCAAAGAACAACTCAGCTGTTGAAGGAGCATCAGCCTGCACTGAAAGCAGAATACCTGGCTAATCTTCTGGAAGGGGGCAGGTTGGATGCCAAAGATAGTTTACCGCTTATCGATGCCCCTTTCACAATTGGAGATCCGGTCGTTCCTGTACTGATTCGGTTGGAAGGTCATTTCTCCCAATACAATCACCGTGATCGTCTGCTTATGGAATATTCGATTCTGAATATGGCTGAAGAAACACTTGGTCTGTACTTTGAGCTTTGGTCCTGCAGGGATCGATATGATTATTTGTTTCTGGCATTGATGTTGAAGGAAAGTGAAGCGGCAGAGGATGGCAATGAGCTGCTGCCCCGGTTATGCAGCCAGCTTCAATATAATGTTCTGCGGTACTTGCAGGGGGACATCTCCATTGTTATTGGGAATAGACTTGCCTTCCCTGATGAGTTATCAGCGGGTTATCAATCCACCGTCAAAACGATGCGCCGCCGAATCGGCAAAGATGTCGGTCTGCTCATGAACGTGAATGATCCCGTTGAGGAGCAATATATCCCAACTTTAAAGACGCTGCACGAGCCCCCATCGATTATTCATTTGTTTGAAGCGGGTCGATGGGAGGAAGCAGGTCTGAAGCTTGCCTCCGTGTCGGATGAGCTCGATCACGCATGGAATGATTCCCCGGAGCTGTTAGCGGAGATGTACCACACGCTCGCATCTGCCTGCTATCGGTACGCACATGTTAATGGAGAGACACTGGCCCAGTTGTTTGAACGAATTGGAGAGAAAGACGGGATTCCGGAGCTCGGTACGCTGCTTTCTGTCAAGCGGATGAAGGAATGGGCAGTTGGTTTATGCGTGAAGCTTGCTAGCGGGAACACAGAGGAAATTCGCCATTCCAGGACATTCGTGGTGAATCAGGTCAAAGATTATATTCACGATCATCTATCGGAAGACGTATCCCTTCATATTCTTGCCGATCAAGTGAATCTTCATCCCGTTTATTTGTCCAAAGTATTCAAGCTGGAGACCAAGGAAGGGATTAAGGATTATTTGCACCGAGTAAGGATGGAGAAAGCCGTTCATTTGCTCAAGAACAGCGAGCTTAGAATTTATGAAATCACAACAGAGGTCGGCTATCTGAACACTCCTTATTTCATTAAGGTGTTCAAGAAGGAATTTACCATGACACCACAGGAATTCCGCGACAATCAAGCTGCTCATAAAGGATAATTTTTTTCAAAAGAACAGGAGGCAATGTTAATGGTTGATATACAAATAAAGCTTGGTGAACCCGCTGGAACTATAAAAGCACTTCACGGCGTGAACAACGGGCCGGTCTGTTACGGTTCCCTTATCGATGTGTCGGATTACTTCCGTGAAGCGGAAATTCCACTCGTTCGTATTCATGATCCGAATTGGCCTCATGCTTGGGAGGTAGACATCCACACCATATTTCCGGATTTCAGTAAGGATGCGGCGGATCCGGCCAACTATGATTTCTCGCGAACCGATGAGTATCTCCAGACTATATTGGAAACTGGCGCGAAGATCGTATACCGTCTCGGCGAAAGCATTGAACATACGAAGAAGAAATATTATGTGCACCCTCCTGAGGACTATGAGAAATGGACGCAAATTTGCGTGAATATTATACGTCATTATAATGATGGCTGGGCGGACGGCTTCAACTATAATATTGACTATTGGGAAGTGTGGAATGAACCGGATCTGGATGAGCGGATGTGGTCGGGTACTCCATTACAGCTCTACGAATTGTATGAAGCAACGGTTACTGCCATCAAAGCATACAATTCAAATCTCAAAGTAGGCGGCTATGCGGCGGCGAGGCCAAAGCTGCCCTTCTTGACTGGCTTTCTGGATTATTGCCAAGAGAGAAGCTTGCCGATTGATTTCTTCACCTGGCACACATATACAGCCGATCCGTATAAAATTGTCGAGCATGCGCACCACGTCAGATCTGAGCTAGATCGACACGGTTATACGGCTACCGAGAGCCATCTGAACGAGTGGAATTACCTCGAGTCTGATTTCACGAAGATATGGGCGAGAGGCAATGAATATGTACGCAAGAGCAACTTCGATCGGCAAAAGAATGCAGTCGGTGCGGCGTACACCGCTACCGTGCTGACCTTGCTTCAGGATTGTCCGGTCGACGCGGCCAACTATTACGACGGGCAGCCAACTGCCTTGTTCTGCGGTCTCTTCGATTATCATGGTGTTCCGCAGAAGACGTACTACACCTTCAAAGCATTCCAACGGATGACGAAGCATGCGTCGCGAGTAAAAACGATCGTGGACGAGAAAGCGTCCAAGGTTACGTGCCTGGCCGGCTTGAACGATGCCGGCGGCGGTGCTGCGCTGATCAGCAGCTACGGCGGCAATGCGCGTCTGCACTCGATTGCCTTCGATGGACAGGAAACCTCTATCGAGCTTCGCATCTACACGGTAGATGATGATCACCGTCTTGATCTGCGGGAGAAGCGCATAGTTGCAGTGGGGCAGGATACAAGCTATTTTCTACCCTCCCACAGTGTGACTCTGCTCGAGTGGTCGGAAGTGAAAGAGTAGGATCAAGTAAGAGCGAAGGAGCAGAGCATAGTCGTATGCATCTGCTCCTTATGTGTTTGAGCATAGTAATTTGAATAGATTTGATTGATAGGGCTCTGAATGGTTGCTTTGACAAGGAACTGCGCAGGGTTTTTCTATTAAGTATATGACTCTACTTTCATAGTAATATTTTTCCACTTGCAAACCATAGGTTGTCCGTGTTACATTTGTATTCCGGCCGAGAGAGATACACGCCGGGAACGAGATTGTTCCTTGAAAACTGAACAACGAACGTGCAAGTTTTAACGGCCATATGGCCAAAAACAAGCTAGACTCGTTTTAAGAGCAAGTCAAATTTCTACCTTTATGGAGAGTTTGATCCTGGCTCAGGACGAACGCTGGCGGCGTGCCTAATACATGCAAGTCGAGCGGATCATTCCTTCGGGAATGGTTAGCGGCGGACGGGTGAGTAACACGT